>DLSX01000119.1:992-35535 GCA_002500765.1 Neorhizobium sp. UBA7851
CGAACTGCGTGCCGAATTCGACGGGGTCGTGGCCGTCCGCCCGGTCGAGCAGGGGCAGACGGTAGCCCTCAACAGCGAGCTGCTGACCATTGTCGATCTCACGCGGATGGAAGTGGATGCAGGCGTTCCGACAAGCCGCATCCCGCTCGTGCGGATCGGGCAGCCGGTTGAACTGAGCGTCGAGGGTTTTCCGGAGCGGACGTTTGCAGGCGAAGTGACGCGCATCTCGCCGACGGCGGTGGCGGGCTCGCGTGCAGTGCGCGTCTTCGTCACAATCAACAATGACAAGGGCCTGCTGCGCGGCGGCATGTTCACCACCGGCATTCTGAAAGTGGATGACCAGGCGAATGTGATTGCGTTGCCGGCCGCCGCAATCCGCCACGATGAAGACGGCAGTTTCGTTCTCAAAGTGGAGGCAGGCGCTTTGCGCCGCCAGGCCGTCGAACTCGGATTGAGCTGGACCGATCGCGGTCTCGTGCAGGTCAAGGGTATTTCCGAAGGAGACATGATCGTGACCGCGCCACTGCCGGAACTCGTGGCCGGAACCTCCGTCACCGTCGAGGGGAACTGATCGATGTTTCTGACCCGCGTCAGCGTCAGCCACCCGGTTTTCGCCACCATGATGATGGTGACGATCCTCGTCGTCGGGCTGTTCTCCTACGGTCGTCTCGGGGTGGACCTGTTTCCGGAGACCGATCTGCCGATCGTCGTGGTATCCGCCACCTATCCGGGCGCCTCTCCTGCCTCGGTGGAGAGCGAAGTCTCCCGGCCGATCGAGCAGGCGCTGAATACGATCGGCGGCATCGACACCATTACCTCGGACTCTTACGAGGGGCGGGCGATCGTCGTCGTCCAGTTCGATCTCGATGTGAATTCACAGGTCGCAGCACAAGAGGTGCGAGATCGGGTCGCGCGTCTCGAAGCCGGTTTTCCGGACGGCGTCGACACGCCTCAGGTAACCCGTTTCAATCCCGACGACCAGCCGATCCTCTCCATCGCCGCGTCATCGCCTAGCCGAACACTTTCGGACATCACGACGCTTGCCAACCGGGTAATCACCAATCGGTTGAGCGTTCTTTCGGGCGTCGGCCAGATTTCGCTGGTCGGCGACAGCGAGCGGCAGGTTCTCGTCGTGGTCGATCCGGATCGGCTGGAAGCCTATGGCATCGGTGTCGTTTCCGTCATGGACGCGATCCGCCGGGAAAACCAGGATCGTGCCGCCGGAACCCTGATTTCCGGCAACAACCAGAGGATCGTGACCGTCGAGGGGCGTATTGCCGATGCATCCGGGTTCAACGGCATCATCGTCGCGCAAAGCGGCGGGTATCCCGTCTACCTTTCCGATGTCGCAACGGTTCTCGATACCGGCGCGGAAGTGACGAGCCGCGCCACCTATCAGGGGGTGACGTCGCTCGGTCTCGATGTCGTGAAGGTCCAGGGCGCAAATACCGTGCAGGTGGCGGCGGCACTGCGCAAGGAAGTCGCGGCGCTGAATGGCGAACTCGCCAAGGAAAACGTCACGCTGACCATTACCCGTGACAATTCCACGGCGATCGCCGCACAGGTTGCCGAAGTCCAGCGAACCCTCATCGAAGGCGGTGTGCTGACCGTAGTCATTGTCTTTCTCTTTCTCAATTCCTGGCGGTCCACCGTTATTACCGGCCTGACCTTGCCGATCTCGGTGATCGGCACGTTTGCTGCGATCCACGCGCTTGGCTTCACGCTCAACACCATGACGCTCATGGCCCTGTCGCTGTCGATCGGCATTCTGATCGACGACGCGATCGTGGTGCGGGAAAACATCACCCGGCACCTGCAGATGGGCAAAAGCCATGTCAGGGCGGCGCTGGACGGCACCAACGAGATCGGTCTGGCGGTTCTGGCGACGACGCTATGTATCGTCGCGGTGTTCCTGCCTGTCGCCTTCATGGGCGGGCTGATGGGCCGGTTCTTCCTGCAGTTCGGCGTTACCGTGGCGGTGGCGGTGATGATCTCGCTGTTCGTATCCTTCACGCTCGATCCAATGCTGTCGAGTGTCTGGCCGGATCCTCAGTCGCACAAGGACGCCAAGCGAGGTTTCCTCGGGCGCGCGGTCGCCCGTTTCGACCGTGGGTTCGAAAGGATTGCGGAACGCTATCGCGCGCTGATCTACTGGACGTTCGATCATCGCAAGACGACGATCGGGATCGTTGTGGCGATGTTCGTCGGCAGCCTGCTTCTGGTGCCGCGTATCGGTGCCGAATTCTTGCCACCGGCCGACCAAGGCGAGATCAGCGTATCGCTCAAGGCCTATGAAGGGGCCTCGCTCGACTACATGGCGGCCAAGGTGGGACAGGTGGAAACGGCGTTGCGTGAATTCGATACTGTGGCCTCCACCTATTCGACGATTAATTCCGGCGGTGCGCGCGGATTCAACCAGGCGACCGTCGCCGTGCAGCTTGCCCCCAACGACGAAAGAGCGCTGACGACGGCGCAGAGCATCGATCCCATCCGTCAGCGGCTGGCGCGCATCGCCGGCCTCGAGGTTTCCGTCGGACAATCCTCGGGTGTCGGCGGCTCGTCCAAGCCACTGCAGCTTTCCATTCTCGGCGATGGCGATCAGGAATTGCGGCGCATATCCGACCAGGTGACCGCGGCGCTGAAGGCCATTCCCGGTGCGACCGAAGTCGACTCCTCGATCGAAGACGTCCGGCCCACACTGGCCGTCAGGATCAGGCGCGAGGCAGCGAGCGATCTTGGCGTGTCTATCGCAACGATAGGCGATACGCTTCGGCCCCTCGTTGCGGGAGATGCGATCTCCGTCTGGAACGCACCTGATGGCGAGAGCTACGACGTGACCGTGCGCCTGCCGGCAACCGGGCGCCGCGATGCGGCACAGTTGCGCAACCTGACGATCTCCACCGGTCGCACGGATGATGATGGCAAGCCGATCACCGTCCTTCTCGACCAGGTCGCCGATATCGTCGAAAGTACGGCGCCCGATGCGATCACGCGCAAGGACCTGTCACGTGAGGTGCGCATATCGAGCAATATCGAGGGCAGGGCGCTTGGCGATGTGACGGAAGACCTCAATGCTGCAATCGCCACGATGGAGATCCCGATCGGTTACCGCATCTCGTTTGGCGGCGATGCGGAAAATCTTGCCGAAAGTACCGGTTACGCCATCCAGGCGCTGATGCTGGCGGTGATCTTCATTTACATCATTCTGGCGTCGCAGTTCGGCTCCTTCATCCAGCCGATCGCGATCATGATGACTCTGCCACTATCCCTGATCGGCGTTCTGCTCGGGCTTCTGTCTACCGGCTCGACCATCAACATGTTCTCGATGATCGGCTTCATCATGCTGATGGGTCTGGTGACGAAGAACGCGATCCTGCTTGTCGACTATTCCAATCTGGGCGTGAGAGAAGGCAAGGATCTACGCCAGAGCCTTGCCGATGCCGGTGCGGTGAGGCTCCGCCCGATCGTGATGACGACGCTTGCGATGATTTTCGGCATGCTGCCGATGGCGATGGGGCTCGGTGAAGGCGGAGAGCAACGCGCACCGATGGCGCATGCGGTGATCGGCGGCTTGATATCCTCGACGCTGCTGACCCTTGTTTTCGTTCCCGTCGTGCTCACCTATCTCGACGGGATGGCGCGTCGTCTCAGGCGCTGGTTCGGTCCGAAGCAAGTGCCAGCTGATCGCGGGGTGGCGGGGCAGTCCGGGACTTGAACGGGGCTCTCCGCGCCGATGTTGGGGCCGGTTCGCGTAATGTTGCTGCAACCTTGCGACCGGATTGTCGGGATCGCGATAACGGCCGGATGCCGCCGTGCGATGAACGTCCTGCGAAAGGCTGGATATGAGACTGTTGCTGGTGGAAGACGAGGTCGAGATGGCGAGGGCGCTCAGCGCCGTGCTTGTTCAGCATCAGCATGTCGTCGATCACATGACGAGCGTGGAAGATGCCCGCGAGGCGGTAGTGGCGCGTGTCCATGACGTCGTCATTCTCGACCGGCAGCTTCCCGACGGAGACGGGCTCGACCTTCTGCGCGAGATGAGAGAGGCAGGCAACACCACGCCGGTCATCGTCCTTACCGCCTTCAATGCGCCGACCGACCGTGTCGGCGGCCTCGACGACGGCGCCGACGATTATCTCGGCAAGCCGTTTCTAGCTCAAGAACTCATGGCGCGAATGCGCGCTGTGGTGCGCCGATCGGACAATTATTCGAGCCAGGAAATTGCCGAAGGCAACCTGCGCTTCGATTTCGATCACCAGGAGCTTTCCGTCAATGGTAAGGCCGTGAGCCTGCCGCGGCGGGAGATGCTCGTTCTTCAGTTGCTGATGCGGCGGGCGGGGCGGACCGTCCTTCGACGCACGCTGGAAGACGCCGTCTATGGCTATGATGACGAGATTCAGTCCAACGCGCTCGACAGCCATATATCCCGCCTTCGCCGAAGGCTTGCAGACGCAGGTGCGAATGTCACGATCCATACCGTGCGTGGCGTCGGTTACCTGTTCAAGGTGGGCGAATGAGCGTGATCTTTGGCCGAAAATCCCTCAAGGGCCAGCTCGTCCTTCGCTTCGGGGTCGTTCTTGGGCTTTTGATGGTCGTGTTGAATGTCGGTTTTCTGGCATTTCTCTATCTCGTTCTGCCTGAGAAGATCGACGCTGACGATTCCGTCAAGCCGGTGATCACCGCCGCCTTGCGCGAGCAGGACGGGCAGTTGGTGATCGACAAGACCGAAGACCTGACGAAGCTCGAAGCGGAAGCGCCGTCTTTCTGGTTCGCGGCAATCGATCTCGGCGGCCGACGGGTGGATTTCGGCCGGGTGCCTTCGCAATATGCCGGGCTGCTCTCGATCCTCGATGACATCCACCTCGTCGACATCCGCGGGGAAAACGGATCCCCGATCACGGCAAAATTCGCGGCCCTGGAGACGACTGTCGGATCGATCAAGGTCCTCTACGGAGGAAAGCCGACACCCGGCACCTATATCGGGAACGTGATGATGGGCCTCAGCGTCGTCTACGTCCCTTTCACGCTCATTCCGATCGCACTGGTGTTCCTTGCCCTGCCGCTTTTGGTCGGCCGCGGTCTGTCGGGCATACAGAAGACGATCCGACGCGCGGCATCGATCGATGCAAACAGTCTCGGCACCCGACTGGCGAAAGACGATATGGTGCTGGAGTTGCATCCGCTGGTCGACGCGATCAACTCGGCGCTTGCACGCATCGACGAGGATGTCCGTCAACGCCGACGCTTTTTCGCCAATGCCGCGCACGAACTTCGCACGCCAATCGCAATCCTGCAGACCAGGCTGGAGGGAATGCCTCCCGGTCAGGAGAGGGAAAGGTTGATGATGGATGTGGGCCGCTTGGCCGCCACCGCCGAACAGCTTCTCGACATGGAGCGTTTTGCCAATATCCAGTCCTGGGCGGATGTCGATCTGGTCGAGGTCTGCGAAACCGTCGTCGCAGACTGCGCGCCGATTGCGATCGCGGAGGGATATGAACTGGGGTTTCACACGCAGCTACGTGCATTGCCGGTAAAAGGCGACCGGGATTCGCTTGAACGGGCCATCCGCAATCTCGTTCGCAACGCGATCGAGCATGGCGGGTTGACCGGCAGCATCGGCGTCGAGGTGACGTACGAGGGGGCGATAGAGGTTCGAGATGATGGCCCGGGCATACCCGTCATCGAACGCGAAAAGATTTTCGAACCCTTTTATCGAGCAAGCCCTAAATCGACCGGGGCAGGGCTCGGCTTGAGTATCGTGCGGCAAATTGCGGAAATCCACGGGGGAACCATCTCCGCTATCCCCCAGGCATTCGGTGCACGGTTTCGGCTGACCCTCAGGCGGCAATCGGTAAGAGATGATCAGCCATAGCGCGCCCACGTCAAGGCTGCCTTGTCCGAGAACGTCATGCGGACCGGCTTTCGCCGAATGATCCCTGCCGGGTCGTCGGTTCGAATCACATCAAGGTGTGGAGACCCTGCGGAGCGTAACCAATCGAAAAGAGCCGTAAAAGGTCTTGCGCTTTGATAAAAACCTACGTAAAACGTTTTAAGTAAATCGTTTTACGTTTGCTGAACGCTGCGGGAGGGCAGTCAGCATGGTGGTTTCGATCAAAGACGTTGCAGAGCGCGCCGGGGTGTCCCCGGGGACCGTATCTAACGTCTTCAGCGGCAACAGGGCCGTCAAGGTTCATCTGGCTGAGCGAGTTCGAGCTGCAGCCGTGGAACTGGGTTATCAGCCGGACCGTGCTGCGTCTCAGCTGAGGGCAGGCAAGGCGAAGGTTGTCGCCGCCCTGGTTCCTGACTTGAACAATCCGTTCTTCACCAGCCTGATAGCCTCCATAGAGGCAAGCGTGCGTGGCGAAGGATACGATATCATCGTTGCGAGTTCTCATGGAAATGCGGAGGAAGAAGCCCGGCGCCTGTCTGCGCTTCTCGGCTGGCGCCCGGCCGGGTTGGTCATCATCCCCTCCGATGATGAATTCTCAAGCAGAGAAATCCTGACCGGTAGCGGGATCCCTTTTGTCGTTGCCGACCGCGTTCCGTCGCAATTCGAAGGTGATGCCGTGACTGTAGACAATGTGGATGCCGGAAGGAAATCCGCAGAGCATCTGGTTTCATTAGGGCATAGGCGGTTCGTCGTTGCGGCCTCGTCATTGAAGCTGCAAAATATCCGGGAGCGCTGTGAAGGTATTGAAGCTGTGCTTTCGAAAGAAGGTCTGGCGGCGCCGACATTGATCGAAGTCGGTCTCGACTTTGAAACCGCTGCAGAACGACTTTCGGCTTTCATGGAAGGCGACAGTCAAGCAACCGCTTTTATCGCGCTGACCAATTTTGCAACCCTCGGGATCTTGGCATCGGCGAATCAGAACGGGCTCTTGGTTCCCGAGGACGTTTCTGTTCTGGGTTTCGACGATTACTCCTGGATGCATGCGGTAAAGCCTCCGGTCACGGCAATTCGCCAACCGGTCGAGGAGATCGGGCGCACGATCTGGAAGCGCCTGCGCAGCCATATCGATAATGAATCTGAAGTGTCGGCTCGCGACAGGCTGATGTGTGAGCTGATCGTTCGGGCGTCGACAGCCGCCCCCAGGATAAGTGGAGGATCGCTCCGGCACGGGTGACGGAGCGCGAACTGGCACAATTTGAAGATACCAATGTGGCGGAGCGATCCGGCGCACGGGGGGAGCTTTGTCGACGCGTGGGCGCCGTCGCAGGCTGTAGGAGAAACGCGCCTGCAAGTTGGAGGAGTAGACATGTTGCATGCAAAGTTGATTGCTTCGATCTCTGCCGTGGCGCTGTTCGCAGCCTCAGGCGTGATGGCTCAGGACGTCGATTGGAAAGCGAAGCTCGGCGATCATTCGGGTACGACACTCCGTGTCATGACCATTACGGACCCATTCATCGACTCCATCAAGCAAGTCAAGGATGGTTTCACGAAACTGACCGGCGCGAAGGTCGAGGTCGATGGCTACGGTTATGACGCGCTTCACGAAAAGGAACTTCTCGCATGCTCCCAGAATGACGGAAGCTATGACGTCCTTCTGATCGATGGCGTTTGGCTTGGCGAATTCGCAGAAGCCGGTTGCCTCGATCCGGTCGAAGACAAGCTTTCGGATGATCCTGACACTTTTGCCTGGGACGACTTTACGCCGTCCGGAGCCGGTCAGGCGAGTTGGGAAGGTGAGCGCATGTGCTTGCCCGTCGGGATCTATTACGAACTGATGTACTATCGCACGGACCTTTTCGAAAAGGCCGGACTGCAGGTACCGCAGACCTTTGAAGAGCTTAAGAAGGCCGCGGCCACGTTCACCAATAACAAGGAGTTTCCGGGCGTCTACGGCTACGCCATGAACAACAAGCGTGGCGCCGCTGCCGGCCAGCAATGGTTCGAGTGGATCTATAGCGCCGGCGGCAAGCCGTGGGCGTCAAACGATATCGGATCTGCCGAGCCCTACAAGGATCAGACTCCGCTTCTCAATTCCAAGGAGTCGGTCGACCTTGTCCAGTTCTTCCGCGACATGGTTGCCTTCGGCCCTCCGGGTGTCGAATCCTTCGCATGGGATGAGCGGGCCAATGCGTTTGCGGCAGGCAAGTTGGCAATGATCAACGATTGGTCGGTCCGTGCCCAGATCGCGAACGATCCCAAGCAGAGCCAGATTGCCGGCAAGTTCAAGGCTGCTTTGATGCCGCACAAGGATGGGGGCAAGACGATCACGCCGGTCGGCGGCTGGATCGCTTGCATCAACACTCACGGCAGCCAGAAAGAGGCGGCGTGGAACTATCTGAAATGGTTCGCAAGCAAGCAGGTACATAAGGAATTCGTGCTCGCTGGTGGACCGCCAAGCCGACTGTCCGCAATGGAAGACAAGGAGGTACAGGCAAAATTCCCCTGGACCTCAGTCTTGCTTGAAGGCCAGAAGGATGCATGGGCCGAGGTTCGTCCTCGCCATTCCATCGCATTCCAGCTGATCGATACCGTTGGTGCCGAGGTCAACAAGGCGATCATCGGCGAAAAGAGCGCCAAGGATGCAATGGACGGCGCAAACAGCGCCGTAACGAAGCTGCTCAAGGACAACGGACAGCTCTAACGAAAGCTTGCCAAGGGTGGGCGCAATCCACCCTTGGCTCTCCAGGCCTTACTAGAGGATATCCCGATGGCAAACGCCGTAATAGAGTCCGGTATCGACCGGGCGCCGCGAAGCCGCGCCTTTATTCACGGCGACCGTTTCCAGATGACAGCGTTCATCGCGCCGACCTGCATCTTTCTGGCTCTTCTGACGATCTGGCCATTCATTTATTCGGTCTATCTCAGCCTGCATTCCGTCAAGCTCACCGCGATGAAGCGAGCGGTCTTCGTCGGAGCGGATAACTACATCAATCTGCTCAGCGATCCGCTGTTTCTTCGGGCCATGCTGAACACGGGCCTTCTTGCCGTAGTATCGATCACCTTCGAGATCGTAATCGCCTTCGTTATCGCAAAGGCTTTCGTCAGCCTTAGCCACCTGAAGTGGGTCAACGGCCTGCGTTCGCTGTTCATGTTGCCAATGATGGTCACCCCGCTGATCGTCGGCATGATTTTTTCCTATGTTTTCAATCCGGTGCTCGGGATCGCGAATTATCTTCTGGGCGGCGTCGGCATTGGCCCGGTGACATGGTTCGGAGATTCGACCTCTGCGATGATCTCGATCCTGCTGATCAACATATGGCAATGGACGCCGTTCATGATGTTGCTGATCATGGCCGGTCTGCTGTCCATTCGTTCCGATCTTTATGAGGCCGCCCGCGTCGACGGAGCGAAGTGGTATCACGTGCTGACGCTTTTGGAGATTCCGTCGATCAGGGGTATCGTCCTGCTTGGCATCATTCTCCGGATCATCGACACCCTGCGCTTCTTCGACGTGGTTTACGTCACCACGCGCGGTGGGCCGGGCGACTCCACCATGGTCCTGACCCTTTATGCGTATCAGCAGAACTTCCAGTTTTTCCAGGCGGGGGTCGGCTCTGCTGCAGCGGTCATCATCCTGGTCATCTCGATCGTCATCACAACCTTTGCCGTGCGTCTCCTGAGGAGGATCGAAGATGAGTAGCACCAGCTTTAGAACGCGCGACCTTGGACCTCTTGCACTGGTTCTGGCATTCGTCTTCATCTCCATCGCACCATTGCTGTGGTTGCTGCTTGCGGCATTCAAGCCAACCTCCGAGATCATTGCGATCCCACCGGTCTGGATACCAGACTTCACTTATCTCCAGAATTTCCATGACGTGCTCACGCAATTCTGGCCATTCATCGTCAACTCGCTGATCGCTACGATCGGCGCGACGATATTGGCGCTGGTTCTGGCGGTTCCAACCGCCTTTGCGCTGGTCAATCATCGTTTTGTCGGCCGCGAGGCACTTGCCGACTGGATCTTGTCAACCCGCATGATGCCGCCGATTGCAGCAGCCGTACCGCTCTTCGTGATTTTCCGTGGAGTAGGCATGCTCGATTCCCTTCCGGGTCTGATCATCGCCTATGCCGGCTTCAATCTTCCTTTCGCCGTCTGGATGACCATGTCGTTCATCAGGCGCGTGCCAAAGGAACTTATCGAGGCGGCGCGGCTCGAAGGTTGCACTTGGTGGCAGGTGCTCAAGGACGTCGTCCTGCCGTTGAGCAAGAGTGGCCTGGCAGCGGTAGCGACCTTCGTTTTCATCTTCGCGTGGAATGAATTCATGCTGGCGCTGTTCCTGACGACGCGCGAAGCAAAGACATTCCCCGTCGTCATCTCGTCTTTCGTCGGCACCGGTCGAGTCTACTGGGAATATATCGCTGCCGCGTCCGTCATTCAGTGCCTTCCACCGGTGCTGTTCACCTTCTTCATGCAGAGGCACATCGTCTCCGGCGTCACAATGGGCGCCGTGAAAGACTGAATTCCGTTGCGATTTCCCAAGGAGCTTTCAAATGATACCCCAACGTGGAACGAACAAAGTGGCATTGGTGACCGGCGCGTCGCGCGGCATCGGTCGCGCCATTGCCGAGCGGCTCGCAGCCGAAGGTTACCAGGTGTTTGCCAACGACCTTAAAGCACGTGAGGCGGAACTCGCCGATCTCGTGGCGACGGTTCAGTCAAATGGCGGCCAGTGCGCGACTATCTATTGCGATGTCAGCGACCCCGCATCGGTGCAAGCCATGGCCGAGGAGCTATTGAAGAAAGCCGGGCGTCTTGACGTACTTGTCAATAATGCCGGTGTGCGCTCGGTTCATCTGGCAGACGGCATCGAACCGGACGAATGGGACCGGATGTTTGCCGTCAATACCAAAGGCACCTTTCTCGTTACCAAGGCATTTCTGGCGCAGTTCCGGGCCAATGGTAGCGGTCGGATTATCAATATCGCGTCCATTGGCGGCAAGCTTGGTGGCCCGAACGAGACACATTACTGCGCCTCGAAGGGAGCTGTGATCAATTTCACCCAGGGTCTTGCACGGGAAGTGGCAACGCAGGGCATCACGGTCAACGCAGTGTGCCCGGGTGTAATCGACACCGATATGGGGCGTGCACATCTGCAGGATCCCGAAACCCTCCGTAAGGTGCTCGAAAAGACTGCAATGGGTCGCGTCGGTAACCCGGCCGACGTCGTGGGCGCCGTCGGCTTTTTTGCATCGGACGATGCCGCATTCATCACGGGCCAGTCACTGAACGTCGATGGCGGCATCATTTTCGACTGAGCCAAAGGCGACCGTCACAGGAGGAAATAATAATGGGCCAGATAACGCTCAAAAATGTCGTCAAAAGCTTTGGCGAATTTGACGTGATCCGCGATGTCAGCCTTTCGATCAACGAAGGCGAATATGTCGTTTTCGTCGGGCCATCTGGCTGCGGAAAATCGTCATTGCTGCGGTTGATCACCGGTCTCGAGGATGTCTCCAGCGGCCAGATCATGATCGACGGCCGCGATGTGACGAAGGTGGCGCCGTCTGAGCGCCAGCTTGCCATGGTGTTCCAGTCCTATGCGCTGTTCCCACATTTGACTGTCGCCGAGAATATCGGATTCGGACTGCGCGTGTCCGGTAGACCCAAGGCCGAAATCAGGGAGCGCGTGCTTAATGCCGCGCGAGCCTTGGCGCTGGAGCCCTATCTTGAACGCTATCCCAGGCAGCTTTCCGGCGGCCAAAGGCAGCGTGTCGCGATCGGCCGGGCAATCGTTCGTGCGCCAACCGCATTTCTGTTTGACGAGCCGTTGTCCAATCTTGATGCAGCACTTCGCGTCCAGATGCGGCTGGAGCTGATCCGTCTCCATGATGAACTGAAGACGACGATGATCTACGTTACGCACGATCAGGTCGAAGCCATGACGATGGCCGATCGCATCGTCGTTCTCAATGCGGGCAAGGTAGAACAGTTCGATACGCCTATCGCCCTTTATGATGCGCCCGCAAACATCTTCGTTGCGGGTTTCATCGGATCTCCGAAGATGAATTTCATCGAGGCCAACACTGCCGGTGGCAGCTGGATCGAAACGGCTGCAGGTCCGATCGAATTGACCAATCTTGCTGCTTCACTTTCACCTGGTAAGGTCACTTTCGGCATCCGCCCGGAGCATCTCGGCTATGATCGCAATACCGGCCTCTGGTCGGGCACCATCCTGGTGGAAGAACAGCTTGGAAGCGATGCCTTTTTCACCGTCGATGTGAAGAGCCTGGGAACGATTACGGTCCGCGCGGTCGGAGAACGTGGATATCGTCGCGGCGACACTATCTTTCTTACTCCGGATCCCGATCGATCGCATCTCTTCGCGGAAGATGGCCGAACACTAACGGTCTCTCGCGCCGGATCCGCCGACGACAAACAATCTCTTCAACCGGTATCGGCTTAAAGCCGTCTCAGATTAAGTATTGAAAGGTCACTCCCAATGTACATGGAAAAGCTGAGGCTTGATGGGCGGCTGGCGGTTGTCACCGGTGGTAGTCGCGGAATAGGTCTCGCCATCGCGGAGGCGCTGTCCGAGGCGGGGGCAAGGATCATCCTGCTCGATCGCGATGCCGGCTCGCTCGAAGATGGCAAGGCCGCACTGAAAGCCAAGGGCCATGGCGCGCTGTCTTATGTGGTAGACGTCACGGATTCCGCGGCCGTGCAGAATGTCGCCGATGCCATCGCAAATGAACATGGCGCAGCAGATATTCTGGTTGCCAATGCCGGGATCGGTCGCCCGCCCGTTGCCGCAGAAGATGTCGAAGACGCCGACTGGCTGGCGGTCAACGATGTGAACCTGAATGGCGTATTCTGGTGTGACCGCGCCTTTGGTCGTCACATGCTGGCAAAGGGCTCGGGATCGATCGTCAATATCGGCTCCATGTCGGGGCTGATCGTCAATCGGCCCCAGGGACAATCGCATTACAATGCCTCGAAGGCCGCAGTCCATCACCTGACCCATTCGCTGGCGGCTGAATGGGCCGCGCGTGGCGTGCGGGTTAACTCCGTCGCACCGACCTATATCGAAACTCCCCTGATCAGCCACGCTGAAGCAAGCGGGCTTGCGGCGGAATGGCGTCGCGACACACCGATGGGACGCTTTGGCCAGGCCCACGAAGTCGCAAGCGTCGTGCATTTTCTGGTTTCGGATGCAGCCAGCCTGATGACCGGCGCCGTCGTACCTGTCGATGGCGGGTTCACATGCTGGTGAGGGCGGCCGGGAAAGCCGTTTGGCAATTGCGGAGTTTATCATGAACATAGAGAGCAATGCCCGCAAGATTGCGGATATCGCCGAAGACCGGTTTGTCGGCGCGGGCCGACGCCGCGTGCTGATCGCGGTTGCCGGCGCGCCTGGATCGGGCAAGTCTACTCTGGCGGAGCGCGCCGTCGATCTCATAAACGAGGCCGGTGCAGCGAGTGCAGCGCTCTTCCCGATGGACGGTTACCATTATGACGACGTTGTCCTTGAGACCATGGGACGGCGCCCGTTCAAGGGGGCGATCGACACGTTTGATGCTCATGGGCTGCGACATATGCTGCAACGCCTCAAGGCGAACGAGGATGACATGATCGCCGTGCCGGTATTCGATCGTGCACTGGAGATCGCCCGCGCCGGCGGACGTCTGATTCCGAAATCGGTTGATATCATCGTCTGCGAAGGAAATTATCTGCTCGCAAATCAGATGCCTTGGGATCGTCTCAAGCCGCTGTTCGATTTCACCATCTTCGTTGATGTCGATATCGACGATCTTCGTTCCCGTCTGCGCGCACGATGGCAAGGCTTTGGCCTTAACGAGGAACAGACGGCCAGGAAAGTTGAGGAAAACGATCTGCCGAACGGGATGTTCATCGTCTCCGGAAGCGCCGAACCCGATCTTCGACTGAATAATTCCGGGACGATCAGCCCGCCGTCCTGAACGACCAGCTATCGGCGAGTTAGCGCCGAAATCACCTACGACCAGAAATCGCCGACACACTGTCGGAACGATCCCCCATGCCCAAATCAATGAAGGAGACTCTCATGAAGCACGGAATCTACTATTCATACTGGGAACACGAGTGGAGCGCCAAGTTCGGTCCCTATGTCGAGAAGGTCGCCAAGCTCGGCTTCGACGTCATCGAGGTTGCCGCCCACCACATCAACTCCTACAGCGATGCTGAACTCGCGCAAATCAGGCAGGCCGCCAGGGACAACAACATCATCCTGACGGCTGGCATCGGCCCGAAGAAAGAGAAGAACCTGTCGTCGCCGGATGCAGACGTCCGCAGGGCCGGCAAGGCCTTCTTCGAACAGACCCTGACCAATGTCGCCAAGCTTGACATCAAGTCGATCGGCGGTGCGCTGCATTCCTACTGGCCGGTAGATTATTCCAAGCCGGTCGATAAGGAAGGCGACCGGGCGCGCGGCGTCGAGGGCATTCACGGAATCGCCGATTTCGCCAATGACCTTGGCATCAATCTCTGCATCGAGGTGTTGAACCGCTTCGAGAACCACGTCCTTAACACGGCCGCCGAAGGCGTTGCCTTCGTTACCGATGTCGGCAAGCCGAACGTCAAGGTCATGCTCGATACGTTCCATATGAACATCGAGGAAGACAGCTTTGGCGATGCGATCCGCACTGCCGGCCCGCTGCTCGGTCATTTTCATACCGGCGAGAACAACCGCCGTGTTCCCGGCAAGGGCAATCTTCCGTGGCACGAGATCGGCGCTGCGCTGCGTGAGATCAACTATACCGGCGCTGTCGTCATGGAGCCCTTCGTCAAGACGGGTGGAACGATCGGCTCCGATATCCGGGTTTGGCGTGATCTCACAAACGGCGCGGACGAGGCGAAAATGGATGAAGACGCGCGACATTCGCTCGCATTCTCCCGTTTCGTACTCGGTGGCTGAAGGCCTACCGGTTTCCTCATATCCTGAAATATCCGGCGGCTAAATGCCGGACATCAAGAGTTAGGAACGTAAAGTGAAATCCGTCAGCGCCGGTCATTCAACCTGCACATAAGCTGACCTCACGAGAAGAGCGTGCTGCGTGAAATGCAGTAATGCCTGTCCGCGATGTTCGGTCATCGCGGACTTTCCCCATTCGCGAGTACAAGAACAAGCCGATCGACCTGGCGACCACCCCGCAGGAAGATCCCGCGACCTATGTAGTCGTTGGGCGGGCCGACACGCTCGGTACTTTCCAGATTGAAAGCCGCACCCAGATGGCGATGTTGCCGCGCCTGAAGCCACGCACCTTCTATGATCTTTTAGTCTAGGTGTTTGATCCCAGAGTTTGATGGTGCAATTTCATCCATTGAATGGAGGGATGCGCTATGGGCCAGGTTTTGCACGGGAGCGCCACAACGGCAGAGGCGATCCGGAAAAGGTATCTTTTCCTCGTGGGGCAGACATCCTACTCATATGATCGCGAAACGGCGGCAATCCGCTCGCTTCAGGCCCTCAAACCCGCAGCAGTGATGTTTAACGGTGTCATCGAACTCGACAAAACCGCGAAACACGTCGCAACCTCGGTATTCCGATCATGGAGACATGGGCGCTTCCGCGCGATCCCATCGACATGCTTGTCGGTTTTTCAAATACCGAAGCCGGCAGACTAGCGGCGGGAGCTCTGGCGGCTGGCGGGTACAAAAAAGGTTGGCTTTATCGTTAGAAGGGGAGGGCGTGGCGCCCCTCGCCTCAATGGTTTTCGCGATGGTTGCAGGGATGTGGGGCTCGAATTCGTGGGAGAATTCCTTAGCGATGAAGTCGCCGGCCCCTCGGACGGGTGCTGCTGCCTGTCTGGAAAGCGGAGCGAGCGTGGACGCGGTCTTCTGCGCAAACGGCCTCCTTGCATTGGGAGCGCTGATGGGAGGCTCGTCGCCGCAAGCTTTCCATTCCCAAGGACTTCGGTGTTATAGGCTCGGTGAGAGCGACATTGCTGCCGAAATACCGCCGGGCCTGAGGACTGTCGGAATCGATAGCGCCCAACTGGGAAAGATCGTCGGCGAAATGCTGTTAAATCGTTTGTCGAAGGGCAAAATCGCCGCTCCAATTCGACGCGTAGACCTATTAGTCACGCACCGCGCAAGCATTTAAGCAATTTGAATTGTTAGATTTTCAGTCGGACATCGAGTGTCGTGTGTTCGGTTCCCTTCAAGAGCATGCTCTTTCACCGGTACCCATACGCCTGCTCCCGATAAGCCATCAGGTGGACCGACGCTGCGTCGACTCGCGTGTAATCAACGCCGGTTCCAGCACAAGACCCGTGGGTTGCGGTTTTCCCTCGATCAACGCGATGATCTTCTTCATCACGACTTCACCCGTTGCCTGGCTGCAAACATCGACAGTCGTCAGCGGTGGCGTCACGTAGCGGCTGACCGGAATATTATCGATACCGGCAAAGGCCACATCATCGGGAATTCTGAACCCAAGCGAACGGGCCTCGTTCATCATGCCGATCGCCACAAGGTCATTCCAGCCGATAATCACATCCGGGCGATCCGGATGCAGCAACACGCGTGCCGCAGCGCGTTCACCGGCTTCATTCGTCGGTTCATCGACATCGAAGATCAGAAGTTCGACCCCTGCCGGCTCGAGGACCTGCTTCAATCCCTGAAGGCGATCGGAATTCGATGGTGCGCGTGAATAGCCCACGTAGCCAAACCGCTTGAAACCCTGCCGGACGAGATATTGCGCAAGCAGTGCGGCAACGTGGACACTGTCGGTGCCGACGGTCAGAACGTCGTCACGCTCGGGTTGGCCGAGAAAGGCAACCGGTTTGTCCAGTTCCGCCAGCCAGTCGGTTACATCTTTCGGAATTCGTGCGCTGACGATCAAACCATCCGTGCGCGGCACCAGTGCCTCCAGTAGCGGGCGAACTGCTGCAAGGCTTTCCTCCATGTCCACCACGAAGAGATTGTAACCGTTCGCTAGGGCCACCCGGTTGGCACCTTTCACGACATTCGAATAATGGGGGTTGGCGAGATCCATCACCGCGAGCCCGATCGCGGTCGTACGACCGGTGACCATCGCGCGAGCTAGAGAATTCTGGCTGTAAGCCAGCTCATTGATAGCGTCGCGCAGTCTTTCTTCCACGCCTTGCGAGAATGATTGCTGGCCATTCACATATTTCGACACAGTCGCAATCGATACACCGGCTTTCTCCGCAACATCCCGTATGGTCGGTCTCTTTGGGCGCTTCATGGAGGTAAACGCTTTCCTATTGCCGCTCTTTTCAATGCATGCATTGTCAAAAACTGACGTTCACGAATTTCGAGACATGCCTCGAAGTCCGAAATGACATATTTTTTCAGTGATTTCGATTGATCCATATCATTCTGCCCAGCTTCTACCACGCTAAAAATGACAGTTAAACGTTTTCCTTTCTTGGAGGGCGTGCCTGTGAGCCCGTTGGCTTGGAGGAAAACGGCTCTGCCGGGGACAGACGTTTGGCATGTTCTGGAGGCGTGCAGGGCGAATGGCAACTTTAGAGGAGGTTTCCCATGAGGAAGATAGGGGTGTTCGCGTTTGCAGCGCTGGCAAGCACGACGATGATGTCCGCGGCTTATTCGGCAGAGACGATCAATGTCTGGATGCGATACGGCGATGCTGAACGGCCGACTATTGCGCGCATCGTTGACGGGTTTACGGCTGAGACAGGCATCGAGGTGGACCTGTTTCTCGCCAATATTGACTTTGAAACGCGCCTCACACGTGCAGCCGCTGGCGGCAGCCTCCCGGATCTGGTTGTCAACGATGCCACGTTCATGGGCCAGCTGCTCGATATGGGCGTCGTCAAGCCGATCGATCGTGCTTCTCTGAAGGGTGGTGATGAGCTTCATGACGTTGCCTGGAACAGCGTTCAGGCCGCTGATGGAAACTATTACGGCGTGCCGACATCGGCGCAGGCCTTTGCGGTTTTCATCCGCAAGGACTGGCGTGAAAAGATCGGTTACGACGTGCCCAGGACCTGGGAAGATCTCTACGATCTGGCAAAGGCATTTACAGAAAACGATCCGGATGGAAACGGCAAGAAGGACACCTACGGCTATGTCATGCCGCTTTCCGGCACGCGCGGTTACGCATCCTGGTTCATGTCCGATCTGATATGGCAGGCTGGTGGCGACTTTCTTGAGCAGAAGGGTGACGCCTATGTTTCGTCCATGGCAACGCCCGCCGTCGAAAAAGCCGTGACCTTCGCACGCAAGATGATCTGCGATGGTTATGCGCAGCCGGCTGCAATCACATCGACCACTGGCGATACGCTGCCAGTCTTCGTCTCTGGGCAAGGTGGGATCTTCCGCTCGGGCCCGTATCATATCGCGGCTTTCACGCGTGAACCGGGACGCGACAAGTTTGAGGTCGTCGCCCCACCCGCTGGCCCTGCTGGTCAGGCCGAGCTTGCTGAAGGCGAGGCAGCCTTCATCATGGCTTCGACCAAGCATGAGGCACAGGCGAAACAGTTCATCGAATATCTGGTTTCAAAGAAGGGGCAGGAAACCGGCATGGCCGCCGGTACCGGCGACAACGCCATCGTCCGCCTCTCGGTCAACAAGAATGTCGATGTGGTAAAGGTCCAGCCTGATCCGGCCTGGGGCGTTTTCGCCGATCTTTATGCCACAAACGCGCGCTACTTCCCGCGCGTGCCGAACTGGAAGCCGATCCGTCAGGTCGCGGCCGATGGCCTCAATCAGATCCTCTCCAGCTGCAATTCCGACATCATGTCCGGGCTGCAAGGGCTCGACAAGTCTCTTAACGCGGAACTGAAACTTCAAGAGGTTCTGGCCAAGTAAGCTTCAGCACAAAACGGGCGCCGCGTGACTGTCTTGCCCGTGATGCGGCGCCAACCGGCCGAACAATGTCGGCCAATTCCTCACCCTAATACTCGCAATTTATTGCCCGAGCGTCACCCGGCGCTCGCCAGGATTTCCTGGTGCCAAGCGGAGGAGCATATGTGGTTTCACTCTAAACGCCTGAGATGGATCGTTCCCTGGCTGTTTCTGGCTCCGGCCCTGATCATCTTCACCTGGTTCAAGTTCGTGCCCATCATCAAAGGGTTGTTCATGAGCTTCTACAAGGTGCGCTTTTCAGGATCGGATCAGTGGGTCGGTCTTGCCAATTTCGAGCGCGCTCTTTCCGACGGCGCCTTGCATGCGGCGACCCTGAATACGCTCATCTATGTCGTCTCGACGACAATCGCGGGCGGCGTCTTGGCCTTCGCGGTCGCGCTGGCGCTTGAAGGTCAAGCCCGCCACATACGGCTGATCCGCACCGCAATCTTCATTCCGGCGGTGACCTCGATTGCCGTCCTCGCTGAAATCTGGCGGATCCTGTTCTATCCCGGCGCAAATGGCGTCGTGAACCAGATGCTCGGCGTTTTCGCCGTTGGGCCACAGGGGTTCATGTCCGATCCTGATCAGGCGCTTTTCATCGTCATTCTAATGCAGATATGGAAGAACGTTCCCTATAACATGATGATCTTCATCGCCGGTCTCGCAAGCATCAATCGCGAGCTTTACGATGCAGCATCAGTGGATGGCGCGAGCGCGTTTCGAAAACTCTGGCACGTCACCATTCCCGGCCTCGTCCCGGCATTCTCCGTCGTCATCATGCTCTCGCTCATTCGTGGCTTCCGCGTCTTCACCGAAGTCTACACCACGACCGGCGGCGGCCCGGCTGATGCCACCGAAGTCATCATGACAAATATCTTCAAAGCCGGTTTTGAACGCTTCGACTACGGCTATGCCGCCGCGGTTTCCTTCCTGCTGTTCGCCTTCACCGTATGCCTGACCATCGTGCATGTCAGTGTGAAGAACCGGATCGATCGGACCTGAGGAGCATCCGATGAAAATCACAATCCCGCAACGCATTGCCCGCGGTCTGGTTTATGCCCTGCTGCTCATCGTATTCTGCGGTCCCTTCTGGGGTATCCTGGCGACCGCCTTTACCAAGAATACCGTGCAGCCGGGCCAGCTTGTCCTGTGGCCGAGCAATCCGACATTCGATCACTTCATCTACGCGTGGTCTGAAGTCAAAATCTGGATCTACCTCTTCAACTCATTGTTCGTTGTCGCGATAGCAACCGTGCTGCAGACGTTTGTCAGTGCACTCGCCGCCTATGCGCTGGCTCGCAAGAGGTTTCGCGGCGCAGCCATCGTCAGTCTGGCAATTATCTCGACCATGATGCTGCCAGACGAGGTCATCGCCATCCCGCTTTATCTCATCCTGCATGCGGAATTGCCGCTGCTGCACACGTCGATCTACAATACCTATGCGGCGATGATCCTGCCGGTCGTTGGTTGGGCCTTCTCGGTATTCCTCCTGACGGAATTCATGAAGGCGATCCCGCGCGATCTCGAGGATGCGGCGCGTGTCGATGGCGCCAATGAGTTGCAGATCTTCTGGCGCGTGGTGCTGCCGCTTGTCAGGCCGGCGCTCGGAACGGCAACCATCTTCGGCTTCCTGATGATCTGGGATCAGTATCTCCTGCCGCTGATCGCCGTCGATGACCGCAATCTCTACACGCTTCCCGTCATCCTGCGTTCTCTGCGCGTCGACGAGGTGCTGCAGCAAAACATCTTCATCGCCGTCACTGTCGTCGCCACGGTGCCCTGCATCGTCGTTTATCTCCTGCTTCAGAAACAGTTCAATCGCGGGCTGATGTCCGGCGCGGTCAAGGGCTGAAGCGAAAGGTTCGGGTGAATAAAATGGGTTCAGTTAGCCTTCACAATGTCAACAAGTCCTTCAAGGCAGTCGATGTCATTCATGACGTTGCTCTTGAGATCGAAGACGGAGAATTCTGCGTCCTGATCGGTCCGTCGGGATCAGGGAAATCGACCCTGCTCCGCATCATTGCCGGCCTTGAAGAGGTCTCAAGCGGAACCGTTTCGATCAATGGCAAGGACGTCACGGAGCTTGCTCCGAAACAGCGCGATATCGCGATGGTGTTCCAGACTTACGCGCTCTACCCGCAGATGACGGTCGCCGAAAACATGGGGTTTGCATTGAAACTGGCCGGAATGCCAAAGGCGCAGATCGAGGAGAAGGTAAGGCAGACGGCGCGAATGCTTGAACTGGAACCGTTGCTCGATCGCCTGCCGAAGGCGCTGTCGGGTGGTCAGCGGCAACGCGTCTCGATGGGCCGCGCGATCGTGCGTGATCCATCGGTATTCCTGTTCGACGAACCTCTGTCGAACCTCGACGCCAAGCTGCGCGTCCAGGTGCGCGGCGAAATCGCCGACCTGCACAAGCGTCTTGGTACGACCTCGATCTATGTGACGCATGACCAGGTCGAGGCTATGACGCTCGGCCAGAAGATCGTCGTGCTGAGGGACGGACGCGTGGAGCAGGCGGGGCCGCCGCTGACGCTCTACAACGATCCTGTCAACACCTTCGTCGCCAGCTTCCTCGGCACGCCTTCGATCAACCTGATCGAAGCCCGTGTCGAATTGAACGGCGGTGAAGCCGCCGCGCGCCTCTCGGACGGAGCATTGCTGCCCCTTGGCGCCGCCAATGATTTCGGGGAAGGCCAGGCGATCCTTTATGGCATCCGGCCGGAACATGTCGGGATTGTTGTCGGCAAGCAGGAGGGCGGCATTGCTGCCACCATCCACGCGGTCGAAAACACCGGCTCGGACATGGTGATCCTGTCGGATGCGCAAGGGTTCCGCGTCTCCGCAGCCTTCAAGGAACAGCGACCGCTGGAAGCGGGACAGGTCGTCACGCTCATCCCGGATCATTCCAAGGTGCGCGTATTCGATGCCGAGAGCGGAAAACGCATCCGCCGCCGTGAAGACAGCTGAACCATGAAAAATAACGGGGTGGCACGCTGGTCGGTTCGGGCCAGCGGGGCTGACCGAATGGGAATATCGAAATGTTCAAAGACGCGATGAAGATCGAACAGCTCCTCAAAGGATTGTCCGAAAACAGAGACTGGAAGCCGTTTCCCGGTATCCAGGACCGCTCTCAATGGAAGGCCGTGACCGATGATCCACATCTGAAGGTGGCGGGAGAAGCCATAATCGCGGTCGCAGATCTTCTTCTGGATCAGGAGATCGATCCGCTGACCGGTTCCATGTACATGAATTTCATGACGAATGGCGATCGGCTCCACTACGAGGAGAACTATTTCCGTCGCCGCTACGAGCTGTCCCATCTCGTCATTGCCGAGTGCCTCAAAGCCGATGGAACCTATCTCGCGAAAATCATCGACTATCTTTGGGAAATACTCAGCGAGATAAGCTGGTGTGTGCCTGCGCATAATTTTGCCGGGCAGCACGACATGGTGATGTTCAAGCAGCCCAATCCCTGGAAGGAAGACGACCCGCTTCCGGTAGCCGGCGACGACTATCTCGATCTTTTCGTCTGCGAAACGGCGGCGACGCTGGCCGAGGCATGTTATCTCTTGAAGCATACGCTGCTCGAAACCGTGCCGTCGCTCTATTATCGCATCCAGGGCGAGATCGACCGTCGTGCGCTGCAGCTTCTCGAAGGGCCGAAACATTACGGCTGGTACCTGGGACGCAACAACTGGACGGCATGGTGCGCGCACAATCTCTTGCTCGCTGCCTGCTATACTGTCGAGGATGACCAGCGCCTGGCCACCATCGCAATGAAGCTGATGGTGCCGATGCAGCGCTTTTTCGACACGATCGAGCCATCAGGTGCCTGCATTGAGGGACCGGGCTACTGGGTGGTCAGCGCCGGACGGCTAGCCGGTTTTGTCAGCCTTGTCGAGGAACGCTTCGGCATCGATCTGAAGGCGGGAGACAATCGGAAGTTCCGCAATTTCGGGGAGCATATCCTGCCGCTCAATATCGGTGGTAACCTCTTCGTCAACTTCGCGGATGGCAGTCTGAAGATCGATCTGGATCAGGGGCTGCTCAGCCGCTATGCCAGCCTTATCGGCTCTGAGCAACTGTCCGGTCTCGTCGCCGATGATATCGACCGTTCGGCCCGGCACAAGCTCGCCAATCCGGGCCGGGGCCGTGGGCGCAATGATTACGCCCGCCAGTTCCTCGTGCACCTGACCCGACTGCTTTTCTGGACACCGCAAAACAGAAAGTCGGCGGCCAGGATATGTGAGGAAAGCGTCTGGCTCGCCGACATGCAGATGATGATTGCCCGATCCGAGGAAAAGGCCGGTGCCGGGCTGATGCTGAGTGCAATCGCCGGCAGCAATGACCCGGAGATCAATCATCACTCCCATAACGACGTCGGCCATTTCAACGTCTATCTGGACGGTGAACCAATGATCATCGACCTTGGGCAGGGTGCCTATTCGCGCGCGACCTTCACAGAAACGCGATATGACATGTGGCATATCAGCTCGAAAGGCCACAACGTCCCTGCTGTCAATGGTCGCCTGCAAGTTGCGGGGAAAGGCGCGCAGGCGCGGGATATTACCTACCTTCGCCAAGGCGCCAGCAGTTTCCTGTCTCTCGATGCGAGCCCCGTTTATTTCAGTGATCCAGGATCGCGCCGCATGATCCGGAATTTCCGCTTCGATCACGATGCGGCTGAGATCGCGATCAGAGACGAGATCGATCTGGGCGAAAAGCTCACCCGTTTTGAGCTTCCGATATATCTGTCCGATCGCGAGATTGAGGTCGGGGCAGATGGAGTGTGCCGGATCTTCGGAAAAGATCGCGTGCTGATCGTCACACCGACCAATCTTCACGTCACTGGCATGGAGCCGATCGAGATAACGGATCCGCGTCATCTGGAAGTATGGGGGCCACGCGTGATCAAGATCGGCTTCGAGGCGGTCGACCTTGAAAAGGCGGCATTCGGTCTATCGATCAAGCCCGGGTGAAGGAGTTGTAGTTTGTGATGCTTTAACTGTGCGACCGCACCTAGATGCCCACGATAGAGACTGCTCGGGCTCTGATGGCGAAGTGCAAGGCTTACGAAGATACGCGTTTAAGAGCCCGGGAAGAAATCGTCGGCTTGGTACAGATCAAGCCCAGGCAAACTACAGCTATTCGCGAAGAAAGGGCGATGAACGAGATCATCGTTTGAAGGGGCGGTCGAGCTCCGCCATCGCGAAATATGCCGGCGCCTTTCGCAATATCTCGTTGGCTTCGCGAACAACTTCGATACCACTGGCGCATGCGCCAGTACTCACGACATCGCGCAAACGTTCCGCGTGTTGCGGTTTAGTCGAGACGCTTACCTCCTTAAAGTTCGGCATGGCGGCAATGCCCGCAATTCGCTTGCAGCTTGGGAATTTTTGACCCCAGCAGGTGCCGCTTGGTCCGAGTTTACGTGGTCAAATGGTCATATTTGTACGAGAGAAAATTGCAATGCTGCTTACCTCCCAGATGAGTATTCACAAGGCAGCGTGTTATTATGTTTGGTAGGCGCTGTGTGAAAAAAGCTCGGGAAGAGAGAGTTGCGCAGTGAGCTGAAGCTTGTCCGCTCTCCTGTTTTCGATGAACCTGTATGGCCAACGCAATCGTGTGCCGACTGGCCCCCAATTGCCGATGGCACAAAGCAGTTTGTCCAGGGCTGCGTTGGAATACCCTTCGTGATCACGGAATGGAACGATATGATCGTTCATAAATGCACATAACCGGCCTTCGATCTCGAGGGCCGTCTCAATATCCGTTTTCATCAGATCGGTCCATGCCTGAGCACCACGAGGGCTGAGGCAGGCTACATTGGAAAACGCGCCCACCGCCACGCCATGTTTTACGCCCGTGGCCAGATGATGCCCCGGCACGAACAGGGCGAATTCAGAGAGATGCCGTCGCGCCTCGGCATACCAGTTGTCGTCACCGTCAGCGAGCTTGATGCCGACGACAGACGGGCATGGGCCGCAAACCCGGGACAGATCAGCGGGTGAGAGAACACGTTTGGCATGCGGTGGATTGTAGAGGATCAGCGGAATGCCGCCCGCGACATCCGATGCGCGCTTGAGGAAATCTATCGCCTCGGCATTGGTCAGCGGCCACCAGTCCGGCAAAATGACTTGTATCGCTGTCGGCCGATGCGGCGCGGCCCTTTTCAAACGTTCGAGCATGATCCGTGGATCCGGCTGGCAGGCGCCGATCACGAATGGCATCCCGGTCTGTCGGCAGCGGCTCGCCAGCAAGGCTTGTATCCGGTCGTATTCCGCTTCCGTCTGGTTATGAAACTCTCCGGCGGTGCCGTTCGAATAAATGCCGTCCACCCGTGCCTCGATCAGGATATCAATCTCTTCGGCCAACGCGGCAAAATCGATGCTATCGTCGTCGCGGATCGGCAGAAGTAGGCTGGCCCAGTTTCCGGCGATAGGGTGCCGACGGGTCATGACGCGACCTCATTCAAATCGTCGCGAATGCAGGCCTTGAAACGGCCCGGCGAAGTTTCGCGCAATTCCGGCACCACCTCGGCGCATTTCGGCAGCGCCTTCGGACATCGTGTGCGAAAAACGCAGCCGCTTGGCGGATTGGCGGGGCTTGGTATGTCACCCTTCAGGATCTGCCGGTTGCGATGGGAATCGGGATCGGATGAGGGGATCGCTGACAGCAGCGCCTGCGTGTAGGGATGCTGGGGAGCGGCATAGAGTTCGGCACTTGGCGCGATCTCCATGACGCGACCGAGATAAAGCACGATCACCCGGTCGCAGATATATTCGACCACCGCCAGATCATGGCTGATGAACAGCATGGTCAGCCCCAACCGCTGCTGCAGATCGCGCAGCAGATTGATGACCTGCGCCTGGATCGAGACGTCGAGTGCCGAAACCGGCTCGTCTGCGACGATAAATTCCGGCTGAAGTGTCAGCGCCCGCGCGATACCGATCCTTTGCCGCTGTCCGCCGGAAAACTCGTGGGCATACCGGTTGATGGCATCCGCGGGCAGATCGACCTGTTCGAGAGCCTTGCGGGCACGGTCCAGGCGCTCTTTCGAGTTGCCTATACCCTGGATTTTGAGGCCTTCGGTCAGTATTTCGCCGATCGTCATGCGGGGCGAAAGACTGGCGAACGGGTCCTGGAAAATATACTGCATGCGCGGACGCGCGCGCCGCAGCTGCGAGGCTGATAGCTTTGTCAGTTCGGTGCCGTCAAAGCGGACACTGCCTGCCGATGGCTCTATCAACCGCAGGACGGAGCGGCCGATCGTGGTCTTGCCACTGCCGGATTCGCCGACCAATCCGACGACCTCGCCCTTGCCGATATCGAATGAGATATTCTGCAGGATCGTCAGCGACGAGCCGCGGGTCGTGTATTGTTTTGCCAGATCGCGGACTTCAAGAAGCGGTGCGCTCATCTAGACCTCCTGCCAGTGGATGCAGCGGCTTTTATGGTGCGGGCTGACATCGAAAAGCGGCGGCACCGCCTTGCGACAGTCCTCCGTCGCGAATTTGCAGCGTGGTTCGAAGGCGCAGCCAGCCGGCATGTTCATCAGGCTGGGTACGACGCCCGGAATGGCGGCAAGCTTTTCGCCTGCATGCTTCATGCGCGTCGCATCGCCGAGCTTCGGCATCGAGGCGAGCAGTCCCATCGTGTAGGGGTGTTTCGGGTTGCGGAAAACGTCTGCAACGGGCCCGGTCTCGACGATCCGTCCGGCATACATCACCGCCACCCGGTGGGCGATTTCGGCCACGACGCCGAGATTGTGGGTGACGAACAGCATGGCCATGCCGCGCTCGCGCTGGAGTTTCTGCAGTAGATCTAGAATCTGCGCCTGAATGGTGACGTCGAGGGCGGTGGTCGGTTCGTCCGCAATCAGCAGCGTCGGATCACAGGCGAGCGCCATGGCGATCGTGGCACGCTGGCGCATGCCGCCGGAAAGTTCGTGCGGATATTGTTTGACCCGGCGCGCCGCATCGGGAATTCCGACACTGTCGAGCAATGAAACGGCCGCATCCATCGCGCTTTTTCGGTCCGCCCCGCGATGGATGCGGATCGGCTCCGAAATCTGGTCACCGATCGTATAAACGGGATTGAGGCTCGACATCGGTTCCTGAAACACCATGCCGATATCGTCACCGCGAATGCTGCGCATCTCCTCTTCGCTCAGAATGACAAGATCGCGAACCTTGCCGTCCTTGCGCTTCAGGTGGATGCTGCCGGCTGCGATCGCGCCGATCTTTCGGGTGAGCAGCCGCATGACCGAGAGGCTGGTGACCGACTTTCCTGAGCCGGATTCACCAACAAGCGCCAATGTTTCGCCGGCTGCGACGGACAGATCTATGCCGTTGACCGCCGTCATTTCGCCGGTACGAACGCGGAAAACCGTCCGTAAGCCTTTCACATCGAGTATGGTGTCGGCAGCCTGTTGCATGGCATTCCTCAGGAAAGCAGGCCGGTGGCACGCAGGATCTCGTTGATCTTGGCGGTTTCGGCTTCATTAAGTGCGGCACGTGGGCGAGGCATCAGCGCAGTATCGATGATGCCGAGGCTTTTCATAGCAGCCTTGAAGGCGCCGATGCCGGACGCGCCGCCACTGACGCGACCGGTGCCGACCCAGACGATTTCGAACAGCCGGCAGAGACGCTCCTGTTCTTTGCGGGCCGCCGCCCAATCGCCGCGCTGGGCGGCATCCCAGAGCCTGACGTAACCATGCGGGTCGACATTGGCGATGCCGGGGACGACACCATGCGCGCCCATCAGCAGCGCATTGTCGACGACGATCTCAGAGCCGGTCATCAGGAAGACATCCTTTTTTTCGGCGAGATCGAGCAGGACATAGCGGAAATTGCCGTCGTCACCGCTGGAATCTTTAATGCCGATGATCGTGCCTTCGCGTGCGAGCGTCACACTCGTCTGGCGTTGCAGCTTGGTGTTGACGCAGACCGGGATGTCGTAGGCGATCAGCGGCACATCGACGGCATCTCGGATGAAGCGGAAGTGGTCGAGAATTTCCGGCTGGCTGGTAACGGTATAATAGGGGGCCGTCACGACAACCGCATCGGCACCGGCCGCCTTGGCGATCCTTGCATGGTTGATGACCGGATCGGTCGTTGCGTCGATGACGCCGACGATCAAAGGCACACGGCCATTGATGACCTTTGCCGAATGTTCGATGATTTCCCGTCTCGTCTTCGCGTCATGGAACACCACCTCGCTGGTCGAGCCGAGCACGAAAAGACCGTGACATCCGGCATCAATCAGATTTTCGAGCACCCGCGTGTAGGACGGATAGTCGACGGTGAAATCCGCATTGAGCGGAGTTACGACTGGAGGGACGACACCCTTGAATTTGCTCATGTTCTCTTTCTTTCTGATCGTCAGTTCAGTTCGGCACGAGGGTCGAAGGCATCACGAAGGCCGTCGCCGATGAAGTTGATGGCAAGGACTGTCGTGACCAGCGCACCGCCGGGAAACAGCCATTGCCAGGGATATTGTTCGAGAACCGCGGTGGAGCGGGCGGCATTCAGCATGTTGCCCCAGCTCGCAGCCGGAGGGGCGATGCCGAGCCCGAGGAAGGACAGCCCCGCCTCGAGCAGGATGGCATTGGCGATCTGCAGGGTCGCGAAGACGACGAGAATGTCGATCGAGTTCGGCAGACCGTGGCGGAAGAGAAGATGCGGGAGGCCCGCACCCATGCCCCTTGCCGCCATCACGAAGTCGCGCTCGCGCAATTCGAGGAGCCGCGAGCGCACCATTCGCGCCAATAGGGGCCACGACAGCAGCGAGATGACGAACACTGTCGGCCAGATGCCGGTGCCGGCGATGGAGGCGAGCACCAGCAGAAAGATGACTGGCGGCAGCGTCATCACCAGATCGACGAACCGCATCGTGACGGCATCCGCAAAGCGGCCGGCCAGTGCCGACATCGCTCCGACGAGGAAGCCGATGATCGCGGAAATGACCGTCGAGGTCAGCGCCACCAGAAGCGAAATCCGTCCGCCATCCATGACGCGGGCAAAGATGTCACGGCCGACACCATCCGTGCCGAACCAGTGTTTTGCGCTTGGTCCTGCATTCATGGCGAGCAGGTCGATATCGTTGGGCTTGAACCCCCACCACAACGGGTAGGTGAGGATCGCCAGGAACATCGGCACGATGATCGCCACGCCGCAGATTGCTGCGCGGTTGAACCGAAAACGCTCGAACGCGCGGGCGAGGGGGCCGGGACTGCTTGCGGGTGTGCGTGCCAGCATCGTTCAGCCCACCTTGATCCGGGGATCGACCGCCGCATAGGCGAGATCGGTCAGCAGGTTGACCACGATTACACAGGCCCCGATGACCAGTGTCGAGCCCATGATGACCGGGTAGTCGCGGTTTTCGACGGCCGTCACCATCAGCAGTCCCATGCCAGGCCAGTTGAACACGCTTTCGATGAAGATCGCGCCGCCGATGGCAAGGCCGATGGTCGAGCCGATCAGGGTAATGACTGGCAGAAGTGCGTTTCGCAGCGCATGTTTGGTGATCACCCAGAATTCCGTGACGCCCTTGGCTCGGGCGGTGCGCACATAATCCTGGTTGAGCACCTCCAGCATCGAACCGCGCATGTAGCGCATAATCAGCGCCGTCTGGGCAAGCGCCAGCAGCGAGGCGGGCAGGATCAGATGATGGATGAGGTCGAGAAACGAAAACTCGCGGCCGGGCGTCAGCATCCCGCCCGAAGGCATCCAGTTGAAATAGACGGAAAAGAGATAGAGACCGACCAGGCCGCTCAGGAATGGCGGGCTGGAAATACCGGTAACGGCAAGCACCGAGAATGATACATCTGCCAAAGAATTGCGGCGTACCGCGCTGATGATGCCGGTTGCTATGCCGGCGACAATGGCGATCACGATCGCCGTCCCCATCAACAGGACTGTCGGTCCGACCCGCGAGAACACCAAGCCGAGGACGGCCTGATCTGGCCGCTGGATCGAATAGCCGAGATTGCCTGTCAGCGCCTGCTGCAGCCATGCGAGGTATTGCATCGGCAGCGGCTGGTCGAGACCGAGCGTCGCGCGCAGTTCCGCGAGGTCCGCCGGCGACAGCGGCACATTGGGATCGATATAGGCGTCGATCGGATCGCCGGGGGTAAGGCGCAGCATCACGAAGATCAGAATGCTCAAGGCAAGCAGCATGCCTCCCCCGATCAGCAGGCGCCGGAGACTGTAATTCAGCATGGATGTGTTCCTGTGAGAGTGGCGGGCCGAAGTCAGCCACTCCTTGTTTCTCAGGAGCGGTGCCGCCCTATTCGGCGATCGACCATTTTTCCGGATGTGCCTGATAAGGGCCGCCGCCCGGCGCCGGCGTCCAGACAAAGTCCTTCAGCTTGGCAGATGCCACTCCGTAGCGGTTTGCGACCCAGAGCGTGCCCCAGGGCAGTTCGGCATTCATCACCTTGCAGACGTCCTGGTATCGGGCGTCGCGCTTGGAAGCGTCGGTTTCTCCAAGCGCCGTATCCAGCGCCTTGGTCAGTTCCGGCATGCGCGCACGCACCACGTTCGGTCCGGCCGGTGGTATCTGCTTTTCGTTGAGGCCGACATTTATGCTGCTCGGATCAGGGCCGTTCTGAAGGCCTGCATAGACCATCTGGAACTGCGCGACATCCGGCGTCGGATTGAGCACGATGCTGTTATAGGTTGGAGTATCGACGGCACGTGGCGTGACGTTGATGCCGACCTGGGCGAGCATCGCCTGAACGGCGGCCATGACATTGGCGGCCAGCGGTGTCGTGTAATAGGTCAGGAGCGTGATCGGCTTGTTGCCGTTTATCTCATTCCATCCGGCTTCTTCCAGCAGGGCCTTGGCCTTTTCCGGGTCATAGGCATAGGCCTCGATGCCCTTCGGTACGATCTGATCCGCCACATAGGCGCAATTTGCCTGTTTCGCCGCGCCGCCATAGAGGCTCTGGATGATGGCCTCGCGGTTGATCGCGTACATCACCGCCTGCCGCACCCGCACATCCTTCCAGATCGGTGAATCGTGGTTGAAGCCGAGATAGTTGACGACGAAGGAATCCCCTTCGATGATGCGGAAATCCTTGTTGTCGCGGAATGCGTTGAGATCGTTGCTGTCCACATAAGTGAACTGGATTTCGCCTGCGCGGAGCGCGGCGATCGCAGCTGCCGGATTGGCGAAATAGCGGTTGATGACCTTTTCAAGCGCCGGCTTGCCGCCCCGGTATTCGGCATCGGCGGTCAGTTCGACATACTGGTCGGTGACGTATCTGCCGAATTTGAACGGACCGGTGCCGACCGGCGTGGTCGACCACCAGCTGTTCTTGGCCAGTTGGTCCGCCGGGATCTGCGACAAGGCATGTTCCGGCAGCATCATCACCTTGGTCAATGTGTCCAACAGGCTTGCCGAGGGCGCCGAAAGCTTGATGACAATAGTCTTGTCGTCGGTAGCCTCCACTGAGGATATCGCCGTCAGGCGCGCGGCAAGGACGGAACCTGTCTTGGCGTTCTTTGCCAGTTCCAGGGTGAAGCTGGCGTCCTTGGCGGTAAACGGTTTGCCGTCGTGCCATTTCGCATCGGCCAACTTGAATGTGTAGGTCTTCTGGTCAGGGCTGACCTCGTAGGACGAAGCCAGCAGGCCGACCACCTTCTGCAGCTTTTCGTCATAGGTGACGAGCGGTTCGTAATAGACGCTCAGCCAGGTGAAGCCGCTGGTCGCGGCAAGCGGATTGAAATTACCCTGAAAGCCACCGGGGCCAACGTCGAATCCTCCGGACAGCGTCGCGGCTTGAGCCGGTACGACAAAGGCAGGCGATGCGCTTGTCACCATTATGGCGGCCAGCGCGACGGCGTATCTTAGTCTGGATACTCGTTTCATTGTGCTCCTCCCACAATTGAACCTAATTTTCTAATTTGCTTGCAGTGATGACCTGCGAAATCCCTTCGTAATGGCGGTCCAGCCGCCTTTGCACTTCGGCGAGGTCCCGTCTCTCGACAGCCTCGACGATCGCCGCGTGATCCCTCCAGGTCGCAACGGGATCGGAATTCTCGAGGTTGACGAAATCGGATGCCTTGTAGAAAGCCAGCCAGAAAATATCGATGAGCCGTGTGAAGGTCTCGTTGTTCTGGCAGCGGAACAGCAGCGTATGAAAAAGCTGATCCTCATCGGCGAAGGATTCCCCGCGTCTGGCTAGCTCCCCCATGCGTTCGACCGTTGCGCGTAGTTCGGCGATATCCTCCGCGCCGATGATTGCGAGCGTCTTGCCGATCATACCCACTTCAAGCACGCGGCGGATTTCGATCAGTTCCTCGACCTGACGCAACGCGCCGCCGAGGCCATAGGCGAGATTGTCCAGAAGAGGCTCGAAGGAAAATGCCTTGACGAAAATGCCGACCCCGCGACGGGCCTCCAGCACGCCGAGCGATTCCAATGCCTTGATACCCTCGCGCAGCGAGTTTCTGCTGACCCCCAGCTGGTTGGCCAGATCGGACTCCGCCGGAAGCAGTGTGCCGGGCGCCAGACCATTCTCGCTGATAAAGCTCCGCAAGCTTTCCTGCACGGAAACGTGAAGAAGCGGCGCGCGTGTCAGTGGTCTGATGGCCTTCAGAGGCATGTTGGCAATCCGATGTGAATACCAGTAACGAAAAGCAACATATCGACTTGTAGGATATCTGTCAACGTGATGGAGTTTGGTATGTCGTTGTGAAACTGGCGGTCGTCCTTTTGATACGGCGCTTCGCACGTCGACATGTCAGTGCTAAAGTGGTATTGCACTGGTTTGCGGATCGGCCGGTAACGTTATATATGTAAATCGGAGATGAAGTCGTAGACCCTGCCGTTATAGCGCGTCTCTGTGAATTCGACGGCGCGGCCATCTTCAAGGAAGCAGCGACGTTCGGCCACCAGCATCGGCGTTTGCGGAGGCGCCTGCAGCAATTCAGCTTCGGCAACCGACATCACATCCGCACGAATGCGCTGGAAACCGTGATGGGGCCGGGCGGCGAGCGAAGCCAGCGTCTCATAGAGCGAATGCTTGATCAGCATGGCGTCGGGTAGGATGGATTTGGGCACAACGGCCCTTTCCAGGGCAATAGGAGTGCCATCGGCATAGCGCACGCGGATCAGGCGAATGACTTCTGTCTGCACAGGCAGGCCAAGCGCCATCGTTTCGTGAAGCGTCCCAATGACGCTGCCGCGCGAAATCCAGGTAAAGCTCGGTTCCATGCCGCGCGCACGAATTTCGTCGGAAAAACCGGTCAGGTTGGGAAGATCCTTGCGGACGCGTGTCTGGACCACTGTTCGGGCGCCGTGGCGGCGATTGACCCGGCCTTCGCCTTCAAGTTCGGCAATCGCGCGGCGCACCGAGACACGCGAGATGTTGAGGTGCTCCGCCAGCAGTCGCTCGCTTGGCAGGCTGCGTCCGCGGCCCAGATGCCCACCATCTATCGCATCGGCAAGCGCCATTGCGAGCCGCATATAGATGGGCGAATGGTCGTTTGAGCCTACAAGGCTCGCAGCCAGACGGTCGAGAAGTGCGTCTTGCCGAGTTGTGGCCTCTACAATGTCCTGCGGCAGTTTCGAGTTCAAGAAGGATAACCTCGTTCGAATTTAATGCGGGGCGCAGCCGGCATGTCGCCTAGTTCTCTGAAAATTCCGATGATATTTCAAGTCCCATGTGCCCACATGTAGACCAGTAAACTTGCAGTTAGTGGATACTGGTTGTCATCTGGTATTAATTCGCTTAGCGTGTGCCCTGCTGATGAAAGGTGTGGTCAACGTGCTTACTGAAATTCTCAAGAACGGCCTTATCGTTTCCTGCCAACCCGTGCCCGGCGGTGCAATGGACGATAGCCCGTATGTCGTCGCTTTTGCACTTGCGGCTCTTTCCGCAGGTGCGGCCGGGCTACGCATTGAATCGGCGCGTTACGTCGCAGCCGTTCGGGCCGCAACCGACGCCCCTGTTATCGGTCTCATCAAGCGCGATCTCGACGACAGCCCGGTGCGCATCACCCCCTTCCTCGACGACGTGACAGCGCTCGCCGATGCGGGTGCCGATATTATCGCTTTTGACGCAACCGACCGGGTTCGTCCGGCAAGCGTGGCGGCATTGGCAAAAGCTGTCCGCGACGCCGGAAAGCTATCCATGGCCGACTGCAGCTGCGTCGAGGATGCGCGCCACGCCCTATCCGTTGGTGTCGATTTCGTCGGCTCGACGATGTCCGGCTATGCGGGTGGACCTGAGCCGGTCGACCCCGACATCGCGCTTGTCGCAGCTCTGCGCGAATTGACGCCGAACGTGATTGCAGAGGGACGTATCCGCACTCCCGAACACGCCCAGGCCGCTGCTCGCGCCGGTGCCGCCTGTGTGGTCGTCGGTTCCGCCATTACGCGCACGGAACATGTGACTGCCTGGTTCAGGGATGCGTTGAACGACGTTTACGCCCCGGCGGCGGCTCCGGTAGTGCTCGCAATCGATCTCGGCGGAACCAAGACCATGGCTTCGCTGGTCCAGGCCGGCGAGGTAGTCGAAACCGTGTTCATCCAGACCGATCGCGCCGGTTCCCCCGAGAGCTGGCTCGATGCGATCGCAGCGGCCACACGCGACTGGAAAGGTCGCTATGCTGCGGTTGGCATTGCTGTGACGGGTGCGGTGCAGGCAGGATGCTGGCGCGCCATGAACAGGGCGACGCTTGGCATCGAGGGCGAGTTTGCGCTCGAAACCCGCGCGGCGCAAATCTTCAGCGCCCCGACGGTCGCGGCCAACGATGCCCAGGCCG
>DLSX01000249.1:0-276 GCA_002500765.1 Neorhizobium sp. UBA7851
GGCGCCAGCATCTGCGTTGCGGTCAGTTCGTTCATGATGCCGAGCGAAGAAAGCGCCACTGCAGCGGCAGCTCCCGGCGCAGCCAGCCTGACGGTCGTCGACCAGAGTGCGTTGGCGGGTGCACGCCCGAGGCTCGCAGCCGCCTGTTCAAGTTCCTCCGGCACCTGGGCAATGCTGGAACGGAGGCTGATCAGTGCGCGCGGCAGGAACATGATGACATAGGCAAGCACGATGGTCGCGACCGTCTGGTAGAGCGGCAGAGCCACTCGGACGGTA
>DLSX01000249.1:410-14018 GCA_002500765.1 Neorhizobium sp. UBA7851
ACCGAAAGCCAGGCGATGGGAAGTGCCGCAAGCGTCGTCGCGATCCCGCCGATCACGCAGATGGTAAGCGTCTGGGCGAGCGCCAGCCCGATCTCGTCCATCCGCCAGATGCCGGAACCGCCGGCGATCAGCCAATGCGACAGCGTGATAGCCGGGATGCCGAGCGCGAAGGCGACGGCAGCCAGCGGCAGGAGCAGCGAGGGATAACGCCAGGCACCAAGCCTAACTTTGCGTGTCTGCCGTGCCACGCCGGAGCCGATGCGGGCATAACGCCGGCGGCCTCTCAAGCCGGCATCGAAACCGAGCAGAACAAGGCAGCAAAGCACCAGAACCAGTGCCAGCATATTGGCCGCCACTCCGTTATAGGTTGACTGGAACTGGTCGACGATCGCCGTGGTGAACGTGTCGAAGCGGATCATCGCATAGAGGCCGTATTCCGCCAGAAGATGCAGCCCGACCAGCAACCCGCCGCCCAGGATGGACAGGCGCAACTGCGGCAGCACCACGCGGCGGAAAACAGCGCCATCGGAAAGGCCGAGCGAAGATGCCTGATCTTCGAGCGCCGGATCGAGAAGCCTGAGCGCTGCCGAAATCGGCAGATAGAGAAACGGAAAATAGGCGGTGACCGAAATCGCGATACCGGCCGGCAACCCGTGGAAACCCGGCCACATGCCGATCCAGGCATAGGAATGCACGAAGGCCGGAATGGCGAGCGGCGCAACGCAAAGTGCAGACCACAGTCTCGCAAACGGCAGGTCGCTGCGCTCCGTCAGCCAGGCGAGCGCAGTGGCGAGAAGCGTCGCAAGCGGCACCGTGAACAGCACCAGCAGCAGCGTGTTCGTCATCAGCTCGCCGACGCGCGAGCGGAAAATAAGCTTGGATGCGGTCTCCCACCCGGTTGCGGCAGTCGCCCAGAACACGAAACCGAGCGGCAGAAGCGCAAAAGCAGCAATCACGATGGCAAGGGCAAACGTCCCGCGCGTTCCCGACCTGAAACGGGGAAACGGCACGGAGAGAGGCTTGCTGTCGGCGAAAGACGTCATGGACTACCCGAAAATGACGAGACACCGCAGATCTGCTCTGCGATGTCTCCCTTTAACTGGAATCATATCCTCAGGAAAGCAGGCAGTATCAGAGCTGCCTTAGAGAATACCGGCCGCGGTCAACATGTCGGTGACCTTGGCATTGTTGAGCTCGGTCGGCTCGACCTTCGGAGCCTGCAGGTCTGCGAGCGGAACCAGCGCCTTGTTGGAGGCTTCGTCCCTGCCGACGACATATTCGAACGAGGTGCCGTCACGCAGGATCTTCTGGCCGCCCTTACCGGCAACCCATTTCAGGAAAGCCTGCGCCTGCTCTTTGTGCTTCGACGAGGCAAGAATGCCGCCGCCGGAGATCGAGACGAATGCGCCCGGATCCTGGTTTTTGAAATAATGCAGCGAGACATTCTTGCTGTTTTCGCCGGTCTTTGCCTGATCGCCGAAATAGTAGTAGTGATAGATGATAGCGCCTTCGATCTGGCCGGCATTGACCGCCTTCATCGCGGTCGAATTGCCACGGAGCGCGGTGAAGTTTTCCTTCATGCCCTTCAGCCAGGCCGCGGTTGCTTCCTCGCCCTTCAGCTGCAGCAGAGCACCGACGATCGCCTGGAAATCGGCGCCCGACGGAGATGCGGCCCAACGGCCCTTCCATTCCGGCTTGGCAAGATCCAGCATCGACTTGGGCAGCTTGTCTTCGGTAAGCTTCGTCTTGTCATAGGCGAAAACGGTGGAGCGTGCCGCGATACCCGTCCAGTGACCGTTCGCCGGACGGAACTGTTCGGGCACCTGATCGAGCGTTGCCTTGTCGACCGGTTCGAACAGACCCTTGCCGTCCACCAGCGCCATGGCCGGCGAGTTTTCCGTGAGGAAAACGTCGGCAGGCGAGTTCGCGCCTTCCTGAACGATCTGGTTGGCGATCTCCATGTCCGAACCGTTACGGATCGTCACGACGATGCCGGTCTCTTCGGTGAACGCATCCACCCATTCCTTCGTCAGCCCTTCATGCTGGGCATTGTAGATGGTGAGGCTGTCGGCCACCTGGGCCGATGCCGGCGTGGAAAGAGCGAGAACGGAAACAGCAAGCGCTACGCTGGCCAGCAGGGAAGAAGTTTTCAAGATCGCCTCCGCGAATGATTTGATGAAGGCCCGACCGGAACCGGCGAGCCAAAATCGACCGCTCTCCGGCAGCCGACAGCATGTAAACACGATACTCGAAAAAATATTCGATTTTTTTACTCATCTTTTTTCGCTTCCTCTGGACGAAAGCCGATACTCGGCGCTAAGCGATGCAAAACCGCCTTTTTCAACGGCACGTCACGGAGGCTGCCATCGCCAGCGAACAGGAAATCAGGACAGGCCTCAGCCGGTACCTGGCCCGGCTGTGGCGTTATGGGCTGATGCTCTCACATCATCGCGACACCGCCGATGACCTCGTTCAGGCGACATGTCTGCGCGCGCTCGAACGTGCTGGGCAGTTCGCATCCGGCACGCGTCTGGACCACTGGCTTTTCTCCATTCTGCATTCGATCTGGCTAAACGAAGTGCGCTCCCGCCGGGTGCGCGAAGGCCAGGGTTTTGTCGAAGCGGATGAAGCTCTGATATTCGATGGCGCTGCCAGAACGGAAACCCATATCCTTGCAATTCAGGTGATGAACCACGTCCATGCACTGCCGGAAGCACAGCGCTCCGCCGTATTTCTTTGTTATGTCGAGGGCCTGTCCTATCGTGAAGTGTCCGAAGTGCTTCAAATCCCGATCGGCACCGTGATGAGCCGATTGGCCGCCGCTCGTGCAAGGATAGCCGAGGTTACCGGACCGAAATCGGTCGCCTTCTCTTTGCGGGAGAGGGTGAAATGACTACGCGCCCTACCGACGAAATGCTGACCGCCTATCTCGACGGCGAACTCGGTCCCGAAGAGCGGGCGAAACTCGAAGCCACCGTCGCCGACGATCATATTGCCTCAAGCCGCCTTGAATTTTTAAGCCGCGGCAATCTGGCTTATGCCCAGGCCTTTGTCCCAATGCTCGATGAAGCGCCTCGCGCAAAGCTCGAAGCCATGCTGAAGGCGCTGCCATCGCCCCAGACTGCGCAGGCAAACGGATCATCCACCCAGCCTGCTTCCCGCATCGGACGCCGCGGCCTGATTGCCGCCGCGATCGGCTGTCTCATCGTCGGCGTCGCCGCCGACCGCGCATTCCTCGCCGTCCAATCCTTGCTGACGCAGGACGATGAAGACGCGACGTTGCGTGCGGAAGTCGCAGAATATCTGGCACTCTATACGGCCGACTCGCTGCTTCATGCCTCGACCGATGTGAACGAGCGTGAGGCACAGCTGCAGTTCGCGGGTCAAAGGCTTGGCTTAGCTCTCAATCCTTTCGCCATGAATCTTGGCGATCTGCAGATGCGCCGGACGCAGCTGCTCGAATATGACGGCAAACCGCTCGGCCAGATCCTCTATCTTGATCCTATCAATGGTCCGGTCGCGCTCTGCATCATCGCGACCTCCTCCGGCGTAAAGCCGATGCAGCGCGAACGCCGCAGCGGCCTCAACCTGATCTATTGGTCGAGCGAGACCCACCGCTTCGTCATGGCCGCCCGCAATCCGATGGAAGACCTGAAAGCGCGCGCCGATGAAATCCGCGACCAGCTGACGGATCGCAATCAGGCCTGAGGCCATATGCCTGTTCCCATGCGAATCAGTTACAGCTAACGAACACATCGGGAACAGCTCGCGGAATTTGATGTCGGTCGCCTATCTGGAAAAATTGAATGACGCCCAGCGTCGCGCGGTGGAGCATGGTTCCGAGGTGCCGAATGGCGGCCCCGCAGGACCGCTCCTCGTCATCGCCGGCGCAGGCTCCGGCAAGACCAATACGCTCGCTCACCGTGTCGCTCACCTGATCGTCTCAGGTGCCGATCCGCGCCGTATCCTACTGATGACCTTTTCCCGCCGCGCCGCTTCAGAAATGGGTCGCCGTGTCGAGCGCATCTGCAAGCAGGTTGTCGGCCCCAATGCCGGCATCATGACCGATGCGCTCGCATGGGCCGGCACCTTCCACGGCATCGGCTCGCGGCTCCTGCGCATCTATGCCTACCAGATCGGCCTCGACCCGGATTTCACCATCCATGACCGGGAAGATTCCGCCGACCTTATGAACCTTATCCGCCACGAACTCGGCTTCTCCAAGATGGAAAGCCGGTTCCCGACCAAGGGCACATGCCTCGCCATCTATTCCCGCGCCGTCAACTCCGAAACGCCGCTGGATGAGGTGCTGAAAACCTGGTTCCCGTGGTGCCAGGCCTGGGAAAAACAGCTGCGCGAACTTTTCGCATCATACGTCGAGGCCAAGCAGACCCAGAACGTTCTCGATTACGACGACCTTCTGCTCTACTGGGCGCAGATGATGAGCGAGCCGTCGATCGCGCAAGATGTCGGCGCCCGCTTCGATCACGTCATGGTCGACGAATACCAGGACACCAACCGGCTGCAGTCCTCGATCCTGATGGGCATGAAACCCGGCGGTCGCGGGCTTACCGTCGTCGGTGACGATGCACAGTCGATCTACTCGTTCCGCGCTGCCACGATCCGCAACATCCTCGATTTCCCGAACACATTCGATCCGCCAGCCAATATCGTCACGCTCGACCGCAATTATCGTTCGACCAATACGATCCTCGCCGCGGCAAACGGCGTGATCGAACTTGCCCGGGAACGCTTTACCAAAAACCTCTGGACCGACCGCCAGTCGGAAGAGCGCCCGAGGCTTGTCGCCGTCAAGGACGAGAACGAACAGGCCAATTACATCGTCGAAAAGGTGCTGGAAAACCGCGAGACCGGCATGACCTTGAAGCAGCAGGCCGTCCTGTTCCGCGCCTCGCATCATTCCGGCCCGCTGGAAGTGGAACTCACCCGCCGCAACATCCCCTTCGTAAAATTCGGCGGACTGAAATTCCTCGACAGCGCCCATGTGAAGGACATGCTGGCGGCTCTCAGATTTGCCCAGAATCCGCGCGACCGCGTCGCCGGTTTCCGCCTGATGCAGCTGATCCCCGGCATCGGACCGCAGACTGCCGGTAAGATCCTCGATGCAATCGCGACCGATCCCGAGCCACTCGCCGCGTTGCAGGAAATCCCCGCCCCGCCGCGTTCCGGCGCCGACTGGCCCGCTTTCGTCGAGATGCTGACCGCGATCCGGAAAAACGAAGGCTGGCCGGCAGAGATTGGCACGGCCCGCGAATGGTATCAGCCACATCTGGAACGCGTCCACGAAGACGCAGAGACCCGCAAGGCGGATCTTCTGCAACTCGAACAGATTGCCTCCGGCTATATGTCACGCGAGCGTTTCCTGACCGAACTGACACTCGACCCGCCGGATGCGACAAGCGATCAGGCAGGCGTGCCGCTGCTTGACGAGGACTACATGATCCTCTCGACCATCCATTCGGCCAAAGGGCAGGAATGGCGCTCAGTCTTCCTTCTGAATTGCGTCGATGGCTGCATTCCTTCCGATCTCGGCGTCGGCTCCACCGCCGAGATCGAGGAGGAACGGCGGCTTCTCTACGTGGCAATGACCCGCGCCAAGGATCATCTCCACGTCATCACGCCGCAGCGCTTCTTCGTCCACGGCCAGCATTCTCAAGGGGATCGGCATGTCTATGCCGCCCGCACGCGCTTCATTCCGGCAACGCTGCTGCAGTTCTTCGAAACCTCCGCCTGGCCGGCTGTCCCCCCGATGTCGGATGCCGAGCGGCAACATCGCCAGCAGGTGCGTATCGACGTCACCGCCCGCATGCGCGGCATGTGGCGCTAAGCCTTTGACCCACGATAAGCCGTGACCGTCAGCCACAGGCCGGACAGCAGGAAGTAGAACGCGCCAAAGCCGACATAGGGCACTATATCGAGAATGGTCGGCACGGCATCGCCCACGGAACGGCTGATCATGAAGCCGCCTGCGAGCGTCGATTGAGCGCCGCTCAATATCATCACCCATTGCGCGCCATAGGAACGCCAGCGCCGCACGCCGGTATAAAGCTGCAGCAACCCAGACAGAATTGCCCACACGCCAAAGACAGCCAGCACAGCGTAGCTGCTCTGCATCACGGCAATGATCACGATCGCCGTCATCACCGTGCTCGCCATGACATTCAGCATCTGCGATCGATTTGCCGCAAGCCCGCCATTCGCACGCGCATCCGCCAGATTGGCGATGGCATCCCAGGCTGGGTAGATCACCAGCAGCAGCGACATGATCGCAATCTGGTTTTGCGAAAGGATCGCCGCCGCGATCCACGCGACGGAGAAGGTTGCACGCACGAGATAATAGGACCGCAGCCAGGACGACTGCGCTGGAGATTGAACAGACATGACAAGATCCTTATTTTATTACCTACCTACTAATAGGTAGATTTAAATTCGTTGGTCAACTCCAACCTCCTCACAAGTTCGGGAGCGGCACCGGATATGAATATTGACGCCCTTCCTACCGGCAGATAGGCAAAAGGACATGGAACAGACGACCTCGGAAAAAATACTGGACGTGGCACAGACGCTGGTTGTCGCGGGCGGCTATAACGGCTTCAGCTATGCCGATATTTCGGAAGCCATAGGCATCCGAAAGGCGAGCATTCATCACCATTTTCCCACCAAGGCGCATCTCGTATCCGTTTTGCTGCAGCGATATGCAAAACAGGCGGAAGATGGTCTCAACGCCGTATCCACGAATATTCCAAACCCGCCTGGTCGGCTGCAGGCCTATTTCGACCACTGGCAGTCATGCATTACGCAGACTTCGGAACCGTTCTGCGTCTGTGCGATGTTGGCCGGCGAAATCGAACTTCTGCCGGAAGACATAGCCTCACACGTCAGGCGGCACTTCGAGAATCTGAGCCGTTGGCTGGCCTCCACCCTGACGGCAGGCGTTGAACAAGGTCAGTTCAGGTTGAGCGGCGCACCGGAGGAAGAGGCGCAGATACTGATGGCATCCGTCCACGGTGCAATGCTTTCCGCACGGGCACTCGGCAGGCCTGATATTTTTGCCGCGATCGTTGGTCCACAGCTGAGACGCCTCTCGCCGTAAAGCATGAAACAGCCCCCCCGACGCGGTGACCTCATCTGTGGCGATAAGGCCATTTCCATTGCCACCCGAAACACGATAGGGCATTGCCGACTTGGCATACCGCATGAGGAGACACGGGGTGGAGAATACGCAGTCGATCGCAAAGGCGGCCGGATGGATGATGGCATCGATCGCCCTCTTCCTGCTGATGGCGGTATCCGGGCGCGAGGTCACACGCGAAATCGATGTTTTCCAGGCAATGGAAATGCGCTCGATCATCGCCTTCTTCATGCTTCTCCCATTCGTCTTTCGTGAAGGTGGTTTCAAGGCGATGCGCACCGGCATCCTGCCGAGCCACATCGCCCGCAACGTCGCCCATTATATCGGCCAGTTCACCTGGCTGATGGGCATCACCATGATTCCCTTGGCCCAGGTCATCGCCATCGAATTCACCGCGCCGATCTGGGCGGCCCTCATGGCGGCGACCTTCCTTGGCGAACGCCTGAACTGGCGCAAATGCGTGGCGATCGGCTTCGGCCTCGTCGGCGTGTTGCTGATCATCAAGCCGGGTGCCGTACCGCTTGATCCCGGTCACATGGTCGTGCTTGGCGCCGCCTTCTTCTTCGCCGTTTCCTTCATCGCAACGAAGTTTTTGACCCGCACGGACAGCGCCACAAAGATCATCTTCTGGATGCTGATCATCCAGTCGATCATCGGCCTCATTCCGGCGTTACGCGCCTGGACCTGGCCTTCCGCCGGTATTTGGCCGTGGATTTTCGTCATCGCATTCACGGGCACGTTCGCACATTTCTGCATAGCCAAGGCCCTGTCTTATGCCGACGCGACGGTAGCGATGCCGATGGATTATCTGCGCGTGCCGCTATCGGCCGTGATCGGTTATTTCATGTATGCGGAAGGGGTCGATACGCTGATGGCGGTCGGTGCGGCATTGATCGTGGCCGGCAACCTCTTCAACCTGCGCAGACCCAATGCCAGCCGTATCCCGCAGACACCGAATTGATGACATGAAAAGGTGCCCTTTCGTCAACGGCACCGGATCTTTCATCAATGGCCCGGATGCAGGGCGTCATTGAGATACATGCAGGTGAGCATGGTGAAGACATAGGCTTGAATGCCGGCCATCATGAATTCGAGTGCTGTGATCGCAACTGTCATGAACAGCGGAAGTACGGCGCCAACCATGCCCAAAGCCCCGAACCCGCCGAGCGAGACGACGAAACCGGCAAACACCTTCAGCGTGATATGCCCGGCCAGCATCACCGCGAAAAGACGCACCGAATGGCTGACCGGGCGCGATATGTAGGAAATAACCTCGATCGGCACGATGATCGGTGCGAGCACCATTGGCACACCCGCCGGCATGAACAGCCGGAAGAAACCAAGCCCGTTCCGCGCAATCCCGTATAGCGTGACGAGCGCAAAAACGAGCGCGGACAGAGCGAATGTCACCACGATCTGCGCGGTAACCGTAAAGGCATACGGGAACATGCCGATCATGTTCGCCACCAGAATGAACATGAACAGCGAAAAAACGAAAGGGAAGAACCGCATACCGCTGTCCCCGGCATTGTCCTTCAACACCTTCATGACGAACTCATAAAGCAGTTCGGCGCTGGATTGCCATCTGCCGGGCACGAGCGCCCTGCCGCTGGTGGCGAAGAACAGGAAGGCGCTGGCGACAGCAACCGTCAGCACCATGTGGGCGGATGCATTCGTGAAACTCAGGTCCACGCCCGCAATGCCTATGTCGACAAGCGTCTTGATTTCGAACTGTTCAATGGGTCCGGCCATATTGTCCTCTGGTATGAAGCGGATGCGGCAAGGCACGATGCCCAAACGACGCGACAGCGCCGTCGGACACGCGGATTTCGCGAACCGTTGAGACTACAGGATTGGGAAAAGTGTTCGCTGGCGGCATACCGATCTCGTTTGAGAGAAAGGGGCCGTCCCCGGAACGTTTCAAGGCGCAGGTCGTCCAGCGCAACGGCTTATTAGCGATGTCCACGGCCTATTGCAACGACCATGCAAACGGCATCACGAACTTGTTGCCAACGAGCTTCGATGCTCGGAGCGATCATCCCTTTCGCGGATCGTCTCGCTTTTCCAGAAGTTCGATCTGGATTTGCTGAAGCTCGGCAAGCCGTTCCCATTGCTTGGCCATCTGGTGATCGATCTTTTCGTGTAATTGCCGGATTTCGAGCTCGGCGCGCAGGTTGATCATGTAGTCGTTCTCGGCCCGCAGACGGTCCTTCTCCTCCTGCCGCTTCTGGCTCATCATGATGACGGGAGCCTGCAGGGCCGCAAGGCATGAGAGAACGAGGTTGAGGAGAATGAACGGATAGGGATCGAAAGGCTGGGCAAAGACGCCGACGACATTGATGCCCATCCAGATAATAAGGACGGCGAGGAAGGACAGGATGAAAGTCCACGAACCGCCGAAGGAAGCCACCTTGTCGGCGACACGCTCGCCGAAGCTGGACTTCCTCTCCGCCGCATCGGCGGAACCCGATTGTACCGTCAACGTGCCCTTCTCGAAACTGTCGAGAACCTTCTGGTCGAGATCGGAAAGCTCGCCCCGCTCCTCTTCCAGAAGCTGCTCGACATAACGGCGCCGGAAACGGGCAAGATCCTCGTCACAGATCAGGCTGGTCGGCGCGCAGTCCTTTACCTCCTCCGCGATCATCTCGTAGAGATGCGGCCTGAGGCTCCCGGCCTTGTGCAGCTTCGACAATGGAAACGTCCGGCCACAGACGACGCACTGCCCGGTCCTGGCCTGACCGTTCCGGATAAGCGAAGAATGATTGTTCATGTCTTTTCACCGTCGCTTTCAGCATCACCATGGACATTCCCGTTGGTTCCGTTCGGATGAAGCGGCGCCACATGGTAGATCTTCGGCTTGAACCGGTTGGCAAAATCCTCCGAGCGACCGACATAGATGAGCGTTGTACCCTCCTGCTTTTCCAGGACGTCGATCAATTGCGCCCTCACTTCCGGTTCCAGCCCTTCAAGCACATCGTCCATGACAAGCCAGTCCGGCTTGCGTAGAACCGCGTTGGCCACCTGCAGTGCCGCCTCTTCCTCCTTGTCGAGCACACGATCCCAGCGCTCGACCCTGTCCAGTTGTTCGACATAACGATCGAGCCCCACGTCCAGCAAGGCGGCCTTCAGCGCTTCGTCGGTCACATCGGGGATGCCGGAAGGATAGGTCATGACATCGCGCAGCTTCGCGGTCGGCAGATATCCTTCCTGCGGCATCATGATCATCCTGTCCGCCTGCGGCAGCCGGATCTCTCCCTTGCCCCAGGGCCAGATGCCGGCAAGCGCCTGGAAGAACAGATGGCGATCCGTGCCGGGATCGCCATTGACCATCACCTTTTCGCCGGGCTCGACGGTAAAGCCGTCTTCCTTAAGCTTGATGCCGTGACCGTCGGCCCCTCTGTCCGGCTCGCCATAGACTTCGACAGCGTTGACCGACAGTCCGTCGTTCTCCGCGCCGTGCTGATAGCTGATGACCTCGCCTTCCTTTGCCGGCGTATCGGCCATCAGGAGGGCGTTGCGGAAGAAGGAAACGCGCGCGAGCGTCGCCCGCCAGTCTGCTATGACGCTGAAATTAGTCACATACCAGCGCAGTGCGGTATTCACCTGGTTGAATGCCCCGACAGCCATCATCAGCCCGCCGAAGGTCAGTTCGCCGGAAAAATACATCGGCGAGGCGATGATGATCGGCGCGACCAGCGCCAGCCAGCCGAAGCCGGACGATACCCAGGTGAGATTGGTGAGCGCCCAGGCGAGCTTTCGCAGCATGCCGAGCACGCCGCCGATCGCATCCTGCACCCGCGCAAGTTCGCTCGGCTCGCCGCGTGCAAGTGTGATCGGCTTCAGGTTCTCGTTGGCGCGCACCAGCGCCGAACGAAGATCCGCCTCACGCGCATAACGGTCGGCATTGAGCCTCGCCAGCATGCTGCCGACGACATTGCTGAGCACAGAACCGGTCAGCGCATAAAGAATGGTCGCCCAGAGCATATAACCGGGAATGACGATATGGTGGCCGGCGATATTGAAGCCGAAATCCGTCGAGATCGCCCAGAGCACGCCGATGAAGCTGCCAAGCAGGATGGTCGAATTGACCAGGCCGATAGCCAGCGCCGTGGTGTTCTCCGCCAGGATGCGGGTGTCCTCATGCAACCGCTGGTCCGGATTGTTGGCGATCGATCCCGCGCCGGCAAGTTTCAGTGCTCGACCGGGTGTCAACCAGACATTGGCGAGATCGCGCGCCAGCCCCTCGCGCATCTTCAGCGCGGTAGTCTGGTTCAGCCACGTCTGGATGACATTGAGCAAGGTCAGCGACAGCGCGATAATGCCGAACACGCCGAGCTGCCGCAGGAACTCCGCCATGTCGCGCCGTTCCAGCGCATCGTAGAAAGGCCCGTTCCACTCGTTCAGCCGATAGGTCGCATAGGTCGTGGCGATGATGATGACAAGAAGTGCTATCGCCAGCATGACCAGATGCCGGCGCACCGGAGACGCCCAGAAGGCACCCGTCATCATGCGAAGCTGGCCGGAAAGCGGGAGCTCGTAAGGCTCGGGCGGTGCTGCGGACGTTTGTGACATCTGCGAATCGCTCCTCACACAATGCCAAATCTCTATCTTTGCAGAGATACCATGGGATAACGGGTTGTACAGGCAGAGCGCCTTCACCTTCGATGTCCGGCTGTCATCGCTTAATATCGACAACCACCGACCTTATCCGCTGCGAGCTGCCGATCTCGCCCCGTCCGATGCAAACGACGGCAACCGAATCATCCTTGCTTTCTCCTCCCGCATTGCACAAACTCTTATGCAATGACGATGCAGCGGCCCGCTCAACGAGGTCGAAAACAAGCATCCAGCGGGAACGCCCGAAAAGGGCATTTGAAGGGACAGCATGTCGATCAAGGCGAGCATCTATCATCTCACCCATTACAAATATGACAGGCCCGTCCGCCTTGGACCTCAGATCATAAGACTGAAGCCCGCCGCCCATTCGCGCACGAAAGTGCTGTCGCACTCGCTGAAGGTCACGCCGGAAAATCACTTCGTCAACCTGCAGCAGGACCCATACGGCAACTATCTCGCGCGCTTCGTTTTCCCGGACCCGGTCACGGAATTCAAGATCGAGGTCGATCTTGTGGCCGACATGACGGTCTATAATCCCTTCGATTTCTTCGTCGAGGAAGAAGCCACCCAATGGCCCTTCAAATATCCCGATGAACTGATCGAGGATCTGTCGATCTACATGATCCCGGAACCGCCCGGTCCGGCGCTGATCGACTACTTGAAGAATTTTGACATGTCGCCGAACCAGCCGACGGTCGACATGATCGTCGGCATCAATGCCCGACTGCAGCAGGCGATCAGCTATGTCATCCGCATGGAGCCCGGTGTGCAGACACCGGAAGAGACGTTAACGGCGGCACTCGGCTCTTGCCGCGACACAAGCTGGCTGCTCGTCCAGATCCTGCGCAATCTAGGCTTCGCCACCCGCTTCGTCTCCGGCTATCTCATCCAGCTCACGCCGGATCTGAAAGCACTAGACGGCCCCTCCGGCACGGAAGTGGATTTCACCGACCTGCACGCATGGTGTGAGGTCTACCTTCCGGGTGCCGGCTGGATCGGCCTCGACCCAACCTCGGGCCTTCTGACGGGCGAGAGCCACATTCCGCTCGCCGCAACGCCGCATTACCGCAACGCCGCACCGATTTCCGGCGGTTACTTTGGCGAGGCCGAGACCTCCTTCGATTTTGCCATGAATGTCGCCCGCGTCGCCGAACATCCGCGCATTACCAAGCCGTTCTCCGATGAAAGCTGGCAGGCGCTGAACGAACTTGGCGAAGACGTAGATCGCGTCCTGACCGCCCAGGACGTGCGCCTGACCATGGGTGGCGAGCCGACCTTCGTCTCCATCGACGACTTCGAATCCGACGAATGGAACACCGGCGCCGTCGGCCCCACGAAGCGGGAAAAGGCAGACATCCTGATCCGTCGACTGCGCGAGAAATTCGCTCCGGGCGGTTTTCTGCATTATGGCCAGGGCAAGTGGTATCCGGGCGAAAGCCTGCCGCGCTGGACCTTCTCGCTCTACTGGCGCAAGGACGGCAGGCCGATCTGGCAGAACCCGGACCTCGTCGCACAAGAAGGCGGTGACCATGGCGTCACAGAAGACGACTCGCAAAACTTCCTGACAGCCTTGGCCGGCGAACTCGGCATCGAACCCGACATGGTGATGCCGGCCTATGAAGACCCGGCCGAATGGATCATCAAGGAAGGCTCGCTGCCGGACAATGTCGATCCGTCCAATTCAAAACTCAAGGATCCGGAAGAGCGCAATCGTATCGCCCGCGTTTTCGAGCGTGGCCTGACAAAGCCGACCGGCCACGTCCTGCCGGTGCAGGCGTGGAATGCGCAGGCCGGCGGCGTGGCGCAGACCCGCCGCTGGATCAGCGAGAAATGGCGTA
>DLSX01000219.1 GCA_002500765.1 Neorhizobium sp. UBA7851
CATGGCGCCGATGCGCGCCGTCCGCTTGAGCACCAGCCCGGCATCGGGCGCGCGCACGGTGCTGCGCTCGATCGTCAGTTCGATGTCCTTCCGCTCACGGGCAATCAGTTCGGCGTCGGCTTCCGAAAGCGCGAGCGACTGGCGCGCCAGCCGCAGCTCGGCCACGGCGCGGGCATGGGCGTTTTCATGCTCGTCCAGAAGCTGCTGTGATACCGCGCCCTTTGGCTGAAGTGCCCGGCTGCGTTCCAGCACCTTGCGTGCTTCCGCCTCGCTTACAGCCGCAACCTCCAGCCTGCTGCCTTCCACTTCGGCTGCGGCTCTTGCCCGCAACATGCTCACCGAATTCTTGTCCAGCAGCATCCGCGCTTCGGTCGTGTCGATCAGCGCAAGCGGCTGTCCCTTTCCGACCCGCTGTCCGACTTCAGCAAGAATATGTTCGATCATTCTCCCTTCGATGAAGGGGCGCACCTCTACCTCTTCTCTGGCAACGAGCGAACCGACGACCGGGATTTTCTCCGCCACTTCGGCCTGCCGGGCAACGACGACCGTGACCGGCATCTGGCTTTCAGCCTGTGACGCCGAGAGAAAAACAAGCCAAAGCACCAGCGTCGACAGGACAAGACGCAGTAGCGGCAGCATTGATCGGGATATCCCGTACATGAAGCACCCTTCCGTTTGATCCGCAGGTCTCTGCGGATGATCGATACGCAAGCGTAGCGATCAGGACGCCGTGCCGGTGTGTCGTCACGTTAAGAAAGGTTACGTCAACGGGATGCGCGGTGATCGGTAGCTTAAAGCCCGATAATCGCCGGCCACCAGCCGAGACCAACGAAAAGGCTGCCGGCAAGACCCGGAAGTAACGGCAGCAAGCGTCGATACGGCGTGACCTTTTGCCGTTCGAGGATCTTTATGCCGAGCCAGATACTCCACATCAGTCCCATCAGGAACAACCCGCCACGGATCGCGCCTGCACCACCTGCGCCAATGGCAGTATAGCGCAGCGGCTCCAGCAGTTCCGCCCCAAGTCCGATGATGAGGCTGATAAGCGCGATCGGAGCATATTGATAACCGAGTTCGGTGAACAGCTGGCCAAAACTGCCGTCCGCTCCCGCCCGCCTCGCCAGAAAGGCGCTTACCGCGGTCAGCAACGCAAGGACGGCGGTCAATGCTGCCATGACCGCCAGCATGAAGAAGACGATCATGATGAAATCGAGCCAGCGGAACACTTCCGCGCGCGCCGGATGAACGCTCATCAGCCATGATGGACCAATAGCGGTGACCCAGTTCCAGTGATGCTGGATTGCGAAAACACCGAAAGCCTGCCGCCATTGCTGGTATTGCGGCAGGACCAGCCAGAGAAAACCGCCGAGAGCGACGCCGGTATCGAGAAACAGGAACCACGCTTCCGCCTTATTGGCACGGTGATCGCGGATATCCTCGATCTCGCGGCCCGGACGGCGCAGGTCCAGCCGGATGCTCCCCGCCGCCTGGGGATGGACGCAGCGAAAACACTCGATGCAGTGCCGGCTTTCGCTCTTGCGCGGCAGATCGATCATCGTCGGGCAGGCGCCCTTCTGGCTATAGGCATCACCGCCGGGCAATCGCATTTTCGGGGTGAACTGCACCGCGCCAAGGCGGGAATAGAGCCCGAGTACTCGGCCGATCGGGCAGAGATGCCTGCACCAGACCCGTTTCTTGCGGCCGTAAAGACCGCCGATCGCGATCGCCAACAGCATCGTGCCACCGAAGAGCCCCGCAGCGGCTTCGGGGTGATCGCGAACGCCGATCGTCTGGCCGTAAAGCGTCATGAGGATGAAGCTCAACGCCGGCGTGCCCTCCCAGCGGATCCAGGTAGGGATCCGGCGCTGCAGGCCGTAACGATTGGCGAGCTCCGAAGCCGCACCCATGGGGCACAAGAGACCGCACCAGATCCGCCCGAAGACGATGACGGACAGGAAGACCAGCGGAAACCAGATGCCCCAGAGCAGATATTGCAGCGCCAAAGTTCCGTTGGAGAGCGGCGTCGTCTCCGCTGGCGGGTCCGGCAACAGGAGCGGCAGGCCGAGCACCAGAAGAAATGCAAGAAACATAACGCCCTGGATGATCCAGAAATGCGGGCGCGTCCGCACGAAGAACGCCTCCAGCTCCACGAGCCAGTTCGAACGTTCGGGCAGTTCTTCCGCTGCCGCAGGCGGCAATGGCTCGCATGACGCAGCAGAGGCGAAATCACGATGACGGTAAATCTCTGTCATTTCATATCTTTCGACGCCAAGGCAACTATAGAGCGTAAATTTGTCGCACATCGAAACCGGAACAGGCACGCCCGCCAATCAGGACAACCATTCTCATGTTTATCAGGACAATGAGTGAAAGTATTTGAATTTTGTCATTTATTTCAGCAGCCTGACAAAAACTTTCGCACTTGACTCCACATTGCAGCGGATGAATGCTGGCGCCAGAATTCTGCGAAACAAGGACCCGTTATGCGCGAAAACAGTTTTCTGAAGGCAGCCCTTTTGCCGGCCGCCTTCGCTGCTGCGACACTCTTCTCCGCCGGTTCGGTGGCGGCTCTCGAATATCCGATCGGCGAACCGCAGGAAGGCGGCGGCATGGAGGTGGCGGCAGTCTATCTGCAGCCGATCCTGATGGAACCAGCCCACATGATGCGCGCGGCCGCCGACTCCGACGTGCATCTGGAAGCCGATATCCACGCCACGCGGGACAACAAGAACGGCTTTGCCAACGGCGACTGGGTGCCCGACCTGACGATCAGCTATGTGCTGACCAAGGGCGGCGCGAAAGTCTCGGAAGGTCCGCTGATGCCGATGGTTGCCTCCGACGGCCCGCATTACGGCGATAATGTCAAGCTTGACGGCCCCGGCGAATACAAGCTCGTGTTCAAGATCGCACCGCCCGACGGCATGATGTTCGGCCGCCATGTGGATGATGAAACCGGCGTTGCCAAATGGTTCGAACCATTCGAGACCAGCTATGACTTCACCTTCACCGGCGTGGGCAAAAAGGGTGGCTACTGATCATCCTCCGGCCTGGGCTGCCCCCCGCAGAGGACAGTGCCATGGCCTCACCATGGTACTGCTCTTTGCTTCTTTGATTGTCTCCCCGGGACAAGCGATTGCCGAAGACGATCCGAGTTTCACCATCACCTTCAACGATGGCGAGGTTTCACCGTCGCGTCTCGAAGTCCCGGCCGAAACCCGCTTCGAGATCCGGCTGATCAACAACGGCCAGACACCGGCGGAATTCGAAAGCATTCCGCTGAGCAAGGAGAAGGTGATCGGGCCGGGTGTCTCGACCTTCATCGTCATCAAATATCTCGATCCGGGTGAATATTCGTTCTTCGACGATTTCCACCCGGACGCCCCGCCTGCGGTTCTTGTCGCGGTCCCTTCGGAAGACTGACATGTTTGCGTCTATTGCCTTCGTCGTCTGGCGCGAAAGCGTCGAAGCCCTGCTGGTGATCGGCATTCTCGATGCCTGGCTGGTCAGCCGAAGTATCGAAACCAGCCGCGCCCGCGGCTTCCTCTGGGGTGGCGCCGCTGCGGGTCTCGGTGTTGCAGGGATTCTCGCAGCATTGCTGCTCTGGCTTGGAGAGGCGGTTTCAGACGATACCCAGACGATCTACCAGACGGTAATCGCGCTGCTTGCCACCGCACTCATCCTGCAGATGGTATTCTGGATGCGCAGTCAGGCCCGCTCGATGCGCAGTGAACTCGAAGGTTCTCTGAACACCGCGGTTGCGGCAGGCAACTGGTGGGGTGTCTTCCTGCTGGCGCTGATCGCCGTTGCCCGCGAAGGCAGCGAGACGGTCGTATTCATCTACGGCATTCTGTCAGCCGGCGTCATGGGTTCGCTGTTCGCCGGTGTCCTTGCCGGGGTGACCGGCTTCGTGCTTGCCGCCATCACCTATGCCCTGCTGATGACCGGCAGCCGGGCGATCTCGTGGCGTATCTTCTTCCGCATTTCGGAGATCGTGTTGCTGTTCCTCGCCTGCGGCCTGTTGATGACCGGCATCGATGGACTGATCAACCTGGATATCCTGCCCCGCCTGTCACGGGCGCTCTGGAACACCAATTTCCTGCTATCGGATGGCGCCACCGCCGGTGGCTTCTTCGCGTCGATGACGGGCTATCGCGCCCGCCCCAACCTGATGCAGCTCATCGTCTTCTGCTGCTACTGGATTGCCGTTCTGGCCGTGATCTACCGACCACGTCGCGGTTCGTTTTCCGCAGCTTCGTGAAGCAAGGCGACATTAAAGAGCGCGGATATAGTCGCTCAGTCGCCCGGCCGCGTCCTCGATCTGCCTCGGATCGCGCAGATAGCAGGCGCGCATGAAGGCTTCGCCGCCCGGCCCGAAGGCCGTGCCGGGCGCAAGCCCGACACCGGTCGCATCGACGATCCTGAACGCTTCCGCACGCGCATCCGTCACGCCGTCGATCTTGAGGAACGCATAGAGCGCGCCCGGTGGGCGGCGGGTTTCCACCCGGTTGGTCGCCACCAGCGCATCACAGAGAATGTCACGCGAAGTCCGCGCCCGCTCGATATTGGTGCGGACGAAATCGTCGCCTTGATCGAGCGCCGCAATCGCGCCCTTCTGCATGAACTGCGCCACGCCGGACGTGGAATACTGGATGAGGTTGGTCAGCGTCTGGCCGATTTCGGCAGGCGCCACCATCCAGCCGACCCGCCAGCCGGTCATGCACCAGTTTTTAGAAAACGACTGGGCGAAGATGATCCGGTCGTCCTTTTCCATCACGTCCATGAAGGACGGAGCGCGGGCGCCATCGAAATAATAGAGACCATAGATCTCGTCGGCGATGATCCAGAGACCATGCTTGCGGGCAAGATCGAGCACCGCGGCCAGATCCTCCTTCGTCGCGGTCCAGCCGGTCGGATTCGACGGCGAGTTGATGAACAGCGCCTTGCTCTTCGGTGTGATCGCAGAAGCCAGGCGATCGATATCGATCTTCCACTGACCGTCGATAAAATCCAGTTCGACCGACTTCGGCTTCACCTCGGACACGAGAGCGGCATGCATGGCATTCGGCCATGACGGCGAAAAATAGAGGATCTCGTCACCGGCCGAGACCGTTGCCTGGATCGCCAGCACGATCGATTGCATGCCCGAACCGGTGACATAGATATTGTCGACGGAAAGATCGGTCGCGTAATGGCGCTGGTAATAGCGGACGATCGCCTGGCGAAGCTCGGGAATGCCTTGCGTCCAGGTATAGAAAGTCTCACCCGCGAGCAGCGCATCCGCTGCCGTCTTCGTGATGAATTCCGGCGTCGGCAGATCGCCCTCGCCGATCCACAGCGGCATCAGGTTGTCGCGACCCCTTGCATAGGTGACGATTTCGCCAATGCCGCTGCGAGGTGCCGCCGCGGCACGGGCGCTGATATCCGGTCTGATGAAATTCATGGAGGGGTGTCTCGGCTTGAAGAAAATCAAATTGCAGGGTGAGAGGACTAAGCGCGTCGATTGTGGCCGTCAACGGGCAGAATCTTGAGCGGGACGCGAAAATGCTCAGAGCCGTGCCCGCGTGCTGCGCGGTGTCGCCAGAAGCAGGTTCGTCTCGCTGGCGGTGATGCCCTGAACCAGCCTTATGCGGCGCAGCACATTGTCGAAATCCGCAAGCGTCGCCGTCCCCAGTTCGACGATCAGATCCCAGCGCCCGTTGGTCGTGTGGATCTCCGACACCTCGGGAAATCCGCCGAGCGTCTGGATCACCCGGTCGGCAACCCGCCCCTCGATCTCCACCATCATGATGCCGCGCACCGGCAGTTCCACCGCATCCGCCCTCAGGATCACCGTATAGCCGAGAATGTCGCGGTTGCGCTCCAGCTTTTCCATCCGCGCCCGCACGGTTGCTCTCGACGTACCGAGATCGGCCGCTAGATCCGAAATGCTGCGGCGGGCATCGTGACGCAAAAGCGTCACCAGCTTGTGGTCGAATTCATTCATGCGCAAATTGATAGATCATGCTGCCGAAATGAAAAGCCATTTTATCGATTTTGGCAATTCGATCCATTCAATCCGCCACGAACTCATGATCATTTTCAAATAAACGGAGTAGACTCATGCATTGCAGACTGATCGGTATTCCTCTTCAGGACGGCGCTTCCCGGCTTGGCTGTGAAATGGGCCCGAGCGCGCTGCGCGTCGCGGATCTGGCGGGTGCGCTCGAAGGTCTCGGCCACGAGGTCACCGATATCGGCAATGTGGTCATAGGCGAGCTCCCCGATATCCGCCATCCGAACCCGTCCGTGCGCAACCTGCCACAGATAGCCGCCTGGACAAAGCTTCTGACCGAAGTCGCCTATCGCGAAGCAGCCAAGGGCATGCCGATTTTCATGGGTGGCGATCATGCGCTTTCTGCCGGCACCATTGCCGGTGTCGCCCGCCACGCGGCCGAAAAAGGCCGTCCGCTTTTCGTTCTCTGGCTCGACGCGCATACGGATTTCCATACGCTCGATTCGACCACCAGCGGCAACCTGCACGGCCTCCCCGCCGCTTACTATACCGGTCAATCCGGCTTCGAAGGCTACCTGCCGCCGCTTTCCCACGCCGTCGATCCCGCCAATCTGTGCATGATCGGCATCCGCAGCGTCGACCCGGCCGAGCGCGAGACGATCAAGCGCAATGCCGTGACGGTACACGACATGCGCACGATCGACGAACACGGCGTCGCCGTCCTCGTCCGCCAGTTTCTCGAAAAGGTCGAGGCTGCGAACGGCATGCTGCATGTCAGCCTCGATGTCGATTTCCTCGACCCATCGATCGCACCCGCCGTCGGCACCACGGTTCCGGGCGGTGCCACCTTCCGCGAGGCGCATCTGGTCATGGAAATGCTGCATGACAGCGGCCTCGTTACAAGCCTCGATCTGGTCGAACTCAACCCCTTCCTCGACGAGCGCGGCCGCACCGCGACGCTACTCGTCGACCTCACCGCAAGCCTCATGGGACGCACCGTCCTCGACCGACCGACAAGGAGCTACTGATGCCGGCCGAACAGAACCTCAACATCGTCCCTTTCATCAGCGTCGAGAACATGATGGATCTCGTGCTTTCAACCGGCACCGAGACCTTCCTGAAGGAACTTGCCGCCTATGTGGAAGAGGACTTTTCCCGTTGGGAACTGTTCGACAAGGTCGCCCGCATCCCTGCCCATTCGCGTGACGGCGTCATCGAGCTGATGCCGGCAAGCGACGGCAAGCTCTACGCGTTCAAATACGTCAACGGTCATCCGAAGAACACGAAAAGCGGCCGCCAGACGGTGACCGCTTTCGGTGTTCTTTCCGATGTCGAAAGTGGTTATCCGCTGCTTCTGTCGGAAATGACGATCCTGACGGCGCTGCGCACTGCGGCCACGTCCGCCGTCGCGGCAAAGCACCTTGCTCCGAAGGGCGCCAGAACCATGGCGCTGATCGGCAACGGCGCCCAGAGCGAATTCCAGGCGCTCGCCTTCCGCTCGCTTCTCGGCATCGAAAACCTGCGCCTCTACGACATCGACCCGACAGCCACCGATCGCTGCCGCCGCAACCTCGCTCATCTCGGCCTCACCATCACCGCCTGCCGCACCGCCGAGGAAGCGGTCGAGGGCGCTGACATCATCACCACCGCGACGGCCGACAAGCGCAATGCGACGATCCTCACCGACAACATGATCGGCCCCGGCGTCCATATCAATGCCGTCGGCGGCGATAGCCCCGGCAAGACCGAGCTGCACCGGGATATCCTCACGCGCTCCTCGATCTTCGTCGAATATCCGCCACAGACCCGCATCGAAGGCGAGATCCAGCAGCTGGCACCCGATTACCCGGTTACCGAACTCTGGCAGGTCATTACCGGCCGGACGACAGGCCGCAATGAGGACCGCCAGATCACCCTGTTCGACAGCGTGGGTTTCGCCACAGAGGATTTTTCCGCTCTCCGTTACGTCTACGACAAGCTGCGCGGCAGCACCTGTTACGAAAAGCTCGATCTGGTCGCAGACCCCGACGAACCGCGCGACCTGTTCGGCATGCTCCTGCGCCGCCAGGCAGCAGCGCAGAAGTCAGCGGAACCGGTTATCGCTTAATTCCGTGCCGTCGGGTTGAGGCCGGCGTCGATCAGACCCGGCCGCCCATCGAGCTGAAGATGGGAAATCTTCGGCTCGGTGCGCGCGATCACCTTGCCGCGACGGATTACGGCAAGCCGCGTCGGCTTCAGCCGAAGCGCTTCGATCACGTCTTCCGCCTGCAGCATGACGAGGTCGGCATTGCAGCCGACCGACAGGCCATAATTCTCCAATCCCATCGTCTTCGCCGAATTGACGGTCAAGGCGTCAAAAATCTTCTTCTTGTCTTCGACGCCCGACATCTGCGCTACATGGATCGCCATGTGGCCGACTTCCAGCATGTCGCCGGAGCCCATCGAGTACCAGGGGTCCATCACGCAGTCATGGCCGAAGGAAACGTTGAGGCCCGCCGCCATCAGCTCGCGCACCCGCGTCATGCCGCGACGCTTCGGATAGGTGTCGTGCCGCCCCTGCAGCATGATGTTGATCAGCGGGTTCGGGATGACGTTGATCTGAGCTTCCGCCATCAGCGGAATGAGCTTCGAGACGTAATAATTGTCCATCGAATGCATCGAGGTCAGGTGCGAGCCGGCAACCCGCCCCTGCAGGCCGAAGCGCACGGTCTGGGCCGAGAGCGTCTCGATATGCCGTGACATCGGATCATCCGTCTCGTCGCAATGCATGTCGACCGGAAGTCCGCGATCGGCAGCGATGCGGCAAAGCGCTTCCACCGATGCCGCACCATCCTGCATGGTGCGCTCGAAATGCGGAATGCCGCCGACGATATCGACGCCCATGTCGAGCGCCCGTTCCAGCGACTTCACGCCGTCGGCCGCGCGATAATATCCATCCTGCGGGAAGGCGACGGTCTGCAGGTCGATATAGGGTGCAACGCGCTCCTTCACTTCCAGCATTGCCTCCGCCGTCACCAGCCGCGGATCGGACGTGTCGACATGGGTACGGATATGCAGAAGCCCTTGAGAAACGGCGAGATCGCAATAGGCGAGCGCCCGCTCGACCAGCGCTTCCCTGGTCAACATCGGCCGCAACTCGCCCCAGAGCGCGATACCTTCCAGCAGCGTACCGGACGTGTTCATCCGCGGCAGGCCGAGCGACAGCGTGGCATCCATATGAAAATGCGGATCGACGAAAGAGGTGCTGACCAGCCGGTTCGTCGCGTCGATTACCTCGCGCGCCTCGCCGGCGATATTCGCCTCGATCGCGGCGATCTTGCCGCCGGTGACGGCAATATCCACGCCCTTGCGGCCGTCCGGCAGGTTGGCGTTCTTGATGATGAGATCGAACATGAAAGGCTCCTCGGAATTGAAAACTCAGCGCTCGCCGCGCCGGTAGGGCTGCATCAGCGCCTGCGGCACGCGGGCACGCCGCGCCATGACGGCAAGCGCTGCAATCGACAGCAGATAGGGAATCATCAGGAAAATCTGATAGGGCACGACACCGCTCAACACCGTCTGCAGCCGCAGCTGGAAGGCGTCGAACAGGGCAAACAGGATTGCCCCGAGCAGCGCCCGCTCCGGCTTCCACGAGGCGAAGACGACGAGCGCGATGCAGATCCAGCCACGCCCCTGCACCATGGTCGGGAAGAAACTGTTGAAGGCCGAGAGCGTCAAAAACGCCCCGCCAACACCCATCAATGCGCTGCCGAAAATNNAATCACCGCGCCATAGCGGATCGCCATCGGGTTCAGTCCTTGCGCTTCGGCCGCATGCGGATTCTCGCCCGTCATGCGGATCGCAAGGCCCACCGGCGTACGAGCGATCAGATAGGCAAGCGCGATGGCGAGCCCGATCGCCAGATAGGTCGGCGCGGTCTGGGTGAAGAAGGCCGGGCCGAAAAAGGGCAGATCGGAAAGCCCCGGAATGTCCAGCGGCCGGAACGGCTCGATCGTCGGCGGCGTTCCAGCCACCGGCACCATCAGCCGGAAGACGTAATAGGCGAAGCTCGAGGCAAACAGGGTCACGCCGAGGCCGGAGACGTGCTGCGACAGGCCGAGCGTCACCGTCAGCACCGAGTGCAACAGCCCGAACATCGCCCCGCCGAGCGCCGCAACCAGCAGCCCGACCCACAGATCCGCACCGTTGAACACCGCAAGCCAGCCGCTCATTGCGCCAAACGTCATGATCCCTTCGATGCCGAGGTTGAGCACACCCGCCCGTTCCGAAATCAGCGCGCCGAGTGTCGCCAGGATCAGCGGCGTGGCGATACGCAGCACGGCGGCCCAGAGGCCGGCGGAGGCGAGGATGTCGAAAAGCGCGCTCATCGGCGTATCCTGTATTGCGTGAAGAACACCGCGACCAGCATGGACAGCAGCGACAGCGCCACCGTCACATCGGCAATATAGGTCGGAATGCCCATGCTGCGGCTCATCCCGTCGGCGCCGACGAACATCGTTGCGGTAAACAGCGCCGCCAGCACGACACCGAGCGGATTGAGGTTGGCGAGCATGGCGACGACGATGCCGGAATAACCGTAACCGGGTGACAGATCGGTCGTCACGTAACCCTTGACGCCCAGAACCTCGATCGTGCCGGCAAGGCCGGCGAGACCTCCGGAAATCATCGCGACGATCACCAGCGTCCGGCCGAGCGGAACACCGGCGAAGACTGCACCCGACGGGTTGAGACCCGCAGCGCGCGACTGCACGCCGAAAACCGTGCGCGTCTGGACGAAATAGATCAGGAAGGCGATCACCACGGCAATGCCAAGCCCGATATGCAGGCGTGAACGGGCGAGCAGTTTCGGCAGGCGGGCGGCGGCATCCACCGCTTCCGACTGCGGCCAGCCGAATGCCGCCGGATCCTTCAGCACACCGTCGATCAGCATCGAGACGAAGAGCAGCGCGACGAAATTCAGAAGCAGCGTCGTCACCACTTCATCGACGGAAAAGCGCAGGCGCAGCCAGAGCGGAATAAGCAGCAGAACCATGCCGGCAAAAGCGCCGACAATGAAGAGAAGCGGGATCTGCAACAGCGACGGCAGGCCGGCAAACAGATGCGCGCTTGCGGCAGCGGCCGCAATCGCACCGAGATAGAACTGTCCTTCGCCGCCGATATTCCACAATCGCGCCCTGAAGGCGACGGCGGCAGCAAGGCCGGTCAGGATCAGCGGCGAAGCACGCGTCAGCGTCTCGGTCGCCGAAAGCCGCGAGCCGAAGGCGCTGGTCAGGATCTTCCAATAGGCCTCGAAGACCGGCGCACCGGCAGCGGCGATCAGCACGCCTGCGATGGCGAGCGCCGCAATGACGGCAAGGATCGGCGTTGCGATCACCAGCAGCGTCGAGCGATGTTCGCGCCTCTCAAACCGCATCGCCAGCACCTCCCCATTCGCCTGCCATCATCAGTCCGAGCTTTTGTGCATCGACATCCTCGGCATTGACGGAAGGCGACAGTTTTCCGCCGACGATCGCCTGGATACGGTCGGCCAGCGCCATCACTTCATCCAGATCCTCGGAAATCAGCAGCACCGCCGTGCCAGCCTTGCGCGCCTGAAGAATACGCTCATGCACGGCAGCGACCGCGCCTTCGTCCAGTCCGCGCGCCGGCTGGGCCGCAAGCAGGATTTTCGGGTGCTCGATCAGGTTGCGGCCAAGGATCAGCTTCTGCATGTTACCGCCCGACAGAAGGCGAATGCGACCGGTGGGTGACCCACCGCGCACGTCAAACCCTTCGATGATCTTTTGCGCGAAGGCGATCCCCGCCCTGCGATCGACCAGACCGCCCTTCGAAAATTTCGGTAACCGTTCCAGCACGGCATTTTCCCATATCGCCATCTCGCCGATCGCGCCGTCGCGGTTGCGATCCTCGGGAATGCGGCCGATGCCCGAAGACACGGCATCCGCCACCGTCAGGTCACCGACCCCCTTGCCGAACAGCACCAGATCACCGGCGCTGCGGCCGATCGTGCCGCTCAAAAGCTGTGCCAGCACCGCCTGCCCATTGCCGGAAACGCCGATAATACCAAGCACCTCTCCAGCTCTCAGCCGGAAATCCACCGCCTTCAACCGGTCCACACCACCCGAACGCACGGTGATGCCTCCAGCTTCCAGCACGATTTCACCCGGCGTCGAAGCCTCGCGCACCGGCCGGACCACCTTGCGGCCGACCATCAGTTCGGCCAGTTCCGCCTTGCTGGTATCGCCCACCCTGCGCTCGGCCACCTGCCTGCCGCCACGCAGCACGACGATCCGATCGGCGGTCGCCATAACCTCGTCCAGCTTGTGGGAAATGAAGATCAGCGAAAGCCCCTGCCGCGCCATATCCTTCAAGGTCGAAAACAGCGTCTCGGCTTCAAGCTTGGTCAGAACAGCCGTCGGCTCGTCGAGCACCAGAATGCGCGCATCGTTGTAAAGCGCCTTCAGGATTTCCACCCGCTGCTGCTCACCGACCGAAAGATCACCCAGCCGCGCATCCGGATCGACCTTCAGCCCGAAGCGCTCGGAAATCCCGAGAAGTTTTTTGCGTCCGGCCGAAACATTGGAACCGAAAGACCAGAGGCTTTCCGTGCCGGTCATGACATTTTCGAGCACGGTCAGGTTCAGCGCTAGCGAAAAATGCTGGTGCACCATGCCGACGCCGGCACGGATCGCGGCCCGCGGTTTTCCCGGCGGCAGCATCTGCCCCATCACCGAAACCGACCCCGTATCCGGCACGTAATGACCGAAAAGAATGCTCATCAGCGTCGTCTTGCCGGCACCNNACAGCGAAATATCGTCATTGGCGAGGTTGTCGCCAAAACGCTTGCTGACATTTCTGATGTCGAGAACGGTATCCGTCATCGGTCGAGGCCTGTGATTGGGAAACGGTGCGACCAGCGCTCTTCCCCCTCGAGCCTTGCGGCAAGGGCCAGAAGCAGCGCCTCATGCCCCATAGGAGCAATCAACTGCACCGGCAAGGGCAGACCGGCGCTATCCACCCCGAAAGGCAGGGTTATCGCCGGAAAACCGGATATGTTGGCGAGTGCAGCAAGCGGCGCGAACGAACTCATGCGGGCAAAATGCAGGTCGGCATCGCGGTGATCGCTCGGGAAAGACCCGATCGGCCTCGGCGCAGAGGCAAGCATCGGCGTCAGCAGGCAATCGAAACGGTCGAACAACGCATGGAGATCGCGGCTGACATAGACCATCGCCTGCGCCATATCCCATACCTCGACGCCGCTCATGCGCGCGCCTTCCTCGGCAACCGCCTGCGTCATCGGCTCCCAAAGCGATGCATCGATACCCGGCAGCTTCGCAAGGCTTGCGAGATTGATGGCAATCACATCGCGAAACGCCCTGCCTGATGCTTCGACAACGGCGCGAATGTCATCCCAAGCCAGTGAGACGATCTCATGCCCCTGGGCTTCCAGCACACGCGCCGCATCCTCGACGGCTTCTGCGCGCACCGGATCGATCGCAAGATCCGATCCAAGCTCCGCCAAAAGCCCGATCCTCAACGTCCCGGCCTTGGCAACTGCCTGCTCGACCGGCGGATAAGGCCCGCGCGCAGACCCGGACAGAACGGAAAACGCCCGTTCTGCATCGCGCACCGAACGGCAGACGGCAAGCTCGCTGGCAATCCCGCCGAGATGATTGCCAAACAGCGGCCCCGCCGCCATCGCGCCGCGTCCGGGTTTGAGACCCACAAGACCACAACAGGCGGCGGGAACACGGATCGAACCACCGGCATCCGTCGCATGCGCAATCGAAACGATGCCGGCCGCGACAGCCGCGGCCGCACCACCGGAGGATCCGCCAGATGTCAAGGATGGATCAAGTGGATTGCGTGATATCGGGCCAATGGCAGGCTCGCTTGCCAGCGAAAGGCCGAATTCCGGTGTGGTGGTGATGCCGAACAGGCAGAAACCGGCATTGCGATAACGGGAAGCAAGGTCGGAATCCGCTTCGCCGCCTTGCCTCGGGAGAGACTTCGATCCGGCGCTAACCGGAAATCCTCTGAACGGCCCGCCAAGATCCTTGGCGAGTGTCGGCACGCCGCCGAAAGGCATGGACTTGCCCTGAGCTTCAGGAAGCGCATCGAAGGCATCGGCCGCGGCCAGTCCTTGCTCCGCCTTGAGATAACATATCGCGCCGAGCGCCTCATGTTGTTCGGCTGCGGCAAGCGATGTTTCCATCGCCTGCCGCGCCGTCATTTTTCCGCAGCCGATCGCTTCGGCAAGTGCTGTCGCATCGGCATGCATGAGCTCTGACTTACTTCGGCTCGTTCATGTTGCGCGGCACTTCGAACGTGCCGGCCTTGATCTCGGCGCGCTTGGCTTCCATTGCAGCTTCCGCTTCGGCCGGTGCAACGCCCTTGACGAAGGCAATATCGCTGCCGCCTTCCTTCAGAAGACCGAAAGGCGTGTAGTCCTTGCCGACCGGCTTGCCGGCCGCAACGTCGGCAATCGCCGCGTTGAGGATCGGGCGGAAACCCCACAGAGCGTTGGCGAACACGGTCTCCGGATAACGCGGCGTGTAGTCGATCAGCGAGCCGACAGCCTTGATGCCGCGCTCCTTGGCGGCGTCCGCCGTGCCGATACGCTCGCCGAACAGGATATCCGCACCGGCATCGATCTGCGCCAGACCGGCTTCACGGGCCTTCGGCGGATCGAAGAAGGTACCGATGAAGGAGACGAGAACCTTGGCATCCGGGTTGACGGCCTTCACACCTTCGCCGAAGGCGTTGATCAGCATGTTGACTTCCGGAATCGGCATGGCGCCGACGGCACCGACCGTGTTGCTCTTGGTCATCTTGCCGGCCAGCATGCCGGCCAGATAGGCGCCGTCATGGTTCCAGGTGCCGAAGACACCAAAATTGTCGCCGGCTTCCTTGCCGCTCGAGCCGAGCACGAAGGCGGTTTCCGGATATTCGTTTGCCACTTCGCGGGCTTCGCTTTCAACCGCATAGGCTTCGCCGATGATCAGCTGATGGCCCTGTTCGGCATATTCGCGCATCGCGCGGCCATAGTCGGTACCCGAAACCCCTTCGGAGAACACATATTCGATCACGCCTTCCTTGGCCGCTTCCTGCAGGGCTGCATGAAGAACCGAGTTCCAGGCGTTTTCGACCGGCGAACCGTGAATACCGGCCACTTTCAGCGGCGCGGCACGCGCTATGGAAGGAAGAAAGGCGCTTGCGCCAACGGCCGCAGCCGAAGCGATCAGCGCACGGCGGGACAGTCTGAATTCATGCGTCATGGACGGAAATCCCCTCTTTTTGTATGGTCAATTCTGTAGGCAGCGCACAAAACAGTGTCAAGCGAACTAACTGCTCACAAAATGAGCATCCATGACTTTATTCGTGAGCGCGACAGAGCGACGCCTGGCCTCGCCCGCACGCCATTGTCATGCGGCAAGGAGAGGCGGCGAAGCGCGCTCACGGCTTCGTGATCCTGTTTTTTCGCCCGCTGCGCTCCCGGCGTGAGCCCCTGCCGTTTAAGGGCATCAAGACAGAAAGAGGGAGCAACACAAGGATCGCAGACCAATAGAATTGTGTTTTTTTATGGACATTTTAGCCCCTCCTCCCTACCTTCCTCCACGTAGCCGGACGATCGAACGTATTACGCTCAGTAGATCACGATCGATCCGCAACACATGTTTCTCGCGGCCTTCCTGATGCGCTTTCCGCATCGGCTGCAACTCACATCCGCGGCGGCGATACTGTTTCGCCGCTTTTTGTTGTCTTGATATCCTTAGCGCCGGCTCTGCCAGGCGCTGCATTCGGGAAATCACAAAAGGAGAATGCCCGCGCTATCGAGCCCGGGCCCAAGATTGTATGGCTTTTACAACTGAAAATGACGCGTCGGCTGAGCCGGCTTCGACCAAGATCAGTATCAACAATGTCTACAAGGTTTTCGGCGAGCGGCCTGAAAAGGCCCTGGAAATGGTCCGCGCCGGCAAGACGAAATCAGAAATCCATGCCCAGACCGGCTGTTCGGTGGGCGTCAACAATGCCACATTCGACATCAAGGCCGGCGAAATCTTCGTCATCATGGGCCTGTCTGGATCGGGCAAATCAACCCTTCTTCGCCTCTTGAACCGTCTGATCGAACCGACTTCAGGTTCCATCGAAATCGACGGCAAGGACATCACAAAGATGTCGCGCAAGGAACTGATCGACGTGCGCCGCCGCGAGATCAGCATGGTGTTCCAGTCGTTTGCGCTTTTGCCTAACCGAACCGTTCTCAACAACGCCGCTTTCGGCCTTGAAGTGGCAGGAATGGGTGAAGCCGAACGCAAGGAAAAGGCGATGGCGGCGCTGAAGGCCGTCGGCCTGGATGGTTACGCCGACAGCAAGCCGGACCAGCTTTCCGGCGGCATGAAACAGCGCGTCGGCCTTGCCCGCGCACTGGCCAGCGAACCGACAGTACTTCTGATGGATGAGGCGTTTTCGGCGCTCGACCCGCTGATCCGCACGGAAATGCAGGACGAGCTTGTACGCCTGCAGTCCGAACACAGCCGCACGATCGTCTTCGTCAGCCACGACCTCGACGAGGCCATGCGCATCGGCGACCGCATCTGCATCATGCAGAACGGCAATGTCGTGCAGGTGGGTACCCCGGACGAAATCGTCATGAGCCCGGCCAATGACTATGTCCGCTCGTTCTTCCGCAATGTCGATGTGAGCCAAGTCTTCAAGGCTGGTGACGTGGCCCGCAAGACGCAGATCACCATCATCGAACGTCAGGGCACGACCGCTGCGGCAGCGCTCGAGCGGATGAAGAACTTTGACCGCGAATACGCGATCATTCTCGGCCGCGACAAGACCTATCACGGTGTCGTCAGCCAGTCTTCGCTGGTGGAAAAGATGCGCGCCAAGGCAGCCGACCCCTATCGCGGTGCCTTCCTTGCCGAGATCGAGCCGATCGCGGCCGACGAGCCGTTGTCGAACGTGCTAGGCAAGGTGGCAGCCAGCCCATGGCCCGTGCCCGTTATCGACGACAACAAGCGTTATCTCGGCTCCATCAGCAAATCGATGCTGCTCGAAACGCTCGACCGCGCATCCTGATCGCGCTGCAACGTCGCCTCTTCCTTTAACCGGCCCATAACCGGAGACAGACATGAATTTCGATATTGGTGACGGCGTCGATACAGCCGTCAATTACGTCCTCGACAACTTTTCGCCCGCTCTGGATTTCATCGCAGCCATGATCGGCTTCGTGACGACCGGCATCCAGAACATCCTTCTTTCCATCCCCATGCCGGTCGGCATCGCCATTTTCGTCGCTCTGTCGCTCTGGCGCGTCAGCTTCGGCTTTGGCGTGCTCACCGGTGTTGCCCTGTGGCTGGTCAGCCATATGGGCTTGTGGGCTCCTATGATGGAAACGCTGGCGCTGGTCATCGCCTCGACGCTGATGGCGATCCTCATCGGCCTGCCGCTCGGCATCGCCATGGCGCGCCGTGATTCGGTTGCTGCCGTCGTGCGCCCGATCCTCGACCTGATGCAGACCATGCCGGCCTTCGTCTACCTGATCCCGGCCGCCATGTTCTTCGGTCTCGGCGCAGTACCGGGTGCGATCGCCACCGTCATTTTCGCCATGCCGCCGGTGGTGCGTCTCACCAATCTCGGCATCCGCCAGGTCCACAGCGAGTTCATCGAGGCCGGCAATGCCTTCGGCTGCACCTCGACACAGCTTCTTTTCAAGGTGCAGCTGCCCAACGCCATGCCGTCGATCATGGCCGGCATCAACCAGACGATCATGCTGTCGCTGTCGATGGTGGTGATTGCCTCGATGATCGGCGCCGGCGGTATCGGCAACACAGTTCTGACCGGTATCCAGCGCCTCGACGTCGGCACCGGTTTCGAAGGCGGCCTTGCCGTCGTCATTCTGGCGGTCATCCTCGACCGTATCACCCAGAGCCTTGGAAAGCCGCGCGCCGCCTTCTGGTCCGTGCTTTTCAAAAGACAAGAGCGCGAGGAACTGGCGACGGCAAACGCCTGAACCAATCCCCGTGCCTTTCATGCGGGTGCTGAACCCGCGATCACTTAAACTCCCATCAAAGGAGATCCCATGTTGAAGAACATTTTCACATCCGGCACCACCCGCCGCGCCACGCTTGGTGCAACACTCGGCCTCGCAGCCGCCCTGGTTGCCGGTTCCGCCCTGCCCACCATGGCGCAGGACGTCAAGCCGGTGAAGATCGGCTGGTCGGCGTGGTCCGACGCCGAATTCGTCACCAAGCTCGCCGCCAAAGTGATCACCGATGAACTCGGCGGCAAGGTCGAGCTGGTGCAGACGGATGTGGCACCGCTTTATCAGGGCGTCAGCCGCGGCGATGTCGACTTGATGATGATGAACTGGATGCCGGCAACGCATGCGGACTATTTCGACAAGGTGAAGAACCGCGTCGAGACGCTCGGCACGGTTTACGATGGCGCCAAGCTCGGCTGGGTAGTCCCGACCTATATCCCGGAAAGCGAGATCGCCACGATCGAGGACCTCAAGAAGCCCGAGGTTCAGGAAAAGCTTGCGAAAACCATTCAGGGCATTGATCCAGGCGCTGGCCTGACGCGGCTTTCGCAGCAGGCTGTCAAGGATTACGGGCTTGACGACTACAAGCTGCAGATTTCCAGTGAAGCCGGCATGCTGACCACGGTCGACCGCGCCTATCGCGGCGAAAAATGGTTCGTCGCCACCTCGTGGAGCCCCCACTGGATGTTCGGCAAGCACAAGCTGCGTTATCTCGAAGACCCCAAGAAGTCTCTCGGTGATGCCGAAGTCGTCAACATCATCGCCACCAAGGGGTTCAAGGACGAAAACCCGAAAATTGCCGGCTTCCTGTCGCGCATGAAGCTGCCGCTTGCCGATCTCGAGGCTGCAATGTTCAACGCGCAGGAGACTTCCTACGACGAGGCCGTGAGGAAATACATCGCGGATCACCCGGACCAGATCAAAGCCTGGGTCGGCGAAGAAGGCTGAATTTGCCCGAAACTGGCCGTCTGCATGTCAGGCGGCCAGACGACCAATCAGGGGACACAGTATGAGTAACCGGAAGCTGCAACCGGCCTATGGCATCGACGACACGCTGGGCGGACGCATCTCGCTTGCCCGTGACGCCCGCAACATTTCCGTCGATGAGGCCGCCGATATCCTGGGTGTCGAACCCGGCACATGGGCGAACTGGGAAAACGATCGCGCCGAGCCGCGCTCCAACCGCATCGACATGATGGCCGGCATATTGCAGGTCAGCGTCAGCTGGCTGCTGAGCGGTCGGGGAACAGGACCGCGCTGGCACTAGACCGATGCCGGCAGATTTGCGAATCGGTTTTGGGTCTGCACGACACCGCGGTATTTAATCTGCCGGGCGCATCCGTTTCCTAAGCCGGATTGCTGCCAAAGCTCGCCAGCAGTCGCTTGACCTTGTCACTGCCATCCCTGCTGAGATCGAATTTCTGGCCATAGAGCAGCCAGTCCCAGCAGATGCCCTTCATCAGCCATTTAAACGTCCGGCTGGCGGAGCGCGGCGTCCACGCGGACGCGAGGCGGTTGTCGTTTGCGGCCCGCTCCAGAATGCTTTCCAGATAAAGTGTATGTTCCTGGTCGAGCTTGTCGAGTTCGTCCATGACCGGCTGGAACTCTTCGGTGAAATTGGTCCGGATCAGGATCGACAACAGCCGCTGTCGGTGGCGATCGGTAGCGAGTATGTCCAGCCAGTCGCACGCCATCTTCTCAACGAGGGACAGAGGATCACGCCCGTCGTCATTGGGCGCCTCGATATCGGCTATATTGACCCGCGGAAGCTGCGCTGCGTTATAGAGCTCCAGAAAGATCTCGCTCTTGCTTGCAAAGTGCCAGTAGATCGCTCCTCGCGTCACACCTGCTGCGGCGGCAATATCGTCTAGCGCGCTGTTGGCCACACCCTTCTCGAAGAAAAGCTTTTCGGCCGCGGCAAGGATCGAGCAGCGCGTTTCGGCCGCCTCCGCCTTTGTCCGTCTCATTCCTCCTCCTTTCACCTGGCCCGGATATTTCGCACGTTCGGGCCAGCGTAGTCGTTCCCCGCAGCCTCGAAAGGCTGCGGGGGATTTGTTTAATGTCCGGAGCCGTTCTTGGCTTCGTACCTGCCGTCCATCGGCTCGGCACGGGCGCTCTTGCTGAACAGCCTCATGATGAACACGAAGAAGGCTGGAACGAAGAAGATCGCAAGCACGGTCGCGGCGATCATGCCGCCGAGAACACCGGTACCGATGGCGTTCTGGCTGGCGGCGCTGGCGCCCGTGGCAATCGCCATCGGTACCACGCCGAGCGTGAAGGCCATCGACGTCATCAAGATCGGACGGAAGCGAAGATGTGCGGCTTCCACGGTGGCCTCATAGGTCGTGCGGCCCTCCGCCCGCAGGTCCTTGGCGAACTCGATGATCAGGATGGCGTTCTTGGCCGAAAGACCGACGATCGTAATCAGGCCGACGAGGAAGTACACGTCATTCGGCATGTCGCGGATCATCACCGCAGCCACGCAGCCGATTACCCCGAGCGGAACCACGAGCATGACCGAAAGGGGGATGGACCAGCTTTCGTAGAGCGCCGCCAGAAGCAGGAAGACGAACAGGATCGACAGCGCGATAAGCGCCGGCGCCTGGCTGCCCGACTGGATTTCCTGCAGCGACTGGCCGGTCCACTCATAACCGAACCCACTCGGCAACTGTCCGGCGAGGCGCTGCATTTCCGCAATCGCATCACCCGAAGAGTAGCCCGGACCGGCCTGACCGGCGATACGGATCGACGGATAGCCGTTATAGCCGACTACCTGAGACGGACCGCGCATCCAGTCGACCGTCGCGAAGGACGACATTGGCACCATGCCGCCGCTGGCATTACGTACGTTGAGCTTCAGGAGATCGGCCGTCTGCATTCGCTGATTGCCGTCCGCCTGAACCGTCACGCGCTGCATGCGTCCCGCATTCGGGAAGTCGTTGACATAGGTCGAGCCGAGATTGGCGGTGATCGTCGAGTTGATGTCGCTGAAGGTCACGCCGAACGTGTTGGCCTTTTCGCGATCGATCAGCAGGTTCACCTGAGCCGCATCCGGCATGCCTTCGATGCGCAGTCCGGCAAGGATCGGGCTCTTGCGGGCCTCGGCCATCAGCTGGTCACGCGCAGCGGCAAGCGCCGTCTGCCCGACGCCCGCACGGTCCTGCAGACGGAAGGTGAAGCCGGACGAGTTGCCGAGACCCTGGATGGGCGGTGGCGACAGCGAGAACGCGATGGCATCCCGAATGCCGAAGATCTGGCCGTTGATTCGCTGGGCCAGCGCATTGGCGGAATCTTCCGGTCCGCGTTCGCTCCAGTCCTTCAGTGTAATGAAGGCGAGACCGGCGTTCTGGCCCGAGCCCGAGAAGGAGAAGCCGTTGATGGCGATGATGCGGTCGACCGCCTTTTCCGCCATGGCGATCTTCTCGATCTGCGAGATGACCTCGACCGTACGATCTGTACTGGCTTCCGCCGGCGCCTGGACGTCGACGATCAGAAAACCCTGGTCTTCGTTCGGCAGGAACGAGGTCGGCAACTGGATATAGGCCCAGCCGAGACCGGCAACGAGCGCAAGATAGATGATCATGAAGCGGCCAGACCGCTTGATGATCCCGCCTACCGTGCTGGAATAGCCGTGCGACGCCTTGTTGAACCCACGATTAAAGAAGCCGAAAAAGCCCTTCTTTTCGTGGTGGCCTTCCTTGATCGGCTTGAGGAACGATGCGCAAAGCGCGGGCGTCAGCGACAGAGCGAGGAAACCCGAGAACAGGATCGACACGACCATGGTCAGCGAGAACTGCTGATAGATGATGCCGACCGCGCCGGGGAAGAAGGCCATCGGAACGAACACGGCCGTCAGCACCAGCGTGATGCCGATGATGGCGCCCGAAATCTGGCCCATCGCCTTGCGCGTCGCGTCCTTCGGCGACAGCTTTTCCTCCGCCATGATGCGTTCGACGTTTTCCACGACGACGATCGCATCGTCGACGAGAATACCGATCGCCAGAACCATCGCGAACATCGTCAACACGTTGATCGAGAATCCGGAGACATACATGATGGCGCAGGTACCGAGCAGCGCGACCGGAACGACGAGCGCCGGAATGACGGTGTAACGGATGTTCTGCAGGAAGATGAACATCACCAAGAAGACGAGGATCATCGCCTCGACCAGCGTGCTGATGACCTTTTCGATAGACACGGCAACGAAGGGGCTCGTGTCATAGGGAACTTCATACTGGACACCGGCCGGGAAATACTGGGCCAGTTCCTCCATCACCGCCTTGACGCCTTCCGACGTTGCCAGCGCATTGCCGGTCGGCGAAAGCTGGATACCGATGGCCGCGCTAGGCTGACCGTTCAGTCGGCTGGAAAAGTTGTAGCTTTCGCCGCCGACTTCGACGCGCGCAACGTCGCGAAGACGCACGGACGAACCATCGGGATTGGCACGCAATACGATCGCACCGAACTGTTCCGGCGAGGTCAGCTGTCCCTGAACATTGACGGTCGCCGAGATCTGCTGACCGATCGGGTTCGGTGTCGCACCGATGCGTCCGCCTGCAACCTGGGCGTTCTGCGCCGAGATCGCGCTGACGATATCGGAGGAGGTCAGGCTCAGGCCGACCATCTTGTCGGGATCCATCCAGATACGCATGGAGCGCTGGGTGGCGAACAGCTGGGCGCTGCCGACGCCGTCGACACGGCGGATTTCGCCGATGACGTTACGCTGCAGGTAGTCGCCGAGACCGATCGCGTCGGTATTGCCGTCCGTCGAGGTCAACGAAACGACCATGAGGAACGAGGTGCCGGCACGCTCGACGCGGATACCCTGCGAGGTAACGGCTTGCGGCAGACGCGGCTCGGCACGCGCGATGCGGTTCTGCACTTCGACCTGCGCCTCGCCGATATTGACGCCGGGCGCGAAGGTGACGTTGATCGAGATGCGGCCGGATGATTCAGACGTGGACTCGAAATAGATCAGTCCCGGAACGCCGTTCAGTTCGTCCTCGATCGGACGCGTGACGCTCTGATAGATGTTTTCCGGAGAAGCACCGGGATAGCTGGTGGAGATCGAAATTTGCGGCGGCGCGACGTTGGGATACTGTGCGATCGGCAGCATCGGGATCGCGAGCACGCCCGCAAGCATGATGAAGATCGCGATGACCCACGCAAAGATCGGCCGATCGATGAAGAAACTTGCCATACGACCGGATCCTTACTTCTGTTCCGCCGGCGGGGCTGCCGGGGAGGAATCGCCAGCCGCTTCGGTTGCCGGCTTTTCCGGGCTCCACGGTTGCGGATTGACGGTGGCGCCCGGCGCGGTCTTCTGGAAACCGTCGGCGACCACCTTGTCACCGGCCTTCAACCCTTGAGAGATGACCCAGCGGTCGCCCAGCGCACGGCCGACGTTGACGCGGCGCTGCTCGACCTTGTTGTCTTCGCCGACGACAAGCACGCTTGCCTGACCGCCCGGATCGCGCTGAACAGCCTGCTGCGGAACGGCAAAGGCCTGCTTCTCGACACCCTGCTGGATCTGCACGCGGACATACATGCCTGGCAGCAGATCGCCGTCCGGATTGGGGAATTCGCCACGCAACGTCACCTGGCCGGTCGTCTCGTCGACGGCGGCTTCGGAAAACAGCAGGCGACCCGACTGGGCGTAAGGCGTGCCGTCATCGAGCAGCAGCTTCACTTCCGCCTCGTTTTCGCCAGTCATCAGTTGACCGTCTTCCAGCGCCTTGCGCAGGCGGATCAGATCAGCCGCCGGCTGAGTAAAGTCGGCATAGATCGGATCGAGCTGCTGGATGGTCGCAAGGTTCTCGGTGCTGTTGGCGCTGACAAGCGCACCTTCGGTAATCAGCGCACGGCCGATACGGCCGCTGATCGGCGCGGTAACCTGCGAATATTGCAGATTGAGATTTGCCTCCGCCAGACCGGCTTCGGCAACAGCGACTTCGGCATCAGCCTGCGCCAGCAGAGAAATCGCGTTGTCGAATTCCTGCTGGGAAGCGACATTGGAACGACGCAGCTGCTGCTGGCGATCGGAGGTCTGACGCGCCTGGAGCTGCGCCGCCTGGGCGCGCGCCACGGTTGCCTTGGCGCTGTCGACCTGGACCTGGAACGGCGCCGGATCGATCCGGTAGAGAACATCGCCCCGGTTGACGTGAGACCCCTGTTCGAACACCTGCTCGACGACGATGCCGGCGACACGCGGACGAACCTCGGCAAGCCGCGTCGGCGAAATACGGCCCGGCAGTTCGTTGATGATCGGCAGCGCTTCGGCGGCAATCGTCATCACGCCGACCGGGCTGGGTGGCGGCGCCTGCTGGGCTTGTCCCTGCTGCTCCTGCTGGCAACCGGCCAGGAATGCGAGACCGGACAAAAGTGCGAGAGCGCGCAGCGGCGTCTTTTGCATTGAAGAACTCCAACGGAAAGGGGGAGAAAATTTACATACAAACTAATACGTATATAAATTTTCGCAAGTCTGTTTTGAACATCATACCGCTTGAACGACCGACGCGCCAAGTCGTGCCGCATATGAGGCGGAAATGGCGAAACTGGTCCTTATTCGAGGCGCGCGCCATCAACCAAGGCGCAATCGACCGTATGGTAAATCATATAAAAATCAAAATATTAGATGGCTCTTCAAATCTCCGCCCCGACCGCACCGGTAAACGGCACATCGGCACGGGCCTCGGAAAAACCGGCCGTATTTTTTTGCCGATCTAACGCGATTTTGATAATAGGCAGACGTCATGTTTAGGGAACCGGGACTGCAGACAGCGGCTCATAAAGGCCGCCCAAACCCGAGTCTAACCATCATTTAATGTTCGCCGCATTGACACAACACACGTGCCAAACAATATCGGTACTCATCGGTTTCATAAATATTGAGTATCAGATATGCGCCTCAAGACGGCACTCCCGCCGCTCCTTATCGCCCTTGCCCTGATCGGCGGCGGCACCGCCTTCACGCTGTCGTCTTCGGCCTCCACCCCGGCAACATTGACGACCCCCGTGACACGCGGCAATCTGGAATCCACGGTGCTTGCCACCGGCACGCTGAAACCGTCCCGGCTGGTTGCGGTCGGCTCTCAGGCCTCCGGCCGCATTACCTCGCTCAAGGTTTCGGTCGGCGACATGGTGAAGGCAGGCGACCTGATCGCGCTGATCGATTCCACCACCCAGGACAATGCGCTGAAAACCGCTAAGGCGGCGCTCGCCAACGTCCAGGCACAACGCAACGAACGCGTAGCCGAGCTGGAAAACGCAAACCTGACGCTCCAGCGCCAGCAGGCGATCTACGAAAAGCAGGCAGGCTCTCGCGCCGATCTCCAGTCTGCCGAAGCCGAGGTGAAGGTGGTCACCGCCCAGATTGAAGCCCTGGATGCGCAGATCACCGAAGCGGAAGTTGCGGTCGAAACGGCGCAGGCCGATGTCGGTTACACCCGCATCAGTGCTCCGATGGACGGTACGGTTCTGGCGATCGTCAACCAGGAAGGCCGCACCGTCAACGCCACGCAGTCGGCGCCGACCATCGTCGCGCTCGGCGACCTGACCCGCATGACCGTCCGGGCCGAGATTTCGGAGGCCGATATTACCCGCGTCAAGGCCGGGCAGAAGGTCCGCTTCAACGTCATCGGCGACAGGGCGAAGTCCTACGACGCGACACTTGCGGCCATCGAACCGGCGCCTGAATCGATCGTCGACGATAGCAGCGTCGCCACCTCGAGCTCCGGTTCGTCGTCCTCCTCTTCGTCGAGTTCGTCCTCGGCCATCTATTATATCGGCGTCTTCGACGTTCCCAATGATGACGGCCGCTTCCGCACCTACATGTCCGCCGAGGTCAACATCATCCTCGGCTCGGCCTCCGACGTGCTCACCATTCCCTCCTCGGCGCTGCCGGAAACCGCGGCGACCGGCCCATCCCTGGTGCGTGTCGAGAAGGATGGCAGGATAGAAAGCCGAAAAGTCGAGATCGGCCTCAACAACAAGATAACCGCCGAAGTGAGATCCGGGCTGCAGGAAGGCGAGCGCATCGTCATCGGTGAAGGCTCCGCCACCTCGTCGTCATCCGGCGGCGGTCGTCGGGGCGGCCCGCCGCCGATGTTCTGAGCGGAGAAGCAGCCATGACCGAACCATTGATTTCTCTGAACGGCCTGCGCCGCGATTATGCGTCCGGCGACGGCACGATTACCGTCCTGCAAGATGTCGACCTGAACATCGAACGCGGCGAGATGGTCGCCATTATCGGCGCTTCCGGCTCGGGCAAGTCGACCCTGATGAACATTCTGGGCCTCCTCGACCGACCGACATCCGGAACCTATTCGATTTCCGGCCGCGAGACATCGGCGCTCGACAATGACGATCGCTCCGCGCTGAGGCGCGAACATTTCGGCTTCATCTTCCAGCGCTATCATCTTCTCGACGAGATTTCGGCTTTGTCCAATGTCGAGATCCCGGCCGTTTATGCGGGCCGCGACCGCAGCCAGCGCCGCGAAAGAGCAGCTGCCTTGCTTGGCCGCCTCGGCATGGCGGACCGCACCGACCACCGGCCAGGGCATCTTTCCGGCGGCCAGCAGCA
>DLSX01000218.1:0-8728 GCA_002500765.1 Neorhizobium sp. UBA7851
CCAGGCTCCGGCTGCGATCGAGCAGCTTGCCGATCCGGCCGCCGCTCGTGCTCCGGTTCCGGCCACCCGCCCATCGGCACAGCCGGCCAATGTCGTCGCCAGTGTCAGCGATCAGGGCAATGTTCGCCCGGCAGCACCTGCTGCTGCTCCGGCAGCCGCACCTGCAACTCAGAACACGCAGGTCGCTTCGCTCGGCAATGGTGGTTACGTGATCCAGATCGCCTCGCTGCCTTCCGAGGCGGATGCGCAGAAGTCCTATCAGAGCCTGTCGAACAAGTTCGGCAGCGTGATCGGCGGACGCGGCGTCGATATCAAGGCCGCCGAAATCGCCGGCAAGGGCACTTTCTACCGCGTCCGTATCCCGGCCGGAAGCAAGGACCAGGCTGTGGCTCTGTGCGAAAAATATCGTGCAGCGGGCGGCAGCTGCCTCGTCGCACGGTAATCGAAATCAAGCCGAAACAGACGGGGCGCTCGGCGCCCCGTTTTTCGTTGAGTCATCATCACATCGGGTAATTTGACATGAGTGTTTCGAAATCCATGATCCTCGGCGCCAGTGGCGGAACGCTGACTGCCGACGAAATCTCGCTCTATCGTGATGAACGCCCCTGGGGCTTCATTCTCTTTGCCCGCAATTGCATTGAACTTCCTCAGATTACCGATCTCGTGGCTTCGATGCGCGATGCAGTCGGACGGCCCGATGCGCCGGTTCTGATCGACCAGGAGGGCGGCCGCGTTCAGCGCATTCGTCCGCCGATGATTGAACGTTATCCCTCAGCTGCCGCCCTGGGTGAAACATACCGGCAGGACAAGCAGAAGGGTCTGCGCGCCGCCTGGCTGATGTCGCGCCTGCACGCATTCGACCTCATGAAGCTCGGTGTGACCGTCGATTGCCTTCCTGTCCTCGACGTGCCGGTCGAAGGTGCAAGCAATGTCATCGGCGACCGCGCCTATGGGTTTGATCCGAAGGCCGTCGCTGGTATGGGCAAGGCCGCAGCGGAGGGCCTGAAGGCCGGCGGCATGCTGCCGATCATGAAACACATTCCGGGTCATGGCCGCGGCATGGCCGATTCGCATCACGAACTGCCGGTGGTCACCGCCTCGCGTGCCGAGCTTGAGGCACATGATTTCGTGCCCTTCGTCGCGATGAAGGATGAGTTGATGGCGATGAGTGCGCATATCGTCTTCACAGCCTATGACGATCGTGATCCGGCGACGATTTCGCCCGTCGTGATCGACGAGGTTATTCGCGGCCATATCGGTTTCGATGGCCTGCTGGTCTCCGACGATACCTCGATGAACGCTCTCAAGGGGACGATCGGCGAACGTGCCGCACGAATCATGGGGGGAGGTTGCGATATAGTCTTGCATTGCAATGGTCTCATGGACGAAATGAAGGCGGTGGTAAGGGAAGTGGTGCCTCTGTCGGGCAAGGCCTTGCAGCGCGCCGAGGCGGTCGAGCGCGGCTTTGCAGCGCCGGATGCATCCGACGAACAGGCACTGCGTGCCGAATTCCATGAGATGGTGGCGGTTGCCTGAGGAGGCCGGACTGCCGAACGAGAGAGGTGAACTGGTTTGGCGGTGAATTCGGGGCAGGGCGCCATTCCTATGGACAAGCTCTGGCAGGACGTTTCCGAGCGTGCTGCCGACGATCCGGCACTTGTCATCGACGTCGCCGGTTTCGAAGGTCCGCTCGATCTGCTTCTGCATCTTGCCCGCAGCCAGAAGGTTGATCTCTCCCGCATTTCCGTTCTGGCGCTTGCGGAACAATATCTTCTTTTCGTCGACAGCGCGCGGCGTGTACGTATCGAACTGGCCGCCGACTATCTGGTCATGGCGGCCTGGCTTGCCTACCTGAAGTCGCGGCTGCTCATTCCCCAGCAGGTGAAGGTCGACGATGGCCCGACCGGCGAGGAAATGGCCGCGACGCTCGCCTTTCGTCTTCGTCGTCTCGAGGCGATGCGTGAAGCGGCAAGTCAGCTCGTCAATCGGAACCGGCTGGGCCGTGACGTCTTTGCCCGCGGCGCACCGGAGCATATCCCGCATCATGTGCAGTCCGCCTACGATGCCAGTCTCTACGATCTTCTGTCCGCCTACGCCAATCTGCGGCAGCGCACGGCGATTACCCAGGTCACGATCGAAAGGCGCAAGGTCTGGTCGCTGGTCGATGCCCGCGAGTTGCTGACGCGCATGCTGGGCGAGATAGCCGACTGGACGGCATTGCAGACCGATCTGCTTCCCTATCTGCCGCCGGAGGATCGGGTGACGGCGACCGCCAGTGCCTTTGCGGCCTCGCTGGAACTGGTGCGCGAGGGCAAGCTTGAGATCCGCCAGGACGGCGCCTTCCAGCCGATCTACCTTCGCGGTGGCAATCGTTCGCGTGCCGGCCAGGTGCAGGGAGGCGGCGAATGACAGCCGTTACCGACGAGATGAAGGCGAACATGGATTCTGGTCGTGATGCGGATGATGGACAGGATGCGCCATTTTCCGACCTTGAAGCCGAGCGCATCGCCGAGGCACTGATCTTCGCCTCGGCGGAACCCGTTCCCGAAAGTTTTCTGGTCGACAGGCTGCCTCGGGGAACGGATATCGCCGCGCTGCTGTCGCGGCTTGCCGAAAACTATGCGGGCCGAGGTGTGAATCTCGTGCGCATGGCAGACAGTTGGGCCTTCCGCACGGCCCCCGATCTCTCCTTCGTTATCCGAAAGGACGATAACGAGGTCAGGAAATTGTCGCGCGCAGCACTCGAGGTTCTGGCAATTATCGCCTATCACCAGCCTGTAACCCGTGCCGAGATCGAGGATATTCGCGGCGTTCAGACATCTAAGGGCACACTCGATGTGTTGATGGAAGCAGGTTGGGTTCGGTTTCGTGGCCGCAGGCGATCGCCGGGGCGTCCGGTCACGCTCGGCACGACTACCGATTTCCTGGATCATTTCGGCATCGAGGAACTGCGCGATCTTCCGGGGCTGGAAGAGTTGAAGGGCGCGGGCCTTCTGAGCGGCCGCATTCCGCCTAGTTTCCATATTCCGATGCCGGGGGCGGACACGGATCTGTCGGATGAAGAAGATCCCATTACCCAGTTCGATCTCGAGGAACTGGGTTTGCTCAGCCCCGGTGGTGCTTCCGACGATTAGGTCTATAATCTATCGCGGAACGTGTAGGAGCGATCAATCCAACCCGTTTGGCGCTAACGAGCGCGTGATTACAGATGTATCATGCAATTTTGGTGTTTGAAAAAGCACTACAAAACGCTTACATCGAGGACTAATTCGAATTGGAGTTGGACTAATGGGTTCTTTCAGTGTGTGGCATTGGCTGATCGTTCTGGTCATCGTGCTCGTCTTGTTCGGGCGTGGTAAGATTCCGGAACTGATGGGCGACGTCGCAAAGGGTATCAAGAGCTTCAAGAAGGGCATGACTGACGAAGACGCTCCGGAAACGACCACTGCGAAGACCGTCGACCATAAGGCTGACGAGGCGAAGGAAACCACCCGCTCTTAATGAACGGGCAGGGGGCTTCAGGAGCTTCGTTGCATGTTAGATATCGGTTGGACCGAACTGCTCGTCATTGCGGTCGTACTCATCGTCGTGGTTGGTCCGAAGGACCTGCCACCAATGATCCGCGCGTTCGGCAAGATGACGGCCAACTTTCGCAAGATGGCCGGGGATTTTCGCGCGCAGTTCGATGAAGCGCTGCGCGAAGCGGATATGGATGATGTCCGCAAGACGATTTCGGATGCGCAGAAGCTCAATCCGACCAATGCCCTGCGGGATGCGATCAATCCGCTGAGGCAGATGGGAGAGGATATCAAGGCCGACCTGCAAAAGGCGACCCACGTTCCGAACCCTCTTGCAGACAATACGACGGATCTTTCACCGGCAGATGCCGAGGCGCAGCAGGCGATCGAAAATGCGGAGCCTGTTTCTGCCGCTCCGGAGGTTCCTGCGAGTGTCGAGCCTGCTGCTGCAGCAAAGCCCCCGGCTGTCGCGGCTGCACCGGTAACGCAGTCGCCGGCAGTTGCCGATAACAAGGTCTCCGATACGAAGACTGTCGCCGCTGCGACGGCCAAGGTCGAAGCGTCGGCCTCAAAGCCCCGCGCGCCGCGCAAGACTCCGGTGAAAGCCGAGGGGGAAACCAAGGTGCGCAGCAAGCCGGCCAAGACCTCCGCTGTTGCCAGCAAGACGGTGGCCGAAGCCGCTCCTGCAGTCGAAAAGCCGAAGCGGGCCAAGGCCGCTCCAAAAAAGGTCGTCGAGATCGCATCCGTTGCCGCTGAAGCTCCGGTTAACAAGGCGCCCGCCCGCAAGCGCGTGGCCAAAAAGACTGATACGCCGAAGGACGAAGCATGAGCGACTACGAGGACAAGCCGCAGCCGCTTATCGAACATCTGATGGAGCTGCGTACCCGCCTGATGTGGGCGATCGGTGCGTTCTTCGTCGCCTTTGTCGGTTGTTTCTTCTTTGCCAAGCAGTTGTTCAACCTGCTTGTCGTGCCCTACAAATGGGCCGTCGTCTGGGCGGGGCTGGACCTCAGCAAGTCCGAACTCATCTATACCGCGCCACAGGAATTCTTCTTCACCCAGGTGAAGGTGGCGATGTTCGGCGCGCTGGTGATCGCCTTTCCGGTAATCGCATCGCAGATCTACAAGTTTGTTGCGCCTGGCCTTTACAAGAACGAACGTTCGGCTTTCCTGCCGTTCCTGATCGCTTCGCCGATCCTGTTTCTGATGGGCGGCGCGCTGGTCTATTTCTTCTTCACGCCCATGGTGATGTGGTTCTTCCTCGCCATGCAGCAGGCGGGCGGCGATGGTGACGTGGCGATCTCGCTTCTGCCGCGCGTCTCGGAATATCTCAGCCTCATCATGACGCTGGTCCTGTCCTTCGGTCTGGTTTTCCAGTTGCCGGTGATAACGACGTTGCTTGCCCGCGTCGGCCTTCTGACAAGCAGCTGGCTGAGGGAAAAGCGCAAGTATGCGATCGTCATAGCATTCATCGTTGCGGCAATCCTGACGCCGCCCGATCCGATGTCTCAGATCGGCCTTGCTATACCGACCATCCTTCTCTACGAGATTTCCATCTATGCCGCGCGACTCGTCGAGCGCAAACGACGTGAGGATTCTGAGACTGCAGAATCGTCCTCGGAAGTCGCCGAGACCGATAAGGCTTAAAGGATTTTCCTGGCCTGATGCGCGCGGCATCTCGCGTTGAAGGCTAGGGACTATGCTTGATATCAAATGGATTCGTGAAAACGAAAAGGCTCTCGACGAAGCGCTTGCAAAGCGTGGCGCCGGGCCGATGGCGGCCGAACTCGTGGCGATGGATGAACGCCGCCGCAATATAATCCAGAAGCTTCAGGACATGCAGTCCCGCCGCAACGCCGCCTCCAAGGAAATCGGCGCGGCGATGGCGCAGAAGAACCTTGACCTGGCTGAAAAGCTCAAGGCCGAAGTCTCCGAGATCAAGGAAACCATGCCTGCCGCAGAGCAGGAAGAGCGTGAGGCAATTGCAGCGCTCGATGATGCGCTGTCACGTCTCCCCAACATTCCGCTCGATGACGTGCCTGTCGGCGAAGACGAAAGCGGCAATGTCGTAAAGCGTGTCGTTGGCGAAAAGCCCCGCTGGAACCATCCGGCCAAGGAGCATTTCGATATCGGTGAAGCGCTCGGCTACATGGATTTCGATCGCGCCTCGAAACTTTCGGGCGCGCGTTTCACGGTTCTGACCAGCCAGCTCGCCCGTCTGGAACGTGCGCTCGGCCAGTTCATGCTCGACATGCACACGATGGAGCACGGCTATACGGAAGTGTCCTCGCCGCTGATGGTAAAGGCGGAGGCCATGTATGGCACCGGCCAGTTGCCGAAGTTCGAGGAAGACCTGTTCAAGACCACCGACGGCCGTTACCTCATCCCGACCGCCGAAGTGACGCTCACCAATCTCGTATCGGCCGAAACGCTGGAGCAGGAAAAGCTGCCGCTGCGCTTCACATCGCTGACGCCGTCCTTCCGTTCGGAAGCAGGTTCTGCCGGTCGCGACACACGCGGCATGCTGCGCCAGCATCAGTTCTGGAAATGCGAACTCGTGTCGATCACCGATGCCGAAAGCTCGATTGCCGAGCATGAACGCATGACGGAATGCGCCGAGAATGTCCTGAAGCGTCTCGGCCTGCATTTCCGCACCATGACGCTCTGCACCGGCGACATGGGGTTTGGCGCCCGCAAGACCTATGACATCGAGGTCTGGCTGCCGGGTCAGGATACCTATCGCGAGATTTCGTCCTGCTCGGTCTGCGGCGATTTTCAGGGCCGTCGCATGAATGCGCGTTATCGCGTCAAGGATGAGAAGGCGCTTCGTTTCGTTCACACGCTGAACGGTTCGGGCACCGCTGTCGGCCGCTGCCTGATCGCGGTTCTGGAAAATTATCTGAACGAAGACGGTTCCGTCACAATTCCGGATGCGCTTCTGCCTTACATGGGCGGCTTGACGAAAATCGAAAAGGCTTAAAGGACATACGCATGCGCATTCTCCTCACCAATGATGACGGTATTCACGCGGAAGGCCTCGCTGTCCTGGAACGGATCGCCCGCACCATTTCCGATGATGTCTGGATCGTTGCGCCGGAGACGGACCAGAGCGGTCTTGCGCATTCGCTGACCCTGTCCGAGCCGCTGCGGTTGCGGAAGATCGATGACAAGCGTTACGCGCTGCGCGGCACGCCGACCGATTGCGTCATCATGGCGATCAGCGAGATCATGGGCGGCAAGCCGGATCTTGTTCTGTCGGGCATCAACGACGGCGCCAACATGGCCGACGACATCACCTATTCCGGCACCGTTGCAGGCGCGATCGAGGGAACGCTGCAGGGCGTGCGTTCGATCGCCGTCAGCCAGGCTGCCCGCAAGGACAATGGCCGTTTCACGCCATGGGAAGTGGCCGAATCATATGCGGCTGATCTTCTGCGCAAGCTGATGAAGGTCGAGCTTCCGGACGGAACTTTCCTCAATGTGAATTTCCCGCATTGCGCACCGCAGGAGGTTCAGGGTGTCGAGGTAACCTCGCAGGGCAAGCTCGATTTCGGCCTGATGATCGACGCGCGCGAGGACGGCCGCGGTCGGCCCTATTATTGGCTGAAATTCTCGGATCGGAAGGGCAACTTCCGCGACGGCACGGATATTCAGGCGCTCAAGCAAAACAAGATTTCCGTGACGCCGCTGAAGCTGGACCTGACCGATTATTCGGTTCAGGATCGCGTTGCATCGGCACTTGGACCAGGAGTTTCCGGTTGAAACCTGGAATGGTCGAGAGAGAAGGGTTTGCTGCACTCGTCCTGAGGCTGCGGGCCGAGGGTATTTCCGATCTCGACCTTCTGACGGCCGTCGAGCAGACGCCTCGTTCCCAATTCGTGCCCGCGCCGCTTTCCGAGGAAGCCTATTCCAGCCGAACGATCCCGATCGACTGCGGTGCCTTCATGGAAGGCGCCGATCTTGCCGTGCGGCTTCTGCACCGCCTGCAGGTCAAGCCCGGTCATCGTGTGCTCGAAATCGGCACAGGCAGTGGTTTCACCGCCGCCGTGATGGGACGCATTGCCGAGCGGGTCACGACCGTCGAGCGCTATCGCACCCTGGTAACTTCGGCCAATGCACGAATGGACGCGCTCGGGCTTCGCAATGTCATCATTCGCCAGGCTGATGGCAGTAACGGCCTGCCGGGTGAGGGCACGTTCGATCGTATCCTCGTCACGGCCGCCTTTACCACTCTGCCGCGTTTCTATGCCGAACAGCTGACCCATGGCGGTTCTATGATCGCTCCGCTTATCCTCGATGACGAAACCTGCCTGATGACGCGTCTGACCAAGACCGGCAGCCGTTTCGAGCGCGAGGATCTTTTCCAGGCCCCTTATCTTCCCTTGGTTCCGCATGTCGCCGCCGCTCTTTGAGCGCGACCGGCATGGTTAGCAATTTGACAAAATACCGACTTTTGATGCGCTGCCTTAACCACCCAGTAAGACTAACGGGTTTTAATGACTCACATGATGGTCGCGTCATGAGTAGGTCGAGTCAATGCGTTTCAAGAGTTCATCCAAGTTCGGTACATCCGTTGTAAAGTTCGCAGCGGCAGCCTTGCTGGCCAGCGCTGCGACCGGCTGCAGTTCGGACGCCACCCGTTTTTCGGGACTGTTCGACGGCACGGACAACATGACCACAGCCTCCATTCCGCAGAGGCAGGCTGGTGGCGCCTATGGTCAGGCGCCGGTGCCGCGCGGGGATGTTTCTTCCTCCCAGGGCATGCAGCCGCAATACGGCTCGAATAATGTAGCTTCTTCCCAGTCCTATCCGGCGTCAGGCGGTGGTTACTCGTCTCCGGCACGCGTGGCCTCGGCTCCGTCAAGCGTTCAGCGTTCCGAGCTTGCTGCTCCGGGCGAGCTTCCGCCGGTCTCCTCCGAGCCATCGACGCGTCAGCAGGCAATGGCCCAGCCTTTCCCGCAGCAGCAGAACGTCGCTCCGGCTCGCAGCGCCGACAATCTGACGACCGGCACGGTCAAGCCGATGTCCGGCTGGTCGACGGTCAACGCGCCGCGCGTCACATTGCGGCCCGGCGAAACTGCCAAGACGTTGGCGAACCGTTACGGCGTTCCCGAAAAGGAAATCCTGCGCGCCAATGGCGGCGCACTTGCTGCCGGCCAGTCGGTCGTGATCCCGACTTTCGGTCCCGCGCGCAATTCCGCCAAGACGGC
>DLSX01000218.1:8793-31985 GCA_002500765.1 Neorhizobium sp. UBA7851
CACCTGCCCCGACCAACCAGACCGAGCAGAAGCTTGCCGTTCTGCCGTCGCGTGACAAGTCGCTGACAGAACCCGGCAAGATCACGCCTCCCGGCGGCAAGCCGGTTGGTGGCACATATACCGTCAAGGCTGGCGACACGCTGACCAAGATCGCCCGTGAAACCGGCACGTCCGTCGACGCGCTGAAGGCTGCAAACGGCATGACCGACGGTACCGTGCGTATCGGCCAGACGCTCAAGGTCGGCGCTGGCATGACCGATCCGGTTCGCACCGCTTCCGTTCCGCAGAAGCCGGCCGAACCTGCGCCGGTCGCGCCGAAGGTTGCAGCCCAGCAGCCTGCTCCGGTCGTCGCCAAGGTCGAGCCTGCTGTTGCCGCACCGTCCAAGCCGGCCGCCGCAGAAAACGCATCGCTCAGTGAGGTCGAGAAAAAGGCGGACGTCGCTTCGATCGCACCGAAATCCACGGGCATCGACAAGTATCGCTGGCCGGTCAACGGCGCTGTGATCGCCGGCTACGGTTCCAACGTCAATGGCAGCCGCAATGACGGTATCGATATCTCGGTACCGGAAGGCACGCCGATCAAGGCCGCCGAAAACGGCGTCGTCATCTATGCCGGCAATGGCCTGAAGCAGCTCGGCAACACCGTGCTCGTACGCCATGACGACGGTAAGGTCACCGTCTACGGCCATGCAAGCGCGATCAATGTATCCCGTGGCCAGAAGGTCACGCGCGGCCAGACGCTCGCCTCCTCGGGTATGAGCGGCGACGCGCAGCGTCCGCAGGTTCACTTCGAAGTGCGCAAGGACGCAACCCCGGTCAATCCGAATACCTACCTTGAATAATGTAGTGCGTTTCAAGGGGACAACGAAAAAGCCCGGCTCTGCCGGGCTTTTTTGCGTCTGTTCGATGCTTTTTCTCAGCTGCGGTCGAGTGGTTTGCGCAGTCGTCCGGCAAGGTCCTGGATATATTGCCAGGCGACACGACCGGAACGGCCGCCGCGTGTCGTTGCCCATTCCAGGGCCTCCGCATGCAGAACATCCTGTTCAAGTCCCAGATCGAAATGGGCTGCATAGCCATCGATCATCGCCAGATAATCGTCCTGGCTGCACTTGTGGAACCCGAGCCACAGGCCGAAACGGTCGGACAGCGAGACCTTTTCTTCCACCGCTTCCGATGGATTGATGGCGGTCGACTGTTCGTTCTCCATCATGTTGCGGGGCAGCAGGTGGCGGCGGTTGGACGTTGCATAAAAGAGAACATTGTCCGGCCGCCCTTCGATACCGCCGTCCAGTGCCGCCTTGAGCGACTTGTAGGCAGTATCGTCGTGATCGAAAGACAGGTCGTCGCAGAAAAGGATGACGCGCTGCTCTGAGGATTTGAGGATATCCATAAGGGCGGGCAGGGATGCGATATCTTCCCGATGAACCTCGACAAGCTTAAGTGGGCCGCCGGTTGCTGCGCGCACATCTTCATGCACGGCCTTGACCAGCGACGATTTGCCCATGCCGCGCGCGCCCCACAAAAGCACGTTGTTTGCCGGGTAACCTTCGGCGAAGCGAAGCGTGTTCTCGTGCAGGATGTCGCGCACATGATCGACGCCGCGGATCAGCGTCAGCGCGATGCGGTTCGGCCGCGGCACTGGCTGGAGTTTCAGGTTTGCCGGCACCCAGACGAAGCAATCGGCGGCATTCCAGTCGTTCACGGCAGGGGGCGGCCCCGCGAGGCGTTCGACCGCAGCGGCAAGACGCCGGATCTCGGCAAGCACCTGTGCGTTGATATCGTCGCTCATGAGGCTTCCCTTCCTTTTCATCATCGTTTTTGCGCCGGTAACACGCTCGTCATTGCATAGAAAGGCGATAGGCCGTGGATTCGGTACGCGAATTGCCGCTTTCTGTTGCATTCCGGTCCATCGCAACTATATTCCGGCGGCTTGAACGGGGGCGGGGAGTCTCCGGTAGTTTTAGGAGTTCTCGATGTTCATTACCGAAGCATTCGCCCAGGCGAGTGGCGCAGCAGCCCCCTCGGGCACCGATTCCATCCTGCAGATGGTCATGCTGTTCGCACCCCTGATGGTGGTGTGGTATTTCTTTCTCATCCGTCCGCAGCGTGCCCAAGCCAAGAAGCGCAAGGAAACGCTCGATAGCATTCGTCGTGGCGACCAGGTCGTTCTCGGCGGCGGCATCACCGGCAAGGTGAGCAAGGTCATCGACGACAACGAACTTGAAGTCGAAATCGCCGAAGGCGTGAAGATCCGCGCTCAGCGTGCTTACATCGCCGAAGTGAAGGTCAAGGGCGAGCCGGTCAAGACCGAAGCTGCACCGACCAAGTAAGCGAAGTATCGAACCGGTTTTTTAGAAAGCCGGTCATCTGTTGCCCGGATGCATTCTGTCATGAGGCAGGAATGGCGTCCGGGCACGTTTGTTCTTGAGGAAGGCAATCGCCATGGCAAGAGGCATCGAAATCCGAGAAGCCCATTTTCCGGGCCGCGCGCCGATCGATGCCTATGGCAATGGCGGTTTTCGTTTTGCCGACATGTCGCATCGCGGCTCGATACTCTGCCTTCCGTCGGGCATTCATGGCTGGGACATGCAGGAAGGGGAGCAGCTGACTGTTGCATCTCTGGAGCGCCTGCTGTCGGACACGTCCAGCATCGAGGTGTTGCTGATCGGCACTGGCGCAAATCTTGTCCCCATTCCCGCTGATGTCAAAGCTGCCCTGAAAGCCAATGGCATTTCTTCCGATCCGATGAGTACGGGTGCCGCGGTGCGCACCTTCAACATCATGCTCGCCGAATCCCGCGCTGTCGCGGCGGCTCTGATTGCCGTCTGACATGTCCGGCGCTTCTTCCGATAATGCTGCCCTGTGCCTCGCCATGCTGCGGGAAACGGATCGTGACCGCTATCTCGCCTGCCTTCTGTCACCGGAAGACAGGCGCGGCGCACTCGCCGCCCTTTATGCCTTCAATGCCGAGATTGCCCGCATCCGTGACGTGGTACGCGAGCCGCTGCCAGGCGAAATTCGCCTGCAATGGTGGCGGGATCTGCTGGAAGGTGGCGCCGCAGGCGACGCAGGCGGCAATCCGCTTGCGGCTGGGCTGCTTGCAGCCGTGGACCACTACCGCCTGCCGCGACACACCCTTGTCGCCATGACGGAAGCGCGCATCTTCGATCTCTACGACGATGCGTTGCCCGACAGGAATGCACTGGAGGGGTATTCGGGGGAGACCGCGTCAGCGCTGATACAGCTGGCGGCTCTCGTTCTTGCACCGGAATTGGCGAACCGGTCTGCAGATGCTGCCGGACATGCAGGTGTTGCGCAATCGATAGCAGGTTTGCTGATGCTGCTTCCGATCCATAACCACCGGCGGCAGATTTATGTACCGCTCGATATTCTTTCGGCAACGGGCCTCGACCGCGACAACTTTCTCGCCGGCGAGGACAAGGCGCGTATTTCGGCGGCAATCGAGGCCTTTGCCGGTCTTGGGCTTGAACATCTGGAAAAGGCCCGCCGCGCCGGCCCGATCCCGGCGCAGGTCTTTCCCGCTTTTCTACCTGCAGCACTCTGCGAACCGGTCCTCAGGCGCGCGAAAAAACTCGGCGCGGATGTGTTTTCCGGTGGGCTGCAGCAGCCGCAATGGCGTCGGCAGATCCGGATGATGAAAGCTGTCCTGCTCCGTCGCCTCTGATGCGGCATAACACTCGCGCAAGCCTCGCAGGCTAGGGACTAATCGACCCGAAGACCTGCTATGCCGAGGAGAAGCGGTTTGAGTGCCCTTATCATCTGGATCGCGATTGTCGCGCTGATTCTCGCTCTCGTTTTCTACATCAGGCGGATCGCCCGCAGGAATGACGAGCAGGGGCGCTTCGACCTGGGAACTGCGATCCTCGAATTCGGTCGCGCGTTTCCCGAGGAAGCGATTCGCAGCCTGCATGGCACAACGGATGGCGATGTCTTCGTGCGTCTGGACAATGACAGGACGGGTTTCATGCGCAATCGCCGCAGCCACTACGCCTGCCACCTTATCCAGCCGGGCCGTGTGAGGATTGTTCCCCTGCCGGATGCCAAGGGTTTCGCAGCCGAGTTTCTCGACGCCCCAACGTTGAACGGCGAATTCGTATTCGTGAACGAAACGGAAGCTGCTGAAGTTTCTCTCTGGCTGCTCGACAATTACGTCAGTGTTGCCGGCCGGAACAATGAAACGGCTGACGCTGATATCGGTCAGAAGGCAGGCGGCCCGGAATTGGCCGCCGCCGATGGTGATGGCACTACGTCAGATCGAGCCAATTAGCGCAATCTTTCAGCGCCCGCGCCGACAGTAATTGCCGCTTCATGATCGTCTTGTCCTTGCCACGGAAGCGCTTGACACCTTCCGGCTTGACGATCGAGCCGGGTTCAAGCTCGGGAAACAGGCCGAAATTGATGTTCATCGGCTGGAAAGACCGCTTGCCTGGCTCTTCATCGTGAATGAGGTGGCCGCCGGTAATGTGTCCGAGAAGCGAGCCGAAGGCCGTCGTCGCAGGCGGCGGCGTGAGCGGCTCTCCCTTGCGCTCGGCGGCTGCGAAACGTCCGGCGAGCAGGCCGATGGCAGCGCTTTCGACATATCCTTCGCAACCGGTGATCTGGCCGGCAAATCGCAGACCGGGGCGGCTCTTGAGTGTCAGGGACCGGTCGAGCAGGATCGGTGACTGAATATAGGTATTGCGGTGCAAGCCGCCGAGCCGGGCAAATTCGGCATTCTGCAGGCCCGGAATCATGCGGAAAATCTCGGCCTGGGCGCCGTATTTGAGCTTCGTCTGGAAGCCGACCATGTTGTAGAGCGTGCCGAGTGCATTGTCCTGGCGAAGCTGGACGACCGCATAGGCCTTGACGGTCGGATTATGCGAATTGGTAAGGCCCATCGGCTTCATCGGCCCATGGCGCAAGGTTTCGCGGCCGCGCTCTGCCATGACTTCGATCGGCAGGCATCCGTCGAAATAAGGCGTTCCTTCCCATTCCTTGAAACCGACCGTATCGCCGGCAATCAGCGCATCGACGAAGGCATCATACTGATCCTTGTCGAGCGGGCAGTTGATATAGTCCTTGCCCGTGCCGCCGGGGCCGACCTTGTCGTAGCGCGACTGGTACCAGCAGGTATCCATGTCGATCGAATCGCGATGCACGATCGGTGCGATCGCGTCGAAGAATGCCAACTGGTCTTCACCGGTCTCGGCCTGGATGGAGGCGGCAAGCGACGGCGAGGTGAGGGGGCCGGTGGCGACCACCGCAAGGTCCCATTCCTTCGGCGGCAAACCCTGGATTTCCTCCCGTAGGACGGTGATCAGGGGATGGCCCGAAATTGCGGCCGTCACAGCATCGGAAAAGCCATCGCGGTCCACCGCGAGCGCTCCGCCCGCAGGAACCTGATGTTTGTCGGCCGATGCCATGATCAGGGAATTGGCGAGCCGCATTTCCGCATGGATGACGCCGACGGCATTTGCCGTCGCGTCATCGGAGCGGAAGGAGTTGGAGCATACCAGTTCGGCAAGACCGTCTGTCTTGTGCGCATCGGTGCCGCGTATGCCGCGCATCTCGTGCAGGATAACCGGAATGCCGGCCTGTGCGATCTGCCAGGCGGCTTCGGACCCTGCCAGGCCGCCGCCGATTACATGAATGGGAGAAAAGGATGTCTTTGTCATGGGGCGCGTCATTATCACGACGTGGCGCCGACAGGAATCAAAAAGGCGGTCCAGCCGAATTCAATTTGGAGGCCGAGACAAGGTAGAATCAAAAAGGCACCTGAGAAGGTGCCTTTGATCATCCTTGGGCATTTCGGTCGCTAGGCCGGCTCGTTGAGCGGTCGGGAAACCGCTATCCGTTGGGATTAACGGAAGGAACGAGAAGCAACGTTACGGATGTCGTAACGGGTCAGGCCGATGTCGGACAGGGCCTGGTTCGACAAGCTGCCGAGTTCGTTCATCGTACGGCGGTAGCTGATCCAGTTCTTTGCGATGCGGATCGGGTTCATGGTGGTTTCCTCAAGTCGTCTTTTTCCCGGCGCTCGTTATCGGCTCCGGCGATGTGCTTCTTATACGCCCGAACAATAACAATGTGCAGTGCAAATTATGTGCAACTGCCATGCATTTGTGCGGTGAATTGTCGCTTTTGTGGGCGATGAGCGGAAAATAGGCTCAGAGGGTGGTTCTGGCGTCGGAGAGAAGAGCACAAACGAAAAGCGCCTCCCGAGGGAGGCGCCTTCGACCGACTTGAGAGTCGAGACTTTATTAGAAGCCGACGGCGGTCCGGGCTACGCGGCGGATGTCGGCGCGGCCGATGCCGAGGTCGCCAAGTTCGCGGTCGGTCATGCGGCCGAGTTCCGAAACGGTTTCGCGGTACTTGCGCCAGTCGCTGAATTTCTTTGCGATGCTCATTGTGGGGGTCCTTTGCCCTGTGGGCGTCATCTCCGCCCTCTTCATCTGCTAATCGTTTTAAATCCCATTCTGCACAAAAAACAGCGCCCGTTTCGTATGCCACCTATGCGTCCAGCGCATTCCGGGATGGTGATGTGCTTCCGTCTTGCGCAAAATGTCACGATGAGGCTGAAACGAACAACGCCCACCGGGGGAGGAGATCCGGTGGGCGTCTAAGGGTGACCGGCGAATGGGAGGAGGAGTGTCGCCGGCCTGCACGGGGCATGCTTGGGAGGAGGAGTGCATGACCCGAATGTCTAGCGGAAGATCCGCTTTGTTCGTTGATTGAAACCTACAGAAAGACAGTGAATTTGTGCACTGCAAACCTCGAATGGATGGCATGCTTGATTTGCATGGCTGGCTTTAGCCGGAGAGTGGCGCCGAAAAACCCGTTCATCGATGTATATAAAGCGACGATCCTCTCCTCGAGCTGCCGGCCCACAGTCTTCTTTGGCCACTGTCATTTTTCCTTTGCGTGCAGGAAAACGGATGATATAGAGACGCGCGCTCTGGAAGGCCTCCGGCGACGAGGTATTTCGACGCGGTTTGGGGCGCGGGTATGGTGAAATTGGTAGACACGCCAGATTTAGGTTCTGGTGCCGCAAGGCGTGGGAGTTCAAGTCTCTCTACCCGCACCAAGCACCGCCAAGGTGTGGTCTTGAGCCAAAGAATAGGCGAACGACCGGCGCCTTTAATGCCGCGGCTGGTCTCTTTGAAGTTCCGGCGATGTGCTGACAGTTGAACGGTAGAAGTTGCCGGATAAGTCGGCACCGCCGCCACGATATGAAGGTTTGAAAATGCAGGTTACCGAAACGCTCGCTGAAGGGCTGAAGCGCGAAATCAAAGTTGTCATCCCGAAGCAGGAGATGGAAGCACAGCTGAACGTGCGCCTCGCCGACGCGAAGGATAAGGTACGCATCAACGGCTTCCGTCCGGGCAAGGTGCCGCTCGCGCACCTCAAGAAGACCTACGGCAAGTCGATCATGGCCGATCTCGTCAACGAGATCATCCGCGACCGTCCGTCATCTATCCTCTCCGAGCGCGGCGAGAAGTCGGCAACCCAGCCGTCGATCTCGATGACCGAGGACCAGGACGAGGCGGAAAAGATCCTGTCCGCACAGGCCGATCTCGAGTTCACGCTCTCCTACGAAGTCATTCCGCCGATCGAGCTGAAGTCGACCGACAAGATCGAAGTTACCCGCGAAGTCGTTGAAATCGCCGACGAGGAAGTCAACGAGCAGATCGTCAAGATCGCTGAAAGCGCTCGTACTTTCGAAACCAAGAAGGGCAAGGCCGCCAACGGCGACCGCGTCACCATGAATTACCTCGGCAAGGTCGACGGCGTAGCCTTTGATGGCGGCGCTGCCGAAGATGCCGAGCTGGTTCTCGGTTCCGGCCAGTTCATCCCGGGCTTTGAAGATCAGCTCGTCGGCGTCAAGGCTGGCGAGGAAAAGGTCATCACGGTTACCTTCCCGGAACAGTATCCGGCTGCAAACCTCGCAGGCAAGGAAGCCACCTTCGACATCACCGTCAAGGACGTTGCTGCTCCGGGCGAAGTCGAAATCAACGACGAACTGGCGTCTAAGCTCGGCATCGAATCGGTCGATCGCCTGAAGGAAATCGTTCGTGGCCAGATCGAAGGCCAGTTCGGCAACATGACGCGCCAGAAGGTCAAGCGTCAGATCCTCGACCAGCTTGACGAGATGTACCAGTTCGACACGCCGCAGAGCCTCGTTGACGCCGAGTTCGACAACATCTGGCGCCAGATCAACACCGATCTCGCCCAGTCCGGCAAGACCTTCGAAGACGAAGACACGACCGAGGAAGAAGCGCGCGCCGAGTACCGCAAGCTGGCCGAGCGTCGCGTTCGTCTGGGCCTCGTTCTCTCCGAGATCGGTGAGAAGGCCGGCGTCGAAGTAACCGAAGAAGAAATGCAGCGCGCACTTTACGCGCAGCTGCAGCAGTTCCCGGGCCAGCAGAAGGAAATCCTCGATTTCTTCCGCAACACCCCCGGCGCTTCCAACTCGCTGCGCGCTCCGATCTTCGAAGAAAAGGTCATCGACAAGCTGCTTAGCGAAGTGAAGGTCACCGACAAGACCGTCACTAAGGAAGAGCTGATGGCTGACGACGAAGCCGAAGGCGACGACAAGCCGGCCAAGAAGAAGGCTGCGCCGAAGAAGGCTAAGGCCGATGCTGCGGAAGGCGAAGAAGCCGCTCCGAAGAAGAAGGCTGCTCCGAAGAAGAAGGCCGCTGAAGACAGCGCCGAATAATTTTTCGGATAGGTGAATTTCGAGAGGCCGGGTCGGAAACGACCCGGCCTTTTGCGTTTAAGTCCAGCTTGAACGTGCGCGGCGATTGGAAATAATGTAATTGTTAGTCATAAATTGGAGGGGGGATATATGGAGCTGGTGCATAACGAGCGGACAAAATATCTCGCTGCGGCTCTGGATCGTGCATCAACAGCGTGTTTGGCTGTTGGTGCGATAGGGCAATCTGCATCACTCATGTCGTCCAGCCTTGACTGGATAGTATTGGCGGCCGTTGGCAGTTGGATTTTGGCGGCTTTGATATTAAATTGGGCGGGCCGGATCGTGCTCGGAGGTCTCAGGCCATGACATCCGCATATTTCTTCTTCTGGTATATTCTGCCCTTGATCGTCGGTGCCCTTGGCCTCGCGATCGCTTTCTATTCCCGCTATGTAGAGAAAAAGACGCGCCCGAACCGTCATCCTGGCGAGTAGATCGCTTTCTCGCCGAAACTCCGCGACATTCCCCGCATCTCGTGACATAAGGCAGGCCGAATTCTCCCAGGAACACCGGCAGCCATGATCCGTATCGAAAATATCAGCAAGTCGAACAGTCACCGTATTCTCTATATCGAGGCGTCTGCTGCCTTGAATCGAGGCGAAAAAATCGGTCTGGTTGGCCCGAACGGTGCTGGCAAGACCACGCTGTTTCGCATGATTACCGGTAGCGAAGTCCCAGACGAGGGCCAGGTCTCGGTCGAGAAGCATGTGACGATCGGCTATTTTAACCAGGATGTCGGTGAAATGTCGGGTGTCAGCGCCGTCACCGAGGTGATGGATGGTGCGGGACCGGTGAGCACGGTCGCTGCCGAATTGCGCGAGCTGGAAGCCGCGATGGTCGATCCCGACCGCATGGACGAGATGGACGCCATCATCGAGCGTTATGGCGAAGTTCAGGCTCGCTACGAGGAACTCGACGGCTACGGCTTGGAAAGCCGCGCCCGCGAAGTGCTTGCCGGCCTGTCCTTCAGTCAGGAAATGATGGATGGCGACGTCGGCAAGCTTTCTGGCGGCTGGAAGATGCGCGTGGCGCTCGCCCGTATTCTTCTGATGCGTCCGGACGTGATGCTGCTCGACGAACCGTCGAACCATCTTGATCTCGAAAGCCTGATCTGGCTGGAACAGTTCCTCAAAGGATATGACGGCGCGTTGCTGATGACCTCCCACGACCGCGAGTTCATGAACCGCATCGTCAACAAGATCATCGAGATCGATGCCGGGTCGCTCAATAGCTATGCCGGCGATTACGGCTTTTACGAGCAGCAGCGGGCGCAGAACGAAAAGCAGCAGCAGGCGCAGTTCGAACGCCAGCAGGCCATGCTGGCCAAGGAAATCAAGTTCATCGAGCGTTTCAAAGCGCGCGCCTCTCATGCTGCCCAGGTGCAGAGCCGGGTGAAGAAACTCGACAAGATCGAGCGCGTCGAACCGCCGAAGCGCCGCCAGTCGGTCGCTTTCGAGTTCCAGGCCCCGCCGCGTTCGGGTGAAGATGTCGCCAACCTCAAGGGTGTTCACAAGGCCTATGGCAGCAGGACGATTTATGACGGGCTGGATTTTTCCATCCGTCGCAAGGAACGTTGGTGCATCATGGGCGTCAACGGGGCGGGAAAATCCACGCTGCTGAAGCTGATTGCAGGATCGGCCGAACCGGATCAGGGATCGGTCGCGATCGGCGCCAGCGTCAAGATGGGGTATTTCGCTCAGCACGCCATGGATCTGCTCGACGGCGAGCAGACGGTGTTCGAATGGCTCGAATCGGAGTTTCCGCGCGCCGGGCAGGGCGCTCTGCGGACATTGGCCGGCTGTTTCGGCTTCTCCGGCGATGATGTCGAGAAGAGGTGCCGCGTGCTTTCGGGTGGCGAAAAGGCCCGCCTGGTCATGGCGGCGATGCTGTTCGATCCGCCGAATTTCCTCGTTCTCGACGAGCCGACCAACCACCTTGACCTCGACACGAAGGAAATGCTGATCAAGGCTTTGTCCGAATATGAAGGCACGATGCTCTTCGTCAGCCACGACCGCCACTTTCTCTCGGAACTTTCCAACCGTGTGCTGGAAGTTTCCGCCGAAGGCATCCATCGGTATGACGGTGGTTACCGCGAATATGTCGAACGCACCGGATATGAGGCGCCGGGCCTCGTCGCCTGATACGGCATCAACGAACCTTGCGAGACAATTGTGATCGGCTGTTTGGCCGGTTACCGGCTCGGAATGTCTTGATCCGCCGCGCCTTGCGCCTAGCTAGCCCTTTTGGGGCTGGTAAAGGTAAAACGGCGATGTTGGATTATGGATTTTCAAAGAGTGCGTTTGCGGGCCTTCGCCCGGTTGTCGATTTTGGCTGCTTTGCTCGGGGCCTGCACGATCCCGCCGGACACTTCGCGGGTAGTGGGCGAGAATTCGACGGTAGCAGCGGCGCGAACTGAACTCGTCGGACTCGATCAGGATGATGTCCGCATGTGCGCGGGCTTTCCGACTGCCAGTACGGCGACTGCCGACGGAGGCTCGATCTGGGCCTACAGGCGTGACATGCCGCGCGGAAACTGGAACGTCGTCAATCCGTCCTTCACCCTTTTCGGCGCGATCCCGGCGGTCAACACATCGACGAGCGGCTCGTCGGGCGGCAATTGCAGCACGCAATTCCGGTTTGACGACAACAAGTTGAAACAGGTTGAGTTCGCAGGGGACAACAACACGACCACGGATATCAATGGCCTTTGCGTCAGCATGATCGACAACTGCCTGATCTACGCCCGCAAGAACAAGGCGAAATAGCCCTGCCATTCGCACCTGCTGACGAAAAAAGCCGCGCAATGCAATGCGCGGCTCTTCGGATATTTGCGACATGTTTCAGCGGCAGATGCGAATGGATTCCATGTGCCAGCCGCCATCATAGGCATTGCGGACCCGTTGATCCTCGAACCAGCAGCGTGGCGGAGGCGGTGGCGGCTCGACATAACGAGGACCGCCGCTATTGGCCAAGGCGCCGCCGATCAGGCCGCCGACGATGCCTGCTGCCAGACCGCCGGCAATGACCTTGCCCGTATTGTCATTATGGCGGCGGTTGTAACGATCGCGGTCACGATCGCGATCCCAGCGCGGAGGTGGCGGGCCACGATGATCCCAGCGCGGCGGAGGTCCGTCGCGCCATTGCGCCATGGCAGTTCCGGCCGGCGTCATCGCTGCGCTGGTAAGGATGGTGAGCGACAGTGCAGAAAGGATGATCTTCTTCATGGATGGTATTCCCTGCGCACCGGGTATTTCGGTGCTTCGAGCCGGAACATGCATCTTTCCACATTAACGGATCTTGAATGAAACGCTTGGCCGATCGGACTGCGTCGGATCCGGTTGATCTGGCGGTCACTCATGGATTTCGTAGGAGCCCATTTTACAGAGATCCTGGCTGTCTTCGAGATCCTCGTAGCCGGAATCCTCGGTGAATTCGAATCGCAGGTCGTATTTGCAGACCCGTCGTCCGTCCGCGATGGTGATCTTGACACTTTCGCCGGGTTCGAGCACGTCCTTGCCGAACACATCCTCTTCCCACTCGTCCACGTCAACCGGTGACGTATAGAAGCGTTCAAGCACGCCATCTGTCTTGTTTGTCAGCATGAAGACGAGATCGTCGGCACGTGCTGTCCCCGCCATCAGGAGAAGCGCTGCGGATAGACCCGCAGCTGCCTGGATTATTTTCGACATTGCAGCCTCCCAGCCCATGATCGGGCACATGAGAGTTAGCAATATCTAATTCTGCCGCAATAGAACCTTCGATTCATGATGAATTTTGACTTTGGTTCAGCCTGATCGCTGCATTTCACCGGCCGCCTTGTCGTCCTTTTCGGATGCGCGCTGATAGGCATCGCGAAGGGCGAGCCGCCCGAAATACTGCTCGAAGGCAGGACGTTTCTCGATCGAGCCGAACTGCAATCCCCAGCCGATCTGCGAACCGACATAGACGTCGGCGGCGCTGAATTTTTCGCCGGCTATGTAGGAATTGCTGCGCACGGCAAGCTCAAGCGCATCCATCACGTCGGCATAACTGCCGTAACCGATCATCCGCTCGCGATCGGCCGGGACTTCGAAGCCGAGCGCTCTGTTGCTCACAGCAGCTTCAAGCGGACCTGCGGCGAAGAACATCCATCGATAATAATCGGCGCGTTCTGCGGCCAGCGGCGCCAGGCCCTTTTCGGGAAAGGCATCGGCCAGATAGGCGCAGATGGCGGCGCATTCGGTCACCGTCTTCTTGCCATGCACGATTGTCGGCACCTTGCCCATCGGATTGACGGCCTTGTAGCCGTCATCCTTCATTGTCGTCCCGAATTGCAGGATTTCGGTGCGGTAGGGAGCGCCGATTTCCTCCAGTATCCAGCGGGCGATCCGACCGCGTGACATCGGGTTGGTGTAGAACAGAATTTCATCTGCCATCCATTATCCTCCTGTTGCCACTCCTTGTTTTGGAGCGCATGGCGACACAATCAAGATCCGAAATTTCAGGCAATGATCGACCGGGTTGCCCGGCAAGATGTCGGGTTCTGCTAAAGCGGCTTGCGGTACTGGATAAATCCCGGAGCCACGGCGACGCGGTCATAGAGGCGCCGTGCCGCGTCATTCTTCTCCTGCGTCAGCCAGTAGAGGCGCCCGGCATTCTTGTCGCGCGCGAGCAGGGCAATTTTTTCGATAAGCGCTTCGCCGACCCCGCGGCCCCGCTGGCTGTCGTCGACATAAAGATCCTGCAGATAACATGTTGTATCCGGCAGCCAGGTCGAGCGATGGAAGAGCGCATGCACGATACCGACCAGCTTGCCGTCATCGAAGGCGCCAAGCGCATGCATCGGCTCGGCAGGATCGTGAAAGCGGGACCATGTGATCTCGTACTGATCCTTCGGCAATTCGGATTCATAAAAGCGGATATAGGCCTCGAATAACGGCTGCCACGCCTCGCGGTCGGATGGCGCCAGAGGGCGGATTTCGACGGGACGATTGGCGGACATGCGAAACCTCCTCGTAAAAGAAAACGGCGGGGAAAACCCCGCCGTTCAAATGTAATCCGAAGATTGAGGCTTACGCCATGGCCTTCTTGAGGTTTTCGTCGATCTTGTCGAGGAAGGCGGTGGTCGAGAGCCACGGCTGGTCCGGACCGATGAGCAGCGCCAGGTCCTTGGTCATGAAGCCGGCTTCGACCGTGTCGATGCAGACCTTTTCCAGCGTGTCGGCGAACTTCGTCAGTTCGGCATTGTCGTCCAGCTTTGCGCGGTGTGCGAGGCCACGGGTCCAGGCGAAGATCGAAGCGATCGAGTTCGTCGAGGTTTCCTGGCCCTTCTGGTGCTGGCGGTAGTGACGGGTAACCGTGCCGTGAGCGGCTTCGGCTTCAACCGTCTTGCCATCCGGCGTCATCAGAACCGAGGTCATCAGGCCGAGCGAGCCAAAACCCTGGGCAACGATGTCCGACTGAACGTCGCCGTCGTAGTTCTTGCAGGCCCAGACATAACCACCGGACCACTTCAGCGCGGAAGCGACCATGTCGTCGATCAGGCGGTGTTCGTACCAGATCTTGGCTTCATCGTACTGCGCCTTGAATTCGGCGTCGAAGATTTCCTGGAACAGATCCTTGAAGCGGCCGTCATAGGCCTTCAGGATCGTGTTCTTGGTCGACAGGTAGCAGGGAACGCCGCGCTGCAGGGCGTAGTTGAACGAAGCGCGGGCGAAATCGCGGATCGAGTCGTCGAGATTGTACATTGCCATCGCAACGCCCGAAGACGGTGCATCGAAGACGTCGTGTTCGATCGTCTGTCCATCGTCGCCGACGAACTTGATCGACAGCTTGCCCTTGCCCGGGAACTTGAAGTCGGTTGCGCGATACTGGTCGCCGAAGGCGTGACGGCCGACGATGATCGGCTTGGTCCAGCCCGGAACCAGGCGCGGCACGTTCTGCATGATGATCGGCTCGCGGAAGATGACGCCGCCGAGAATGTTGCGGATCGTGCCGTTCGGGCTCTTCCACATCTTCTTCAGCTTGAATTCTTCAACGCGGGCTTCGTCTGGCGTGATGGTGGCGCACTTAATGCCGACGCCGTGCTTCTTGATGGCGTTGGCGGCATCGATCGTCACCTGGTCGTCGGTGGCATCGCGGTTCTCGACCGAAAGATCGTAATATTCGATGTCGAGATCGAGATAGGGCAGGATCAGTTTGTCCTTGATCAGCTGCCAGATGATACGGGTCATCTCGTCGCCGTCGAGATCGACGACCGGGTTGGCTACCTTGATCTTCTGCATGGACTTCCTCTTGTCGTGAGTGGGCCGGAGCGGCCCCGAATGGATCAACGGGTTGCGCTATAACATCGCAGGGCAGGTGTGCAAAGCCGTGAGACGGGGATTGCGGGCTTTTCTGTGAGATTTCAACGCAGGGGCCATGTGGGTTTGAAAAACAGCAAGAATGGTCATTGCCAAATACCTGCTCAGGGGTAATGTCCGCGCAAATCGCCTCGAATACGGATTATCGCCATGCGAACCCTGATGCTCGCTCTCGCCCTGTCGCTCCTGTCCACGGCTTCGTTTGCGGTCGAGCCCGCAGATCCTGTCAGGGAAGTGATGAAGATCACCGAGGACAACTGGAACAGCAATGACAGCGACTGGAAATTCATCTTCGATCCAGAACCGCTGGCGCGCATGTTCAGCAAGCGCTTCCAGGCGGCCTATGCCGATGCGGCCAAACATCCGGCCTATGAGACGGAAAACAACCAGCCGGGCGACCCCTTCGGATATGACGTCGTCACTGCTTCGCAGGACGGCTGCCCGTTGCAGGATGTCGTCATTGCACCGGGCGTGGCGGCCGATGGCAAGACCGGTTTCAAGGTGACGTTCAAGCAATGGACCTGCATTGATGACGCCGATCTGAAGGACACTGTATCCGAAGTGAATTTCGATGTGATCGAAGAGGGCGGCAAGCCGGTTATCGACGACATCCATCGCGTTGCCGATGGCGAGAGCGATTCTGTTGTGGAGGAAATGCAGTCGATCGCCAAAGGGGAGTGATGGGGGAGTGATGCCCGACACGCCCTCGGCAGACGGCTTCCGTTCGACCGTCCTGAACGCACCTGCATTTCGGATCGGCAATGCCGACGTCTAGGATGTCGCAAATGGCTTCAAGGGCGGTTGATCGGCTGCTGGCCCATGACCCCGCCCTGTCACGGGTGAAGATGGGTGCGCGCGTAACACTCACCATCCTGGCCTCGATCCTCACCCTGATTGCCGTCCATCTGGCAGTGACACCGCTGCCGTCGATTTCCTACGCGCTGGCGATCGTGCTCTCGATCGAAGGCGGTGTTGCGGTCAAGGACAAGACGCCGGGCGACCAGCTGACGACGCGCCTGATGGGCTGTGCCGCGAGCCTCTTCTGCATCACGCTCGCAGCGGCGCTTGAACCTTATCGACTTGTCGCCGACCTGACATTTCTATGCGTGATTATGGCTGCCAGCCTTGCGCGTGTATTCGGGCCACGCGGCTTTGCTGTCGGCATGTTCGCCTTCATTTCCTATTTTATCGGCGCATATTTGCGACCGACATTTTCTGAGTTGCCTTTAGCAGCGCTGGGGCCGCTTTTCGCCGTCACCTTCGGGCACTTGATCCGCAAATACCTGCTGGTTGACGATTGGCGTCGTGATCTGGTGAAGACGCTGAGAGCGATACAGCATCGCGTATCGGACATTCTGCTCCGCCTTTCCCAGCTTTCCAGAAACGGCGGTCTGACGGACAGGGACCGTCTCGAATTGCGGCAGATGGAAGAGCAGCTGAAGGACGTGGTTCTGATGGCCGAAGGCCTGCTGCCACGTAATCCCGACGGCTCCATGCCGAGTGGCGATAGTCCGGTAACCGCTGTCTCAATGGCCATATTCGATCTGCATCTGGCGGCAGAAAGCGTGATCGTCAAATCGCTCGATGCCCTGGCGCCCGAATCGCTGTTTGACGCTGTGCTTGCTGGAGATATGGCCGCGAAGAAAATCTCCGAGGATCCGGTCATTGCGGGCGGTGACGCGCGAACGAAGCAGAGCGTTCAAGCATTGTTGTGGCTGCAGCGCGCCTCATCCGCACTCACCGAAGCCACCAATAACCGGGCCTTTCAGCAACTGATGGCTTTTGGCGACGTTCCGCAGGCCGGCCCCTCCATCAAGCCGGATTTTTCCTGGAGCAATCCGCTTGTGCGTGCCGCAGTGCAGATCACCATCGCATCCGGCATCGCGATGATCTTCGGGCTTCTTTTATCCCGCGATCGCTGGTTCTGGGCCGTGTTGACCGCATTCCTCGTCTTCAACAACACCCGCTCGCGTGGCGATGCGGCACTGCGTGCAGTCCAGCGATCGGTCGGCACGCTTGTCGGTGTCGCCATCGGTCTCGCCTTGGCAACGCTTCTTGCCGATCACGCCGCTCCGGCTGTTATGCTTGCGGCGGTCTGCGTGTTTCTGGCCTTCTATTTCCTGCAGGTTTCCTACGCGCTCCTGAGCTTTTTCGTCACCATCGTTCTCTGTCTCGTCTACGGCCTGATCGGCCAGCTGACATTCGAAGTGTTGCTGCTGCGTCTGGAAGAAACGGTGATCGGTTCGATGGCCGGCATGTTCGTCGCCTTCGTCATCTTTCCGTCCTCGACACGCTCGACCGTCGAACTGGCGCTCGCGCGATGGTATGATGCGCTTGGACAATTGCTGGATGCGGTCGAAGCTGGCGAAACCCGTTACAGGCTGATCGAACTGTCGAACAGGCTCGACGAGGCTTACCGGGATCTGACCATTGCCGCACGTCCGCTGGGCAGCGCCTGGTCTCTGGTCACGCGACCGGGCCCGATCCGCCAGACATTGGCGCTCTTTCTGGCATCGTCCTATTGGGCGCGCATTCTGGCGCGGGATTTTTCGAATGCGGAAAACCGCGGCGACCCGGAAATTCGTCGCGCCATCGATGAGGCAAGGCAGGCGCTTGATAAGGTCGCGACGAGGAAGGCGGAGTGTTTCTCCGCGAAAACGCCGCGACATGCTGCGGCCGGTAGCAATCTGCAGGCTCCGGGGCAGGGCGTCGCACACGGGGCGGATATGGTCGCCAATCTCTTAAACCGCCTTTATCCTGCCGCCACCGACAAGCAAAAGAGCCAATAACCGGCTTGCCGTTGCCGGCTGACGGGTCTATTGCCCGGCTTGAAGAACAAGCGGAAACGAATATGTCGGGCACCAATAGCGAACGTGAACTCATTGCCGAAGGGCCGGCGATTATCCTGGTCGAACCGCAGCTCGGGGAAAATATCGGCATGGTCGCCCGCGCTATGGCCAATTTTGGCCTTGCCGAATTGCGCCTGGTCAACCCGCGTGATGGCTGGCCGAGTGAAAAGGCGCGTTCCGCCGCCTCCAAGGCCGATCACGTCATAGACGGCACGAAGGTCTATGACACGCTGGAAGAGGCAATCAGCGATCTCAACTTCGTTTATGCGACGACGGCGCGCGAGCGTTACGGCTTCAAGCCGGTTCGTTCTCCTGTTTTTGCCGCCGCGACCCTGCGCGAAAAATTCAAGGCAGGTGAAAAGACCGGCATTCTCTTCGGCCGCGAGCGCTGGGGCTTGAACAATGAGGAAGTGGCGCTTGCTGACGAGATCGTCACCTTCCCGGTAAATCCCGCCTTTGCGTCGCTCAATATCGCCCAGGCTGTGCTTCTGATGTCTTACGACTGGATGAAGTCGGGTATCGACGATCTCGAGGAAACCCGCTTCCAGCCGATCGAACAGAACCCTTCGACGAAGGAACAGGTGCTCGGCATGTTCGAGCATATCGAGGAGGCGCTGGATGCCCGCGGTTATTTCCATCCGCCGGAAAAAAAGCCAAAAATGATCGACAACCTTCGCGCCGTATTGTCGCGACGCGCCTTTTCCGAACAGGAGATCAGCGTGTTTCGAGGCGTGATCAATTCGCTCGATCGGTTCCAGCGGCAGTGGCCGAAAAAGACGGTGCCGAGACAGAGGAAGGCCTCGCAGGCAGGGGAGACAGAGGGGAATGACAGCGGCGAATGAGCTGAAGCCGATACTGGTGTTCGATTCGGGTATCGGCGGGCTGACGGTGCTGCGTGAAGCGCGCGTGCTGATGCCCGAGCGCGGATTCGTCTATGTCGCGGATGACGCGGCCTTTCCCTATGGCAGCTGGGAGGAGGGCGCGCTGAAGGATCGCATCCTTTCGCTGTTCGAAAAGCTGCTTGCCGAACATAATCCGGAAATCTGCGTCATCGCCTGCAATACGGCTTTTACGCTGGCTGGCGCGGCGCTTCGCGAAAAATTCCCGCAGATGACCTTCGTCGGCACCGTGCCCGCGATCAAGCCGGCGGCCGAGCGGACACGCTCGGGCCTCGTTTCAGTTCTTGCAACGCCCGGCACCGTCAAGCGCGCCTATACGCGCGATCTCATCCAGTCCTTTGCCACCCAGTGCCATGTCCGTCTCGTCGGATCGGAAAATCTCGCCCGCATGGCGGAAAGCTATATCCGTGGCGAGCCGATCTCCGATGAGGCCGTGCGTGCAGAGATCGCTCCATGCTTTGTGGAAAACGACGGCGAAAAGACCGATATCGTCGTGCTTGCCTGCACGCATTACCCGTTCATGGCCAATCTCTTTCGTCGCCTCGCGCCCTGGCCCGTCGACTGGCTCGATCCGGCGGAAGCGATCGCAAGGCAGGCGCGGCGCAAGGCGCCGCTCATCGATGGCACCGAACATCCCGATGGTTTCGATTTTGCCGTCTTCACCTCGGGCAATCCCGATTTCGCCACACGCCGTCTGATGCAGGGTTTCGGCCTCAAGGCCTAGCTGTTCCGGGTTCCGCCCGCCAGGATCATTCGTCCTCGAATATCTGCTCTATCGGCAGCGACAGGAGGCGCGCGATCTTGAAGGCCAGCGGCAGGCTCGGATCATACCGCCCGTTTTCGAGCGCGTTCACCGTCTGCCGCGAGACGCCGAGAAGGCTCGCCAGTTCGCCCTGCGACCAGCCCTTTTCCGTGCGAAGGATGCGGATATTATTCTTCATAGCTTATCGATAACGCCGGCTGCCGATAATCGTGCCTGCGATCCACAGAATGGCCATCAGCGGCCAGATCAGAAACATCGAGAGCCTCTCATAGCCCGCGATCTCCAGAAAGCCGTAGCTGAATGTGATGAGCGCCGTGCCGGCAAAGGCGAAACCCATGGCTTCCAGCTGAATGCGACGCTGCAGCTCATCCACGCGCCGCAATTGTCTGAGTACGATCCAGCACATGGCAAATCCCGGAACCATTGGAAGCAGGGCAAGAATGGAACGAAACATCTGCGATTCGACATGCACTAGAAGCGTGACCGACAGCATCAGGGCGACCATGTAAGCGATCAGGGCGGCGAAGAATTCCTTGAAATAGCGGATTTGGTTCATGATGACCTCCTGTAAAGTTGGCTTTACATCCGCCGATCTGGTGAGCTTGTCAAGCTTGCTTTACATCCTTGTTGGGCGGTGGTGACTTCGAAACTCAAAAAGACTGCCAGCCTTGTTGAATGTCCCATATCCATGCGGATCTGACTGTTGCCGATCTGCAACGGAAATCGCTTTGGTTGCAATTTTCGATTGTGAGTGCTTGCGTGTCTGGAAAGACCGTGCCATGTTCCCGGCATCCGCAACTCAAATGAAGGGAGCGCAGAGATGAATACATTTTTTGTTTATACGCGCCTTTCCGGCGGATCCATCCGAACCATGCGAGTGAATACCCCTCGCAATCTCCTCGGATTGGCTTTTTGCGGCTGATAAGGCCCGAAATCCGCCTTTTGGCATCCCTCTCTATCTGAATTCGATCTGACGTAACCGGTCTATCCGTCTGACGGCTGTTGCCGCCTGCAATTCCGCGCGCGTCTTTCCAAACCACGAAAGGACCCGCTCGCACTCGCGAGGCGGGGCGGAAAAGCTATGCGTGAAATGCACGTAATGGTTGCTGATGTCCTGTCGGCAGAAATGGACGCTCTTCACCAACGTCACGGTCCGTGGCGGTTGATAAGAGCATTGGTCGCGACCCTCGTCAGGCGGTCTTCGCCGTTTGCAGCGAACCGTTCGTCCGATCTCGACAATCACATGCGCCGGGATATCGGTTTGCCGGAAATCTCCCCTGAGGTCGATCGGGTCCTTGAGGCCCGGTTCCTTCAATGGAAGAACTACCTGTGAGCGACAGACTGACTTACCGTCAACTGAAGCTGACGGATATGGTTGCCGCGTCGAATGTGTTTCGCAGCGCATTCGACGCGCAGTTTCCACGGCTTGCAGGCCGACACGCACAGCGCGAGGATCAGGCCTTCTGGTCGGGATATCTGCTGTCGAACTGCGTCATCTGGGGCGCAGGGCGGCAGGATGAACTGCTCGGCGTCATCGCGTTTCGGGAAGGCTGGGTCGATCAACTCTACATTCTGCCGCATGTGCAACGGCGGGGAATTGGTTCGCGCCTCCTCGATATCGCCAAAAGCAGATATTGCAGCCTCGATCTCTGGACGTTCCAGAGAAACGAATCTGCACGACGTTTTTACGAAGCCCAGGGTTTCGAGATCGTGCGGGAGACGGATGGTGCGGACAACGAAGAGCAGGAGCCCGATGTCCTTTATCACTGGCACCGTGCGGACTGAGTTTCACCGCTTGCCAATCCGGTTTTTCGGTGGCTTTGCTTGCATTACCAAAGGGAGATATCGCCATGTCGCTCGAACACTGGCTTGCATTCGTTGCCGCATCCGCCGTGTTGCTGGCAATTCCGGGGCCGACCATTCTTCTCGTCATTTCCTACGCTCTGAGCCATGGCCGTAAGGTGGCGAGCGCGACGGTGGCCGGTGTTGCTCTCGGTGATTTTACGGCGATGACCGCATCCATGCTCGGCCTCGGCGCGCTACTGGCAACATCGGCCATGCTGTTCACGGTATTGAAATGGGTCGGTGCAGCTTATCTCATCTATCTCGGCATCAAGCTCTGGCGCGCCCCGGTGTCCGGACAGCCGGCGGCAGTCGAAGACGCAGATGCCCCGGCCGTCCGGCCAGTGCGCGTTTTCCTGCATACTTATGCCGTGACCGCGCTCAATCCGAAAAGCATTGTTTTCTTCGTCGCTTTCCTGCCGCAGTTTCTCGATCTGTCGAAACCACTCTTTTTCCAGATGGCGGTTTTCGAAGTGACATTCCTCGTTCTGGCGACAATCAATGCCGCGCTTTACGGACTTCTGGCATCGATGGCGCGCAACACGATCCGCAAGCCGAGGGTGCAGCGCATCGTCAATCGCACCGGCGGTTCGTTGATGATCGGGGCGGGACTGCTGTCGCTCGGCTTCAAGCGGGCCGCCGCCTGATCGTAATAACCTGATCTCAAAGACTGTTGATTTTTCTCTCTTTCCCGAAGAAACGAATCTCGATCTCTGTTAAGGGGAGGGGTCGGCGCACTGCGTCACCGCAGCACGACTGTCGACAAACCACCAATTTACGGCATACGAGGGCAGCATAGTGCAAGTCGGCATCGATATGGGAACTGTGACCGGCGGCGAGCCGGCCAAGCTCGATATCGAGGAGCTTCTGGCCACGCGTCTGCTCGTTCAGGGCAATTCCGGTTCGGGAAAATCGCATCTTCTGCGGCGTCTGCTGGAGCAGTCGGCGCCCTGGGTGCAGCAGGTCGTCATCGATCCCGAAGGTGATTTCGTCACCCTCTCGGATAAATACGGCCATGTCGTCGTCGACGGCGAGCGCACCGAGGCCGAACTTGCCGGCATTGCCAATCGCATCCGCAAGAACCGCGTCTCCTGCGTGCTGACGCTCGAAGGTCTCGACCTCGAGGAACAAATGCGCGCCGCCGCCGCTTTCTTGAACGGCATGTTCGATGCGGATCGCGATTACTGGTATCCGGTTCTCGTCGTGGTCGATGAAGCGCAGATGTTTGCGCCCTCCGTCGGCGGCGATGTCTCCGAAGATGCCCGAAAAATGTCGCTTGGTGCGATGACCAACCTCATGTGCCGCGGACGTAAGCGCGGTCTGGCAGGCGTTATCGCGACGCAGCGTTTGGCCAAGCTTGCCAAGAATGTTGCGGCCGAAGCCTCCAACTTCCTGATGGGCCGTACCTTCCTCGATATCGACATGGCGCGCGCAGCCGACCTGCTCGGCATGGATCGCCGCCAGGCGGAAATGTTCCGCGACCTGAAGCGCGGCAACTTTGTCGCGCTCGGCCCGGCACTCTCTCGCCGCCCGCTGCCGATCGTTATCGGCAATGTGGAAACCTCCGCGCGGTCGTCCAGCCCCAAGCTGATGCCGCTGCCGGATGCGCCGCAGGATGTCGAGGACCTGATCTTCACGCCGGATCCGGAAGAGTTTTCCCGGCCGATCACGGCCGTCCGCCGGCCGACACCGACGCCGCGCCCGACCACCGATATTCTGGCCGAACTCTCCCGTTCGACGCCGGCT
>DLSX01000218.1:32075-43120 GCA_002500765.1 Neorhizobium sp. UBA7851
CGTCGCCGCACGGCGATTGCCCGTTCCGGTGTCGACGCAACGATGGCCGCAAGCGAATCCTGGGCGACGGTTCTCTCGCTGTCCAACGGCGTTTCCGATGATCTGCAGGGCGTTTTCCTGATGATGGCGAAGGCGGCACTCGGCGCGGAGCCGTGCCCGTCGGATGCCCGCATTGCTCGCGCTTACGGCACCCATTCCGCCCGCCGCGCCCGCCGCCTCCTCGGTTATTTCGAGGAACAGGGGCTGATCGTCGTCCACACCGATTTCGCCGGCAAGCGCATCGTCGCTTTCCCTGACCTGCAGGCAGAAACCGCGCCGGGTGCAGCAGAGGCGCCAGATGAGGGTGATCTCAAGATCGCTGCGGAGTAATTCTTATTCTTCGATCAGATGAAGTGTCGCAAAACCATCGCTGACGGCGCTTGTGTTTATTTTCTTATCGAACGTAGCGAACTTCGCATTCCGCGACTTGGCGAGTGCAAGTAGATATATATCGGTAAGTTGCTTCGATGAATAAGGTGCGGTTGGGTCGATCAGGCTATTGGCCAGAAGACATGGTTGCTGACGCGCGCAAAAGCACGGAGCTTGCTTATCGCTGCCGCGGGAGAGCCCGGTGAGTCTGGATAATTCGGATTTCCCAGAATACGCGCGAAGCCGTTTTCAGTAAGCGGGCAGGTTGCCCATGCCGCATGTTCAATAGACGAAAGCCAGCGATGGGCGGGCTCGTGATATAGATGGTCGGGGTCAAAGAGCGCGATCAAGACATTGACGTCGAGCAGAAACGTCATGGATCTGCGTCACGCAACTCATTGACAAACTCAGGCGTGACGATGCAGCCCGTGGCCTTTCTTTTGATGAGCGGCACTCCGTTGCGCGTCGTGGGCAGGGCCGTACCTACACGCTCCTTGACGAGATCTGCAACGAACTCATCCAGGCTCTTTTGCTCGTTCTTCGCCAGTTCTCGTGCGCTTTCGACTACATCATCTGCAATGTTGACCGTCATCCGCATTGTGCTTCCTCGAATGCTATAAGGTTTATATAACCCCAAACATCCTGCCTCTCAACGCATCGCGCTGTTGACAATTCCATGACAGCCCCCTAAAGACCCGCCCAGCGCCGGGTGGAAACGCCCGGTGTTTTTGTTGACATGTCCCGTGGCACTCTCCGATCGCTTTCGTGAGAAGCCTGTCAGAACTTCTAAATCGAGGTTCAGAGGAGGGCGTGTTTCCTTCATCCGGTTTGGCAACAAACCGGTGTAACCGTTCGAAAGGAAATGCGATGAGCAAGCGCGAATCGTCCAAGTACAAAATTGACCGCCGTATGGGCGAAAACATCTGGGGCCGTCCGAAGTCCCCGGTCAACCGCCGCGAATACGGCCCGGGCCAGCACGGCCAGCGCCGCAAGGGCAAGCTCTCCGACTTCGGCGTACAGCTCCGCGCCAAGCAGAAGCTGAAGGGCTACTACGGCGACATCCGCGAGAAGCAGTTCCGCGCGATCTACGAAGAAGCCAACCGCCGCAAGGGCGACACCGGTGAAAACCTGATCGGCCTGTTGGAATCGCGTCTGGACGCCATCGTCTACCGCGCCAAGTTCGTTCCGACGGTCTTTGCTGCCCGTCAGTTCGTCAACCACGGCCACGTCACGGTCAACGGCATCAAGGTCAACATCGGTTCCTACCGTTGCAAGGCTGGCGACGTCATCGAAGTCCGTCAGAAGTCCAAGCAGCTCGTCACGGTTCTCGAAGCCGTTTCGCTCGCTGAACGCGACGTTCCGGACTACATCGAAGTCGACCACAACAAGATGGTTGCCACCTACGCTCGCGTACCGGCTCTCTCGGATGTACCTTACCCGGTCATCATGGAACCGTCGCTGGTCGTCGAATTCTACTCGCGTTAATCGCGACGACAATTTGCGAAAATGGCCCCTTTCGGGGCCATTTTTGTATCTGCCGACTGCAGCAATACGGATGCAAAAAAAAGCCGCTCCTTTCAGGGCGGCTTTTTTGTTCAGGAGTTTTGGTGCCTATTTCGAGGCCGCCTTCTTCTTTTCCACCGCGACGTTTTTCTCCACGGTGGTCGGTGTGGCCGTGTCCGTCAGCTGAACGGTTTCGGTGGCCTTTTCAGCGCTCGGCTTTTCCCCCATCCTGTTCCAGGCATCGAGACCGGCGATCTTGTAGGCTTCGGCAAGCGTCGGATAGTTGAAGGTGTTTTCGACGAAATATTCGACGGTCCCTTTGAGGTTGAGCACGGCCTGACCGATGTGAACCAGTTCCGTCGCGCCTTCGCCGACGATATGGACCCCGAGCAGGCGTCGCGTCTTCAGCGAGAAGATCAGCTTCAGAAGGCCGCTGTCGAGACCCATGATATGGCCGCGCGAGGTCTCGCGGAACCGGGCGATACCGCATTCATACGGAATGCCGCGCTCCCGCATCTCTTCTTCGGTCAGGCCGCAGGTGGAAATCTCCGGCACGGCATAGATGCCGTAGGGGAAATATTTCTGCGGCTCCTTGGCTATCGCGCCGACTGCGACACGGGCCGCAATCCGTCCCTGTTCCATCGATGTCGAAGCCAGGCTCGGAAAGCCGACGACGTCGCCGGCGGCATAGATGCCGGGAACCGCGGTCTCGAATGTTTCCGGATCGACACGAAGCCGGCCCCGGCTGTCCGCCTCAAGCCCGGCCGCGGCAAGGTTGAGCGTATCGGTTGCGCCGACACGGCCGGCGGCGTAAAGCACCATATCGGCGACGATCCTGCGACCGGTATCGACCGTCACGGCGACCTTGCCATCCCGCAGCTTTTCCACCTTCTCGGCCTTCTGTCCGAGCAGAAGCTTCATGTTGCGGTCGCGCAATTGGTAGGTGAAGTCCTCGACGATTTCCTTGTCGATGAAATCGAGCAGCGTCGACTTCGGATCGATGACGGTCACGGCCGCGTCCAGGGCGGAAAAGATCGTCGCATATTCGATGCCGATGACACCGGCGCCGATCACCACGATCGAGCGGGGCAGGTCATGGATTTCGAGCAATTCATCACTGTCGAGAACGGTCCTGTTGTCGAAAGGAATAGATTCGGGGCGATAGGGGCGGGTGCCGACGGCAAGCAGGATGCTCTTGCCTGTGACATGGATGGTGTCATCGTCGTCCTTGACGATCTGCATCGTGTCCTTCGAAATGAAACTTGCCTTGCCACGGATGTGCTGCACCCGGTTGCGGGCAAATTGATGCTCGAGAACATCGACTTCATGGTCGAGCGTAATCAGCAGGCGGCGGCGCAGATCCTCGGCGCTGATCTCCTGCTTCACCCGGTAGGAACGCCCGTAAAAGCCACGTTCGCGCCAGCCGGAAAGGTTGAGCGCCGTTTCCCGCAGTGTTTTTGAAGGTATCGTGCCTGTGTGGACGGACACACCGCCGACGCGGCGCCCCTGTTCGACGACGAGCACTTTCTTGTCGAGTTTGGCCGCCTGGATGGCTGCGCGGCGCCCAGCCGGTCCGCTGCCAACCACGATGAGGTCGTACTGGTGCATGAAATTCTCCGCTTTAAGACTGCCGGTTCCCGCCAACCGCAACAACAAGAGCTAAATCTACATAAGCATTCTGAAATTTTGATTGCATGGAGGAAATTGTCGGGAAAAAATTGGAAATGATCAAGACTGCGGCGGGGTTAGAATCCGACGAAGGTCGGAATGGCCGCATTGCCATCTCGTTATCAGTCATGGCAGGGCGAGCTGCCGCGTACCGCATCTGTCTACTGCGATCGGCAGCTGAGAACGAGGTGAGGCTTCAGATCAGCCTCAGGCCCTTCAGGCTGGCATGGCCGTCCCTGCCGATGATGATGTGGTCATGCACGGTGATACCGAGAGGCTTTGCCGTATCTACGATCGTTTTCGTCATGTCTATGTCGGCACGCGACGGGGTAGGGTCGCCACTCGGGTGATTGTGCACGAGAATGATGGCGGTGGCGGAAAGTTCCAGCGCTCGCCGAACCACCTCGCGCGGATAGACCGGAGTATGGTCGACCGTACCCTTGCCCTGGATTTCATCGGCAATCAGCGCATTGCGTTTGTCGAGAAAAAGGATGCGAAACTGTTCGCGGGCTTCATAGGCCATCGCCGCATGGCAGTAATCGATGACGGAAGACCAGGAAGAAAGAACCTGCTTCTCGCGCAGTTCGCTTCTCAATATCCGCTGGCCGACAGTTGCGACAAGTTTCAGGTCGAGCGCCACGCTCTCGCCGATCCCCTTGACCTCTTGCAGCAGGCTCGCCGGGGCGCCGAATACGCCGGCAAGCGAGCCGAAACGGGAGAGCAGCGCTTTCGCCAGTGGCTTGGTATCCCGGCGCGGTATCGAGCGGAACAGCAGAAGTTCCAGAATTTCATAGTCCGCGAGGGCCGTATCGCCATGGTCGCGGTATTTATCGCGTAACCGCTCGCGATGTCCGAGATAATGCTCGGCGGTGTCGGGAAATCGGTCCGTCTTCAATGGTGCCCGTTTTCCTACATGTTCGGCGAAATGGCCGCGCTCGTCGGTAAACAGGTCGTCACGCTCCGTCTCCTCGGTCGGTTCATGCGAATCTTGCGAGGAGGCGGGGCGCTTGTTCATGGATCAGCCTTCGAGCGGCGGAAGTCCCGGACGGTCGAAGCCGCCGGGCGACAGGGTAAAGATCTCGCAGCCCGTGGCGGTGACGCCGACCGCATGTTCATACTGTGCCGAAAGCGACCGGTCGCGGGTGACCGCGGTCCAGCCATCGGCCAGAACTTTCACATGCGGTTTTCCCAGATTGATCATCGGCTCGATGGTGAAGATCATCCCTTCTTTCAGTTCCGGCCCTTCGTCGGCCCGGCCGTAATGCAGGATGTTCGGCGAATCATGGAACAGCCGCCCGACGCCATGGCCGCAGAAATCGCGCACCACGGAGCAGCGTTCGGCCTCCGCATAGGTCTGGATCGCTTCACCGATCGCACCTGTTCGAACGCCGGGCTTCACCACCGCAATGCCACGCATCAGGCATTCATAGGTTACTTCCAGCAGACGCTCTGCCGCACGCTTGATCTGGCCGACGGGGTACATGCGGCTCGAATCGCCGTGCCATCCGTCGAGGATGTAGGTGACGTCGATATTGACGATATCGCCTTCACGCAGCGGCTTGTCATCCGGCATGCCGTGACAGACGACATGGTTGATCGAGGTGCAGACCGAATATTTGTAACCGCGATAGTTCAGCGTCGCGGGAAGCGCGCCGTGATCCATGCCGAATTCGAAGACGAACCGGTCGATCGCGCTGGTCGTGACGCCCGGCTTGATGATCGAGGCAAGTTCGTCAAGGCAGCGCGCCGTCAGGAGACACGCCTTGCGCATGCCGGCAAAATCGTCGGTCGTATTGTAAAGGCGTATCGCGCCCGTATTTTTAGGGGGGGCGGAAACCGCCTCGATATAATTGACCATCATATTTCTCTCATCGTTCCCCTGTTCATAATGCAGCACGCCCGCCTTCGTCCATGGTGAACAGCGATTGTGGCTGCATTCCTTCAGGAAGAGGCGTCATTTCGATCAGGCCCAAAGGTTCGATTGCCTCCCGCGTAACCCTGCATTTGAGCGCATAAGCCTCGACCCCGCGGCTTCGTGCGCGGACGAATGCCCCAGCATAAAACGGATCGAGGTCGGCGCAGATCGAGAAGATATCGCAGTCTGCCCGCTGGATCAGATAGATCATCACCGCGCGGTGACCGGCTTGCGCCATGTCGCCGAGTTCCTCCAGATGTTTGGCGCCCCGCTTGGTCACCGTATCGGGAAATTCGGCCAGTCCCGGTTGTCGGCTGAAATGGACGTTCTTCACTTCCACATAGGCATCCGGCAGGTTGTCGTCCTTCAGGAGAAAATCGATCCGCGAATTGCGGCCGTATTTCTGTTCCCTCAGGATCGTCGGATACCCGGAAAGGCTTGGGATCACGCCGGCGCGGATAGCTTCTTCCGTCAGTCTGTTCGGCATGCCGGTATTGACGCCGACCATTTCTCCCTCGGCCTCGATCATCTCGAAGACATGCCGGTATTTGCGCGTCGGACTGTCATGCTCGGAAAGCCAGATCCGTGAACCGGGCGTCGTCAGCCCGCGCATCGATCCGGTATTGGGGCAGGATCCGGTGATCGGTGTCCCGTCTTCCAGAACGGCGTCGAACAGAAAACGCTTGTAACGCTGCACCAGCGTGGCGGGAGTAAGTGGAGGATAAAATCGCATGAATGATTGTCCGTCAGGCGCGTGCCAGAACATAGGTGCCGGGCGCATCCTCGAGTGGTGACAACGTGCCGCTGCCGGGATTGCGGGCCGGCACGCGTTCCTGTTCTTGTGCGTCTACCCATGCCTGCCAGTGTGGCCACCAGGAACCGGCCGTTTCACTTGCATCCTTCAACCAGTCGTTCAGCGTCTCCGCCGCTGCACCGCCAGACCAGTAGCGGTATTTCGTCCTGTTCGGAGGGTTGACGACGCCGGCAATATGCCCGGAACCGGACAGCACGAACTCGACCGGGCCGCCGAACAGAGCGTTGCCGCGATAGACCGAGCGGGCCGGGGCGATATGGTCTTCGCGGGTTGCCAGATTGTAGACCGGGATCGTGATGTCGCGGAGATCGATCGCGCTGCCGCCGAGTTTCATCTGGCCGGCCGAGAGCGCGTTGTCGAGATAGCAGTTGCGAAGATAATAGGCGTGATTGGCGGCTGCGACCCGCGTCGAATCGGAATTCCAGTAGAGCAGATCGAAGGGCATAGGTTCCTTACCCTTCAGGTAGTTGTTGACGACATAGGGCCAGATGAGTTCCGACGAGCGGAGAAGGTTGAAGGCCGCCGCCATCTGCGACGCCGCCAGATAACCGCTCGCCTTCATCTGCGCCTCGATGAGGGCAAGCTGTTCTTCATCGACGAACACCTTTAACTCTCCGGCCTCGGCAAAATCCACCTGGGCGGTCAGAAGCGTTGCGGAAGCGATGCGCGTATCCTTTTTCTGCGCATGCCAGGCAAGTGCTGCGGAAAGCAGGGTACCACCGACGCAGTAACCGATCGCATTGACCTGCTTCTCTCCTGTCGCCTTTTCAGCCGTATCGAGCGCGAAATCGATGCCTTCGCGGATATAGGCCTCCCAATCCTTCGCCGCATGGTCTCGGTCGGGATTGACCCAGGAGATGACGAACACCGTATGCCCCTGATCGACGCACCATTTTATGAAGCTTTTGTCAGGCGTCAGGTCGAGGATGTAGAACTTGTTGATCCAGGGCGGCACGATCACCAGTGGCCGCTTGAACACGGTTTCAGTCGATGGCGCATATTGTATGATCTCGCAAAGCGCGTTGCGGGCAATCACCTTGCCGGGCGTGATCGCGAGATTGTTGCCGACGGAAAACTGCGTTGCATCCGTCTGGCGCAGCCTCAGGTGCCCGCCGCCGGCCATCACGTCTTCGGTCAGCATTCGCATGCCGGTGACCAGGTTCATGCCGTGGCTTTCCACCGTCGCCCGATAGACTTCCGGGTTGGTCACCGCAAAATTGCTGGGTGAAAGGGCAGCCGTGAACTGCCTGACATAGAAGCGGGCCTTGTATTTGGTGATCTCATCAAGTCCGTCTGCCTCGGTCACCAGCCTCTCGGCCCAGGATGCGGTCGCCTGGTAGACCTGCCGCAGGAAGGAGAAGAATGGATTGCGGTACCAGTCTTCGTCGGCGAAACGTCGATCCCTGTTCTCGGCCATCTCGGCCGCTGCGCTGTTTTTGTCGGCGCCGCCCGCCTGCTGAATGCTGCGGGTCCAGATCTCGAAATAGGTCGACAGAAGCAGCGTCTGTGCTTCGAGCATCCGTTTCTGGTCGGACATCCAGTATTCGGTCAGCGCCGACATGGTCTTGATGAAGTCGCCGATCGGCCCGGCAAAAAGATCGTCCGAAGTTTCGCCTCGTTCGCGAGGGCCGAGCCATTCCGAGGCCGCGCGCCCCAGGTTCTCGAAGGCCCGCGCGGTATTCATCATCAGGGACTGGGGGTCCTTGATCGAATATGCTTCGAAGAAACGCGCATCGAAGCCCGGAAATTCCTGTCCGGAATGCCCGTGATCGTCGGACTTTCGCGCCAATCGCAGCCTCCCGTGCATGACCGTTGTTTTCGTTTGTACATCGCCCCCGAAACCGAATACAAGTGCCGCAAAGGACGACGGTGGCGGATGGTCGCCAACGTTCAGCATCGGACAGGATCCGATGACGGCATTGACGGAGATGGGGCAGGTCTATGGGAATTCTAAAGCACGGGATCAGAGGCTTGTCTGTCGCGGCATCTCTGGCTCTATTGCCAATGCTGGCGTCCTGCAACAGCCAGAGCTTCGCTCTTGATGACGGTATCCCGAACACTGCGCCGCCGGCCGTTATTTCTCAATCGACCAAGGAACGTGCGCCGGGTCCGCTGGTCAAGAAGGATACCGGAACCTATCCGACCTTCGATCGCACGCTGTTGGCTGCCAACGAGCAGATCGAGGATGAGGACTACAACAAATCCGAACCGCGTATGGCAACCCTTGCACGCGCGCGTCGCAGCGGTTCGATCAGCGAGGCGGAATACCAGAAACGTGTCGCCGAATATCGCAAACTGGCCGCCGAACACGGCACGGACGCCCTGAACCAGATCTCGAAGTAACGCGTCGCCTTTCTTAGCACTTGCGTTTCGTCCGGTTTGGCCGCAAAGCAGGCAGATGCGACGGATTAGTGTCGCTCAATTGCTGCTTCATGCGCCAATGGGAAGAGAGATGGAAGAGTTTCATAAAGTCCGCAGACTGCCGCCCTACGTTTTCGAACAGGTCAACCGTTTGAAGGCCAGCGCGCGAGCGGGTGGCGCGGACATTATCGATCTCGGCATGGGCAATCCGGACCTCCCGACTCCCAAGGCAATCGTCGACAAGCTGTGCGAAGTGGTTCAGGATCCGCGCACCCACCGTTATTCGTCGTCCAAGGGCATTCCGGGCCTGCGCCGCGCTCAGGCTGCCTATTACGCCCGCCGATTCGGCGTGAAGCTCAATCCCGATACCCAGGTCGTTGCGACGCTGGGTTCGAAGGAAGGCTTCGCCAACATGGCGCAGGCGATCACCGCGCCGGGCGATGTCATTCTTTGCCCCAATCCGACCTATCCGATCCATGCCTTCGGCTTCCTGATGGCAGGCGGCGTGATCCGCTCCATGTCGGTCGAGCCGGACGACAGCTTCTTCCCGCCGCTGGAGCGCGCGGTGAAGCATTCGATCCCGAAACCGCTGGCGCTGATCATCAACTATCCGTCCAACCCTACGGCCTACGTCGCGAGCCTCGACTTCTACAAGGATGTTATTGCCTTCGCCAAGAAGCATGACATCATCGTGCTGTCTGACCTTGCCTATTCCGAGATCTATTTCGACGACAACAATCCGCCGCCTTCGGTTCTTCAAGTGCCGGGCGCCATGGATGTCTGCGTCGAGTTCACCTCGATGTCGAAAACCTTCTCCATGCCAGGCTGGCGCATGGGGTTCGCGGTCGGCAACGAACGCCTGATCGCAGCGCTGACGCGTGTGAAATCCTATCTGGATTACGGCGCGTTCACGCCGATCCAGGTGGCCGCTACCCATGCGCTCAATGGCGACGGCACCGACATCGCCGAAGTCCGCAATGTCTACAAGCGCCGCCGCGACGTGATGGTCGACACCTTCGGCAAAGCCGGTTTCGAAGTGCCGCCGCCGGCTGCGACCATGTTCGCCTGGGCAAAGATCCCGGAAAAATTCCGCCATCTCGGCTCGCTCGAATTTTCGAAGCTTCTGGTCGAGAAGGCCGATGTCGCCGTGGCGCCTGGTATCGGTTTCGGCGAGATGGGCGACGATTACGTGCGCCTCGCACTCGTCGAGAACGAGCACCGGATCCGTCAGGCAGCCCGTAACATCAAGAAATTTTTCTCGGCCGCCGACGACACGATGCACAACGTCATTTCGTTGAACACGCATCGCTAGTTGCCGGTCCTCGAGCGTTATAATCCTCAGGCGGCCCGTTCGTGGCCGCTTTTCAAACATCGGGAATGCGAAATGGCAGACGCCCTCAAAGTCGGCATCGCGGGTCTTGGAACCGTGGGTGCTTCGCTGGTCAAGATCATCCAGACGCGCGCCAATGAACTGGCGGTCACATGTGGACGAGCGATCGAGATCACTGCCGTTACCGCCCGCGACCGTAACCGCGACCGTGGCTTCGACATGTCTGGCATGGCCTGGTTTGAAACGCCTGAAAAGCTTGCTGTCGAAGCCGATATCGATGTTTTCGTCGAACTTATGGGCGGCGCGACCGGCGCCGCTGCCGATAGCGTCAGGGTCGCACTGGGACGCGGTCTGCATGTGGTGACCGCCAACAAGGCGCTGCTGGCGGCCTCCGGCGTCGAACTTGCGACGATTGCCGAGGAAAAGGGCGCGCTCCTGAATTTCGAAGCCGCCGTCGCCGGTGGTATTCCGGTCATCAAGGCGCTGCGTGAAAGCTTGACGGGCAACACCGTCTCGCGCGTCTACGGCATCATGAACGGCACCTGCAACTACATCCTGACCAAGATGGAGAAGGAAGGTCTTTCCTTCGCCGATTGCCTGAAGGAAGCCCAGCGCCTCGGTTATGCCGAAGCAGACCCTGCTTTCGATATCGAGGGCAACGACACGGCCCATAAGCTCGCCATCCTGACGACGCTCGCTTTCGGCACCAAGATCGCGGCCGACGAGATATATCTCGAAGGCATCACCAATATCTCGATCGACGACATTCATGCGGCAGCCGATCTCGGCTATCGCATCAAGCTCCTGGGTGTCGCCCAGCGTACCGAAAGCGGTATCGAGCAGCGCGTTCACCCGACCATGGTGCCGCATGACAGCGTGATCGCGCAGGTCGATGGCGTCACCAATGCGGTGGCGATCGAATCCGATATTCTCGGTGAACTTCTGATGGTCGGCCCCGGTGCCGGCGGCAATGCCACGGCCTCCGCCGTGCTTGGCGATATCGCCGACATCGCCAAGAGCCAGCCCGGCGCGCAGCGCGTGCCCGT
>DLSX01000055.1 GCA_002500765.1 Neorhizobium sp. UBA7851
GCGCAGAAGCCGCCGCCGGAAACATCGTGCTCGAAGGCGCCTTTGTGCGCCTGCCCGGTCACATCGCCCAGCTCGGTGAAACGGAAGAGGCGCTTTACGCCGAAATCCTGCCGCATCTCACCGGCGACAGCCGTTTTCGCCCGCCGCGCGTGCGCGACCTTGTCGACCTCATCGGCGGCGATGAACGCGAGATCAGGCGTGTGCTCAAACTCTGCGCTCGGCTCGGCCGTGTCGACCAGATCCGCAACGATCATTTTTTTACCCGCGCGACGACGGCGGAAATGGTGGAGATCATTAGCGAAATCGCAGTCGAAGCGGAACATGGCGAATTTTCCGCCTCCGCCTTCCGTGACCGGGTGACGAGCGGCCGAAAAGTTGCGATCGAAATCCTCGACTTTTTCGACCGACATGGTGTAACGCTTCGGCGCGGCGATCTTCGCCGCATCAATCCGCATCGGCTCGATCTGTTCGGCCCGTCCGTTCCTGATGCAGACAATGGAAGAGATTCGTCCCCGGTGGGGCGTCCGGACTTCAAATCCGGGTGGGGCAGCGACGCTGTCCTGGGTGGGTTCGACTCCCATTCTCTTCCGCCATCAGGAGAAAAATCGTGAGCAATCCGGCAACTGAGACCGATTTCGACGACTGGGTGATCGACACCTATGCGGATGCCGGTTCCTTCACCATGCTGTTCATTCTGGTCTCGATCAGCGAGACAAAAGTGGAGCTGTTGCGCTCCGCCTATCTACATGTGGTGGGCGACGAACTGCGCTGGCCGGATATGGTGAAAGTGTTCAAGGGTGCTGGCGTCAACTGGTCCGGCGTGGTGTTTTATCGCGCCGGTCGCGAAGGACTTGTCGAGGACAGCCAAGCCAAGGCGCGTCTCGCATCTCTCGTACGCAAGCTGGACGAGGACCGCTCACTGATCCGCGATGGCGAGTTTTTTAATGAAGACGGTCTGCGGTTGATGATCGAGGAAATCAAGCCGCATTGATGGGCGTCTACGCCATGGCTCGTCATCCTCGGGCTTGTCTCGAGGATCTAACCACGTCAACAATATCAGGCAGTTGCAGATCCTCGGGACAAGCCCGAGGATGACGGCGTGGAGGTTTTAGGCCGTGATTTCCTTCGAAGAAATCGAATAGGCAAAGGTCTTCGGGCTCAGGCAATCCACCTCGCCGCGCGACGTGAACGCTGCCGGATACATGAAGAAGTTCTGGCGGATCTCGTTGCCCGGAAGCGTGATGTCACGCGCCGTGTTGTACCCGATCCAGTTCATTTCCCAGTTGCCGAAAGCTTTCTGGCGGAAGGCCTGAACGGCATCGTTTTCCAGCGGCAGTTTTTCTTCCAGCACGACCTTGCGCACGTCGGCCGGATCGACCGGCACCCAGCCCTGACCCTCGAGGTAGACTTCGGCGCGACAGTGCTGTGCACCGGTAATGTCACCTGCGCGGCCAAGCGTCTTGAACTGGTCCGAAGTCGCAACCCGCACGCCAAAAACGTCGCGGGCCGGCAGGCCGGCGGCGCGGGCGAGTGCCGTGTAGAGGCTGTTGATATCGGCGCATTTGCCGCCGAAATAGCCGGTTTCCAGCATGTCTTTCACATTGCCGACGCCGCAGCCGGCAACATTGGCATCGCGAAACGTGTTTTCGACGACCCATTCATAGATGGCGCGGGCCTTGTCCTCGTCCTTCTCGCGGGTGCCGATGATGTTCATCGCCGTTTCCTTGACGATGCCGTCGATCGGTGCACTCGGCGTGCCGACAAGAGCGGCGTCCAGTTCGGCCTTTTCAACGGCAACGCCATCGGCTGTGCGGTTGCGGGTCTCAATCGTCTGGGTGAATTCGATCGTGCGCTTGCCGTCGGTCTGCCATTCGACCGAGAGGATATCGGCGCCGGATACGGCGTCCTTCTTCATCTCGACCTGTTTCGAATCCGACGTCCAATGCGGCGCAGACGCCTTCTGATATTCGCCGGCCGACTGAGCAACCGGCAGCCAGAGCTTTGCCGGGCCGGTCACGTCGGTCAGGTCCACCTTGGCGGTCACTTCGAACGTGCGCCATGCGGCACCATCAGCCACCTTGTCGGCAGCAAAAACCGGGCTTGCGCCGCGGGAAATGAAGGCGGCTGCTACGGATGCCGTAGCAGCATGGCCAAGGAAACGGCGGCGGTTCAACATGATGGTCCAACTCCTGTCGGCTGCACATCACCACCAAAACCATCAGGGTTTTAAGCAAGGTCCATATGCAGCGTAAATCGCGATAGTATGTCGCTTTGACATACTCCCTTTGCCGCAGTCGGGGAAACAGGAATTGCTGTCATCAAGCAATTTTGACGCAGGCGTCAGCAGTTTGCGGTGGTTTTACCCGGCTCCGATTTCGGCATCGGCATGGCGAGATCGAGACCGCGCGCGGTCGGCGGCTGCCAGGTTTTCGATTCCGGCAGCGCTCCCTGAGGGTTGGTGCTGGTGTGTTGTCCACCCGTACCACCGGTCCAACCGGTGGAGCCGGTATTCCCGGGGGCCGTGCCGGCCGCGGAATCCGTCTCGGCGGGTGTCGCCGCCTCGGCCTTGCCGGCGGAATTGCAGGCCGTCTTGTTTTCAAGGCTTTGGGCGGAGGGTGGGGAGCCGGTATTGCCGGTTTGCGCAGCAACCGGAGCGGCCGCCAGCATCAGCGCCAGAGCAGGCGCAGACGCGCCAGCCAGAAAGGTCAGGGTTTTCAATCGGGACACGGGCATGGGAAACCTCCATCAGTTTCCCTTCAAACGCCCGTGCCCAAAGGCTTGTTCCTTCATCAACCGTCAACGACGATACCGGCAGCCCCCTCTTCCACGGACCCGACGATTGATGCCAGCGGATAACCGGCAGCGCGCACCTGCTCGACCAGCGCATCCGCCTTGTCGGCCGATGCTGCCACCAGCAACCCACCCGAAGTCTGCGGATCGGCAAGCAACATGCGCTGCCATTCCGGCATGTTCTGCGGAAGCGTGATGGCCTCGCCGTAACTGGCCCAGTTGCGGCCAGAAGCGCCGGTAATAAAACCCTGCTGCGCCAGCTCTTCCGCCTTGGTCAGGAACGGAATGTCGGCAAGCTTCAGCCGCAGCGTCAGGCCGGAGGCGCGTGCCATTTCCAGCCCGTGGCCGAGAATGCCGAAACCGGTGACGTCGGTAATCGCGTGTACGTCAGCATTGGCGGCAAGCTCGATGCCCACCTTGTTGAGCAGCGTCGTGGACGCGATCATCTCGTCATAAGCGGCCGCCGGCAGCGCGTTCTTCTTGATCGCCGAGGAATAGATGCCGATACCGATGCCCTTGGTGAGGATCAGCTTGTCGCCGACCTTGGCACCGCCATTACGGCGCACCTGGCTCGGATGGCAGATGCCGATGACGGCAAGCCCGTAGATCGGCTCGACGCTGTCGATCGAATGGCCGCCGGCAACCGGGATGCCGGCGGTGGAACAGATCGCGGCACCACCTTCGAGAATCCTGCCGATGGTTTCCGGCTCCAGCTTGTTGATCGGCATGCCCAAAATGGCGAGCGCCAGGATCGGCTTGCCCCCCATCGCATAGACATCCGAAATGGCATTGGTGGCAGCGATACGACCGAACTCGTAAGGGTCGTCCACCATCGGCATGAAAAAGTCGGTGGTGGCGATCACACAGGTATTGTCGTCGATCTGCCAGACGGCAGCGTCATCGGCCATCTCGTTGCCGACGAGCAATTGCGCGAAGGGTTGGGCGGCCGGCTGGCTTGCCAGCAGTCTCTGCAAAACGGCGGGCGCCAGCTTGCAGCCGCAGCCGCCGCCATGCGCCAGTTCGGTCAGGCGGGGAGAAGGCATGTCCATGGTGAATTCCTCCTTTGGATCGTGTCGCAGATCGCGGTTCTTAACGGGCCAGATGCAGAGGTGATAACGTTTCGATATCTTTGCGTCCATTGCGAACGGTCCGCGATGCGACGCATGGGGGCGGGATGGAGATCATTAAGGCGTGTGATCACGTAGCGCGAAACCGGTCGGGCAGGGACGTTCGCGAGAGTGTTTCTCCCGGCCCGCGCCATTCGCTATTATGCCGGCAACGATTCTGAGATCGGTTGAATGAATGCGTTACAATTTCGCGGATTTGCCTTTGCATCGGCTGATGGAGCCGGTTTGCCGGGCGACTGCAGCCATCACGCGGCTGGACGAGCGCATCTTGCGGTCGGCAATCGGGCAGGGTTGGGCCGAGCGGGCCCATTTTATCGATTCGGTCGCCTCCCTCTGGATCGATGGTGAGCTCGTCCATCTTGAAGATCTCGTTCTCCACGATGCGGCGATGGGCAATCGTGCGCCGACACATGAATTGACGATCGCATACGACATCTTGCGCACGCGACGGCGTATTGCTGAGCATGAGCCGGATTGGGCGCTCAGCCGGGATGGTTTGAGCCAGTTGCGCGGCAAGGCGGCTGACGTGCATTCTGCAATTTCAGTCGAGATGCCGTTGGAGACGAAATCAATAGAACCGCAGGAGGACGATGATCCGCTGGCCCGGTATCTGGCGGAAATCGATGCGGCGGTTGCCAGAAGCGAAGCTGCGATCTCGCATGTGCTCAACCCCGCAACGCCATCCTATCAGCAGGAACGGGCTCCGCTTCTTTACGAACCGGACTGGGACGAGGAAGAGCGGCTTGCCGAATGGCAGACGGTGCTTGAAGAAAGTGTTGGCTTGCCGCCGGTTCTGAGGGCCGTGTTGTTGCTGGACGCCTGGAACCAGTTGCAGGTGCTTCAGCATGCTCCCTGGCTGGGTCGGTTGCTTGCCGCTTCCCTTCTGAGGAAGGAGAGTGTGACGGTTGCCCATCTTGTTGCATTCAATCTGGGACTGAAGCAGGTCGGACGGGAGCGCCGGGCAAACCGACAACAGGAGGTTCGCCTTATTGCGATGCTCGACGCGATCGCCGAAGCGGGTGAAATGGGTATGAAGGAACATGACCGCCTCGTGCTGGCCCAGCAACAGATGCAACACCGGATCGCCGGACGCCGCCAGTCATCGAAACTCCCCCAGCTTGTCGATCTTGTTCTTTCCCGGCCGATGGTTTCGTCGGGCATGATTGCAAAGTCGCTCTCCGTGACGCCACAGGGTGCTTTGAAGATTGCCTCGGAACTGCATCTGAGGGAGCTGACCGGGCGAGGGCGCTTTCGCGCCTGGGGTATCATCTGACGAGATTTTGCGATTGACCGAGCTATGCGGATGTCATCAATCCCGATCGTCTCGCCTTTATCAAAGGCGGAGGAATGAAGAAAGGTGCCGGCATGAGAGGCTGGCGCCCTCTCGCGGCTTATCGGGCAGCCAGGAATTCGTTGGTGTAATAGCCTGAAAAATCAGGCTTTGCTTCGAGCGGCTTGCCGCCGGCGGCCTTGAGAATGCCGGCCTGATAGGCGTAATCGCCGATTGCCTCGAATTTCGAAGGATCGATATTGCCGATGACGCCGTCCGCGCTGCTCAGGTAGTTGCCATCGATCAGCGCCTTGAGCGAAGCACGTATCAAGGCGCGGTCGGTCAGCGCATCCTTGTTGGCGGCAATCAGCAGGTCGGTTGCTTCTTCCGGATTTTCGATGGCGAACCGGTAGCCTTTTCGGGTCGCCTCAAGGAAGGCTGCGGCTTCCTTCGGATTGTCGTTCAGGAATTTGCGGCTGGAAGCGATCAGCGCCGTGTGTTCGTCCGGTACCCCGAAATCGGCATAACGGAACGCGCCCTGTTTCAGGCCTTCAAGTTCGGCCTTCACGCCCTCCCACGTATAGACCTCAAGCGTGAAATCGACGGCGCCGTTCTCCAGAGCCTGATAGGCGGAGGTACCGAGCGTGATCGTCTCGAACTCTCCCTTGCCGCCGTCATGGCGGATGATCGAGGATATCAGGGCGTTTTCCCAGGCCGAGCCGAAGCCGCCATAGGTCTTGCCATCCAGATCCTTCGGGCGGGTGATGTCCGAGCGGCCTCCCTTGAAAACCACGCGTCCCGTTTCCGTCTGCACGATGGCATAGGTAGCGACAAGATCGGCTCCGGCCGTACGCTGGGTGAGAAGGGCGATCGAACCGGTTATGCCGAAATCGGCCACATGATTGGCGACCAGAGTGCCGGCCGACGTATCCGTATAGGGTAGGATTTCGACCTCGATACCGACCTCTTTATAGAAACCTTTGTCGCGGGCGACGAACAATCCGATGTGGTTGGTGTTCGGGGTCCAGTCGAGTGCGACGGTAACCTTGGAGGCGGCGCGCGACCGGGCCGGCAATGCCGGCACTGTGAGGGCGGCGAGTGCCGCGAGC
>DLSX01000068.1:0-21226 GCA_002500765.1 Neorhizobium sp. UBA7851
CGGAGTCGGGTGCCAGCGCGGTTCCCGGAGCAGATGCGTTGCCCGCGCCATCCGTGAGCACGACCTCAAGCGCGCCGCCGCCGAGCTGGGCAGGATTGAGATTGACCGTGAACGTGCCATCAGCGCCAACCGTACCGGTGCCGACCGGATCGCCGTCTGCATTGGTGACGGTTACCGTCGTGCCGGGCTCGCCGCGGCCCGAGAGCACCGTGCCGGCGCTATTGACACCGAGATTGGTTGGCGGGAGAGGGGCCGATGTGTCATCGACATCGACTGCGCCCGGTTCAGACGCGTTGCCGGCCGCATCCTTGAGAGTGACCTCGAGTTCACCGCCATTGTTCTGTGCAGGGTCAAGTTCGATCGTGAAGGTGCCGTTTTGCCCAACTGTTCCGGTCCCGATGGTGACGCCATCGGCGTCCCTGACAGTTACCGTCGCTCCCGGCTCACCGCGTCCGGTCAGGACAGCGCCATCATCACCGATTGCGAGATTGGTCGGTGCGTCAGGGGCAATCAGATCCGGTGACACTGTCGTTCCCGGATCGGAAACGTTGCCGGCGGCGTCCTCCAAGACGACGTTCAGTTCGCCGCCGTCGATCTGGGCGGGATCGAGGGTGATGCTGAACGAGCCATTCGCGCCGACTATGCCGGTACCAACAACGACACCGGCCGCATTGGTGACGATCACTTCCGCGCCAGGCTCTCCGCGTCCGGTCAAGGTCGTTCCGGTGCCGTTGACCGAAAGATTAGTCGGTGACGCCGGTGCCTCTGTATCCGAATCGGAATCCGAGTCAGCATCGGCATCGGCATCCGCGTCCGCGTCTGCATCGGCGTCTGCGTCTGCGTCTGCATCCGAATCGGCGTCGGAATCGCTGTCATCGGAACCGCCGCCGCCCGAGCTTGATCCGACACCTATCGCCGCGGCACCGAGGCCCAGGGCTGCTGCAAGGCCAAGTATCGATCCGGCGCCGCCCGCTCCGCCCGCGACACCCGCGCCAGCGAGTTGGTCTATCGGTGCACCCTCGACAAATTCGAAATTGGCGAGTTCATCGGTGTATTCGCCCTGCCAGACATTGCCGGCGGTATCTTCGAGCACGAGTTCGCTGCGTTCCGCGCCGTCGCCGGTATAGAAATTCTCGATCCGGATATCGGGACCGCTGCGCACATCGATGATCAGGTCGTTGCCGGCGCGCGTGGTTGTCGCAACCTGATCCGGAGATAAGGAAAGCTTGACGGTGCTTGGCTTGGAAAGGACTATATCGTTACCGTTTACGGTTGTTGTTTGTCCGCTTGTTTTGTCCAGAATTACAGCGACCATCTGACTCTCCCTGTGAGACGTCGGGCATCATGCCCGTTTCTGGTGCTCTGCCCCCCGTTTTTGAAACAGGTCCTCCCGTTCCCCGTCACCGGTCAGGTCTGACGTGGTTCGATGGATGTCGTTAGCAGCACACGCGAATGAAGTTGCTGTAATTCAAGCAATCTTCAATTAGGTATCGCTTATGTTTGGCTTTATGGCTTAAGGAAGGGTAAAGAGGCGAACCGAAATGATGCGGTGCCGTCTCAGGTTGCGACAAAGAAGGCGCGCGGGCGCATCATCCCGATATGCTTTTGTCATGCGGCTGTGGAAAACCGGATTGCAGCTCAGGTTCGAGGCGCCCGGAGCGGAACCTTTTGAACATCTGCCGAAATCTGCTGCGCGGAGGGGGCGGATAGCCCAAAAGCGTCACGAAGCCTGCCCGCTGCATAGGCGCATTCGACATTCAGCTTGTAGAGGTCAAACTTCGTGTTGACCTCATCGAAACGCGCGGCATGCAGTTCCTGATCAGCGTTCAACACATCAAGCAGCGTGCGGGTGCCGAGGTCGAGAAACTGTTTTTGGTACAGATCGCGCGTTTCGCGCATCATCGTCTGTCGGGACCCGAGCGATTTCAGAAGCGTGCTCAGGCTGCCGACCTGGGAGGCCGACTGGATCCATGATCTCTGGGCGTCATATCTTCCGACCGCGATGGCGGCATCGGATGCCTGGGCGCCATATCGGGCGGCATTCTGGCGAGCCCTGAAGGAGCCTCCATTATAGAGGTCACTCTTGACGGTCACGCCGATCATATAATCGGAATCGCTGTTGCCCCATGTCCTCATCCGGGTCGTGCCTTCCAGCGCGATCGTCGGCAGCATGTCGGCACGTGCCAGTTTTACGCGGGCATCGGCCTCACGCTTGCGGGACTTGGCGGCGACGACGGTCGGAACGGTTTCCCATACGGGTTCGGGGCCGGCACAGGCCTTGTTGAGGGAGGACGGGAAGGACGGGCGCAGCTTTGCCGCGCTTACCTGGCCAAGCAGCGAATTCAGCGAGCCTTCCCAGCGTTGCTTCTCCGCATTGATCTCGAGCGCGGTGGATTGGGCGGCCTGAATGCGGGCCTGGGCCTGCAGCTTGTCGGATCGCGTGCTGGCGCCGCGATCCGTTCTCGCATTCACCAGCTCGGCGATGGCCGAGACATCCTTGACCTGCTCCCTTGCTATGGCTGCAAGCCTGGCGTTGCGCATGACTTCCACGGAAGCCAGTACCGTCTCCCGGATCATATCGTCGACCGTGGCAAGGAATTCCGCCCTGCGAACATCGGAAATGGCGGTCTCCGCCTCGACCCGGCCGGAAACCTTGCCGAAGTCGTAGATCATCTGGCTGGCGGTGGCATTGAACCTCGGCGCCCAGTCTCCCCGATCGCCCTTCTGGGCTGCAAGATCGAGACCGCCGCCGACTGACGGGAAATATCCCGACCGTGCATCCGCGATCAGCTCGTTCTGCTGCCTGATGCGCCCGGTCGCTTCCTGGATCGACGGGTGCCAGCTGACAACACGGCGGACTGCGCTTTCGATGTCCGTAACCGGTGGAGATGCCGCTATCGATCCCGTCACTTCGGTCGAGGGCTTCATGGGGGATGCAGTGAGCGTCTGTGCTTTTTCGGCCTGCTGCCTTTGAGCGGCAGTCCCGTGCGATGTCTGGCTGCACGCCGTCTGGGTAATCGCGGCCGCTATCAAGAGGCCAAATTTGATGGTGCGACCTGAACGCATCTAGTCTCCATAGACCGATAGTCGAAAGCTGAACCGGCCTACGCGACACCACTGGCTGGAGAAACGCTCCCAAGCACTTAGATTCGCTAGATATATAAGTGATTCGTGAGGTACTGCAAACCTGAGTTGAAACGTACGGGCCGTCGTCCATGATCGCGCCGGATCAGCGCAGGCTGTTTCAGTAATGATGATCGGGTGTCGAGAGAGGGCACAATGGATGCGGCCGACTTAAAGGGCGCCTCTCATGGGGGATGTGATTTTAATCGAATGCAATTAGTAATTTAATGCATTTCCGGAAATGTATCTTAACCGTTTTCTTCAGTTGTATTTGAATGGGACGCCCGACTTGTGTTTGATCATCCGGAAGACAGGATGTCTTTCAAGATAGCGGATGTTTGCCTTGCTCTCTATGGCCCTTGAAGCGGACGACATGAATGTTTCCGGGATGGCGGACTGGCCCCATGTGGTGCTGGGCGGCCTGCCGGTCGTGTGCTCGACGATGGCGGAGGCCGCGAGTGGTTTTATCGAACAGGCGCATCGCGCCCGCGGGCAGAACGATCTCCCCTTCTATTCGACATCCGCTAACGGCCAGGTTCTGGCCATGTGTGTTCGAGATCCCGACTATATGAAACTCATGCTCGCGGCGGATCAGATCCACGCCGACGGCATGCCCATGGTGCATTGCTCGAAACTTCTCTGCCAGACTGCACTGCCCGAGCGGGTGGCGACAACCGATCTCGTTCACGCGGTCGCCGAGCGGGCGCAGGATGAAGACATCACCTTCTATTTTCTCGGCGGAAACGAAGAGGTCAACGCCAAGGCGGTGGCTGCGATGTGCGCGCGTTATCCGCGCCTGCGCTTCGTCGGGCGTCGCAATGGTTATTTCCGTCCCGAAGAAGAGGAGGAGATCGTGGCAGATATCCGCGCCAAGCGTCCGGATATTCTCTGGATCGGTCTCGGTTTTCCTTTCGAGCAGAAATTCGTCAGCCGTAATCTCGAAAAGCTGCGTGGCGTCGGGGTGATCAAGACGTCGGGCGGGTTGTTCGACTTCCTGTCGGGTAAAAATCCCCGTGCACCGATGTGGATGCAGCGCCATGGGCTTGAATGGGCCTACCGGATGTATAACGAGCCGAGGCGGCTGACGCTTCGCTACATGCTGACAAACCCGGTCGCGATCTATGCCTTGCTGCGTTATTCGCGATAGAGGCCGCCCAGATTTCAGACGACAGCAGCAAATCGAGCCGGCGCCCCTGAGGCGCCGTTTTCGATTAAAGGCTCAAGCGCGCTGTTCGTCGTTCGACCGCCTGGACAGCAGGCTGAGGAACCCGAGAGCAATGGCAATCGCGCAGCCCAGAGCGAAACCGCCAAACAGGCCTCCCGCGGTCAGATAGAGCGTGCGGGGTGGATAGCTGCGGGTCTTCGGAATGGTCGGCGGCGAGATCACCCTGACATTGGTGGTGTTGATCTGCTGGCGTTCGGCGATCTGTTTGGCGCGGGCCATGAATGCCTGATAGACGGTGGATTTCGATTCCGCCTCACGCTCCAGCTGACGGAGCTGCACAAGAGCATCATTGTCGCCGAAAACGACGGATTTCATCGTGTTTGCCTGGTTCTGCTGCGCCATCAATGCGGCTTCCGCCTGCGCCAGTTCGGATCTGGCGGCGGTGAGAATACGGCTCTGTTCGGCGGCGATCTGCGCCTGAATCGCTTCCAGCTGCGGCCGCATGGCGGAAATCCGCGGATGCCTTGCGCCGAAAACAGCGGATTGCGCATCGAGTTCCCTTTTGACCGCAGCATACTGGGTCCGCAATGCGGTCATCGTCTGGGATTCTATCGAAGCGCTGTCCAGGCGGTTGTCCGGGCTGCCGGTCGAAAGCTCCTGATAGCGGCTTCGTGCCCGGATGGCACGGGCCTGGGCGTCGACAAGCTGCGTATTGGTCTGGTTTGCGACGATGCTGCTGACGAGTTCGCCGGAGGAGGACAGTATGTTGTGCTCGCGCTTGAATTTCTGCACGGCGTCGTCTGCGACGGCCACCTCGTTCTTCAATGCGTCGAGACGGGAGAACAGTTCGGTTGCGGCCCGGCCGGCACCGTCGGCCTGCGCCTTCACCAGCTCGTCCTGAAAATTGTCGATGATCGAGTTTGCGATTTCAAGCGCCTTGGGCGCGGATTGGCTCCAGACATCGAGATTGACGACGAAGGAGTTTTCCTCGCGCTTGGCGAGGACATGCTTTTCGAGCGCCCGCAATGCATCGAGCCGGGCGGACTGGGGTGCTCCCGATCCTTCGTCGCTGAATTCCGGATCCTGGTCCAGATGAAGCGCGTCGATAACGCTGTTGAGCACGTTGGCGGATGTCAGGATGCGCAGCTTGCTCTCGACGTCGTAGATCTGCATGTCCAACTGAGTGCTGGAGGCAAAAATATCATCGTCCACGACCCTCAGGTTGGTCGGATCGATGAAGATCTGCGAACCCACCGTGAATTTCGGCTTGGAAAAATTTCCAAAACCATATCCGGCAAGTGCGCCGAGGATGATGAACAGAACAACCAGCCACTTGCCGGCCCAGAGCCAGCTGAGCACCATACCAAGGCTGATATCCGGCCATGCCATCGGTGCCGGCGCGGGCGGCTGCACGGGCCTTGCCGGCGATGCGACGGTCTCGGGCTCGTCGTCGGGCCCGAGATAGGAAAGCAGAGAATGCTGGCCAGGCGCGATGCGGCCTGCCTCTTTGGAAGCCGCATCCCGTCGCAGAAACTTGGGTGGTCTTAACATGGCATACATGGGGCCGGACCTGCCTTTCGCTGCCAATGAAACTCTATCTACGCTAATAAGCGGTAAACCATGCACCTGAAGAACGTGCATGACACCTTTTATTGGTACATGCTTCCTCAGATTAGGCGCAAAAGTTTAAGATTTATCGGCTCTGGTTGGGGCAATTTCCTGGAATGAATGGATCGCTGACATTGACGCGTTATCTCGTGCTTAGATCCGATGCCACGACCGTCTGTGGTGTGGAGGCATTCAGCAGAAACCTCGATACCCGGCTGGGTTCACGCGCCGCAAGCTGCGTCCTCGACGGAAATCTCGGTCAGCTGTCGCAGCATCTGGCGCAGGCCGATGCCATCGTCTTCAACTTCCCCATCGTTGCCTGGAAAAAGCGGCTTGCGGAGCCATTTGCGGCCGCTGTTCTGGCAAAGCTGAAGCGCAAGCGGGTGATTGTCGTCCTGCATGAATGGACAAGCCTCGACTGGAAACGGCGGCTGATCCTCTGGCCGGTCATGCTGCTCGCCGATGCCATTCTTTTTTCCGCGCCCGAGATCCGGCAGGAATGGCTTGAGAGCCGCTATCCCACAGGCAGGAAGAACACGGCGATCATTCCGATCCCGCCCAACCTGTTGCCCGATGGTCGCGAGGAAGCGGGACCGGCGGCGCTTGCAATTCGCAAACTGCGTGCCGGTGGGCGGGCAATTCTTGGCCAATTCGGTTCGATCTACCCTAAAAAGAATTGCGCCGAGCTTCTGGCAATCGCCCGCGCTCTGTTGGACGAGGGGCAAGAGGTGGCGGTTGCCTTCGTCGGCTCCTTCATCAAGGGCACCGACAATGTCGAGGAGGATTTCCGCAGCCGGGTCGAAGCGCTCGGTCTCGCAGACCGGGTAATGGTCACGGGTTATCTTGCCACCGACAAGGACGTCTTTGCGGCCTGCCGCGAGGTCGACATCTTCTGTTACCGCTTTTCCGAAGGTCTAACCTCCCGGCGGGGCAGTGTGCTTGCGGCAGCGCTCGGCGGCCGGATCGTCGTCACGAATGCGCCGGCAGATCCTTCGGGGCTGGAGCATCACGGCCTGTTCCAGGCGCTGATCCGAAACGGAAACATTGTCCTCTGCCCGCATGATGTGAGCGTCGAGGCAATGGCCAAAGCCGTTCGCGAGGTGATGGGACGCGTGCCGCAGCCGCTCGATATGGAGGTCGAGATCGCTTCGCTTTGGAACGCGATCATCGGCGAGCTGGACGGTGTTCAGTGCGAAGATCGGCCGGGGGCGCGACCGGTGGAAAGGCCCTAGCTCCAAAGATTGCGGGTCAGGGCTACACGACGCATCAGTGCAGGTTCGGTCTGCGTATGCGACTGGATGGCGATCGCATATTGGTTTTTGCCCATGCCGTCGATCAGGTTCGCGATACCCCTTTCGTCAAGCGCCGGTCCGTTCCAATAGGTGGCACAGAGGCTTTGCTCGACAATGCGATGCCGGCCCATCAGTGACGGATTGCTGGCGACGCCAACGCCATAAAGGATGTATTCGGAAAAGTTGCGCGCCTTGCAAAGCGCCTTCCACCAGGCAAGGCCGGTGGCGGCTTCGATCCTGTCGATAATGCTGCTCAGGCTTTCGCGATCCCAGACGATCATCTGGCCGATATAATCGTCACCGGGCAGCGGCGGCTCTTTCGTGTCGATGACGCGATAGGCATTCTTCTGCCACAGGACATGGTTCGGGCGTGTGTCGTTTACTCCGCCCAGATCGGCATAAAGGGGTGAAAGCAGGTCGCCGGCAAACTTTCCGACGTCGAAGCGGCGCACGAAACAATTGTCGGAATCGATGCACATGATGCGTTCGCAGGACTGCAACAGCCCCATCGCAAGCTTTCGCAGCTGCTGCACATGCCAGCCATAGACCGGCAACCCGGCACCCGGTGCCCAATAATACTGACGGCCCTTCCATTTCAGGAAATCCGGAAGCGTATGAAGCTTGCCCGGCAAGAGAACGGAATCAGGAAGCACCAGCCGCTTTTCATTGCCAAGCTGCGAGAAGAGCTCGAGGTCGCTATCGGCGACAAGCAGATAATGCCGATCGTAACCCGTCACGAAGGCATCGATCGAATCGCAAAGAAGGCGGCATGACTCGAAGTCGCGATAATAGGTTGGCGTAACGAGACTGACGGTGGCGGTCATTCGATGATCTTTGCTCCGAAGGCTGAAGAACGCAGACTGCCAAGGTTCGACCTAAGGCTCCGTTAATCCCGTTTATGCATAATGTTGGCAGGTGCGAATATCCAAGGATAGACAGCCGCACCGGCATGAAGGTCTTCGCCAGACAAAGACCGCCGGTTGGAGGTGACGAGTGGGATTGAGGTCCAAGCACGAATTCCGGCAATTCGCCAGCCATCTCGGATCCTATATCGGATCGAGCGGGGCACTGCTTGCATCAAGCGTCACCATGCTTTTGACCTTCGCGCTACTTGCGCGCCATCTCGGTCATGAACAGTTCGCGCTCAACGCAACGATCACGGCGCTGACCAATCTCGGCATACAGGTCTGTGGCCTGGGATCTCAGGAATCGCTGGTCCGTCGCGTGGCGCAGGAACCGGGTTTCTATCCCGACATGCTCGGGCATGTGCATATTCTCAATCTCGTTTCGGGTGCGGTCCTGGTGATCGCCGGAATGATCGCCATTCCGCTGATGTTTCCCGTCTCCGACGAACTGCCGACGACGCTTGTCGCCACGGCGCTGATCCTGTTCACCAATATCATCCTGCTGAAGATCATCTGGCTCGCCACCAACAGCTATATCGCTCATTCGCGTTTTTCGGTCGCCAACAGGATCGAATTCCTGTTTGCAGCGCTGCGCATGATCGCCGCGGTCGTCGCATGCCTGGTCTTCAATATTACGACGGTGGCGGAATGGGCGGTCTGGAATTTCGCCGCGCATGCGGTCGTTGCCGTGATCGCGCTCATCGCAATACGCCGGCTTGGCCGGCCCCGGTTCAGGATCGTGCGTGAAGAAGTGCCGATCGGCATCATGTTCGCCAGCCAGTTCTTCTTCAAGGCGGGGCGCAGCAATGCCGACATTCTGGTTCTGAGCGCCGTTGCCGGTTCGGAAATCGTCGGCAGCTATTCGATTGCCCGCCGGCTGACGGAAGCTTCCTATATGGCGGTCGAGGCGCTCAACCGGATCGTCTATCCGAGTTATGCGGCAGCGGCTCTTGGCGGTATCGGGGCTGTTCTGGGACGCGCCAGGCAGATGCTGGTTCTGACGACCGGCATCGGTATCGCTGCCGGCCTGTTCGTCTGGATCATCACGCCCTGGCTGCCGCTGCTGTTCGGGCATGAATATGTCTCGCTGTCCTGGATGACGCGTGCCCTGTGCTGGGCGGTGATCCCGATCGCGATCAGCGCCACCGCTTTCGAAGCGCTCGGGGCATCCAGCCTGCAGAGCGTGCGGGCGAAAATTCTCAATGTCTCGAACATCGCGGGTGCTGGGCTCGTGGCTGCGGCTGCCTATTATGCCAGTGTCAGTGGCGTGATCGCGACCACCTATATCCTGGAAATCCTGATCGCAATTCTTGCCTGGCGCGCCCTTTTCAGGGCGCAGAGCGATATCAGGCCTTCGTCGGTGGAGGCCGGCGCAAAGCCGGATCCGGCAAAACAGCGGACTGCATGACTTGCGTCTAAAATCAGTTTTCGGCGATGTGCTGGCCAGCCTTTAACGCCGATCGCGTTTCGGCAGGCGCAATTTCGCTCGCCTTGTAGGGTACCGGCAGGAAACCGAAGCTTGCGGTGACCCGTCCTATCGACATCAGAACCGGATGCGTGGCCGGGAGAAGCCGTTTTGTCCGGGCCAGAAGGCTTGCCGCCTTGAAGATGCTGAGGACCAGCGAAATGATGTTTTTCGCGTGCAGTCTGACGGGCGCCGCCATGCGCTTGCTGTCGATGACGTAGTTGATGCTGCCCGTGCGGACCGAGCGGCGCATCAGCCACCGTGCGGTCGTGCGCTCGGCTGCGACGGTTTCATGAATGATCGCTTCCTCGCACCACCAGAAAGTGAAGCCGGCAGCGCGGCAGCGGGCAAAAAAATCCATGTCGCCGCCGCCGAGGAAATTGAAGGCGACGTCGAACAGGACCGGCTCCAGTTGGACGAAGACGTCGCGATGGATGAGGCAATTGCCGGTGCCGTGAATGACCGGAACCTGGCGGGTCGGTCCGCTGATGAAACCGTAAAGGGGATGCAGGCTGACGGATTGCGATACCGGTATGTCGAACTGCCGGATGACCGGGCCGCCGACAATGCTTGCGCCGGTGCGGCGAGCGGTCGCGACCATCTCGGCCAGCCATTCGGGGCTTGCGATCTCGTCGTCATCGATCATCAGGAAGTAGTGCGCAGACGGGAAACGTTCGCGGGCTTCTCCGAAGGCGCGGTTGATCGCGTGGCAATTGCCCTGGCGCGGTTCGATGACGACGGCAGACGGGATGTCCGTGGCATCGAGCGTTTCTCGTGCGGATGCCGCGCCGACCGGGCTCTCGGCATCATTTTCGACGACAACGATGGCGAAGCGCACGGCGCCCCGTTGAGCGATCAGCGATCGCAGCGTGCGTGCCACACCGTCGGGCCGGCGGAAAGTCGGAATGCAAATGACGGCCTCTACCGAAGCTCTGCTTTCGTCCTGCACGCTTGGTTCTCCGGTTCTCATGACGTCGGTGCGGATCGCCGCCCCTTCGCTCATCGCCATATCCGAAACGCTTCAATACGAAAGGGGATCAGCGAATACAAATATATGTTCGGCTTTCAGTTAACATCGCATGGCATCAGCGGTGCCATCATCACGCCCCGCGGGCCTGAAGACTGGCGGCCGCCTGCAGTCTGAGCCCGAACACCGCGATCAGCATGGTAAACCACAGCGGGCCATTGTTGGCGAAGAAAAGGTTCTCGAGGCCTGCCAGAAGGATCGAGAAAATCCAGATACGCAAAAACAGGCGCGTCAGGTTCGGATCGTTCTGCGTCGCCAGGGCCTCGCCCGCGTCCCTCAGCGGCAGGATCAAAAGCCAGATGATCATGAGGATGAGGGCCGGGAAGCCGCCATTCAGAAGCGTCTCCAGAAATGAGTTATGCGAATGTGCGGCGAGGTAGGCCCAGGATTCCGTCGTGATGTTGCGAAGGAATTCGCTTCCCCAGAGAAGCTGGAAACCATAACCGATGAACGGGGCCTCAGAGACGCGGGCAAGGGCAAAGCTCCAGATCGAGCTTCTTCCGGTGAAGGTTGCGTCGATCCCAAGGCTTGCCAGTATCGAACTGGTCGCGGGCGAACTCGAAAGCCCGATCAGGATCACGTTCATCGCGATGACAAGGCCGATGGTGAGGATGCCGCGCAACGGCCTGCAGCGCTCGAACAGCCAGCCCAGCAGCAGGACGAAAGGGAGCATTGCCGTGGCGGTCTTGCCGCCGGTGAACAGAAGAAAGATCGCTGATAGAATAACGACGAGCGATCCGAGCTTCGGATAGGACGCCTTTCGCAGGTAAAGACCGAAAAGGACCAGATAGACCATGGCGGCGGCGGCGGCGTTCTTGTGCCCGAAAATGCCACGCCAATCTCCGGCCAGGGCCGCTTCGACTTCGTTGGTTCCGTGAATGCCGACGAACGGGACGGCCAGCACGGCGAAATAACTGAGCAGCAAGGCGGCGATTGTGCCTGTGGCGAGAACCCTCGCAAAATCAGCACTGTCCCGTGGCAGGAGAAGTGCGGCATTCGCGCAACCGCAGACAAGCAATGCGTAGGCAATCCTTCGAAACGCCGTTGCGGGATCGAAGGAGAACAGGGACACGAAGCAGAACCACAGAAGGATCAGCGCAAGCAGAGCGTGCGGGCTGAACAATGCTGTCTTGCCAGGATTGCGCCATAGGCTTGCAATGGCGACGGTGAACAGCAGAATGACGACAATCTGGTTGAGCAGATTGCCGGTGGACGGCAGACCGCCCTTGCCATCCGCGTGAGCGAACGGCGCGATGCCGATCCAGAAATAGCAGAACAGCAGCAGCAGGATCACCGAGCCGAAGCTCCATGTGGCGCGTTCGGCATGCATGACCGACAACGCTGCCGGCTGGGCTCCGGACTGGGAAAGTGCCCCTGCTTGCTTCAAGGTTATTGGTCCTGTCGTGCTGCACGAAATCGCGTTCAATTCAACAGGAGACCGATATATGTTAACCGGAGGTAAAGAACGTTCATCAGGCGAGGTAATATTATCATAATGCCTCCCGGCTATCTTCTTTCACTATGTTTTCCGGCGGCGATGCTCGACCGGCTTCCCTTCGAACAAGACGAGATGGATGCATGCGCAGACGGGATTTCCTTCAGGTTAGCCTTGCCGTTGCGGCGCATGCTGCGCTTCAGGTCCCTGCCGGACATGCGGCGGCGCCAGCGCGACGGATACCCTATGGGTCTGCGGTGCGCGGCGACGCCCTGGTGGATGACTATGATTACCGGACGGCCCTTGCCGAGCGCTGCCAGCTGGTGGTCCCCGAGGGCGGGCTGAAATGGGAGATGATAAGGCCGTCCGAGGATCGGTTCGATTTTTACGAAGGTGACAAGCTGCTCGCCTTCGCCGACCAGAACGGCATGAAGATGCGTGGCCATACGCTGATCTGGTATGCGGCGATGCCGGACTGGACCTCGTCCATTCGCGGAGCAAAAGCTGCCGAAAAGGCGTTGAACAAGCATATCCTCACAGTTGTCGGGCAATATAAAGGGCGCATCCCGAGCTGGGATGTCATCAATGAGGCAATTGCCGATGACCCGCGCGGGTCCGACTATCTGCGGCCCAATCTGTGGCTCGAGAACATGGGTAATGGGTATATCGAAACCGCGTTTCGCCGAGCGGCGGAAGCCGATCCGCAGGTGCAGCTCGTGATCAACGAATATGATATCGAATGTGTCGGCGAGCAGTTCAAGAACCGGCGAAATGCGCTTTTACGTGTCGTGCGCGATCTTCGTGATCGCGGCGCTCCGATCCATGCCGTCGGTTTTCAGGGCCATCTGAAAGGCCAGTATGAGATCGACAAGGAAGGCGTGTCGTCCTTCGTGGCCGAACTCAAGGCGATGGATGTCGACGTGCTGGTGACGGAACTCGACGTGATCGACAATCTCCTGCCTTCCGACGAGAAGGAGCGCGATCAGGTTATCGCCGGACGGGTCACCGATCTGTTGCAGGCGATTTCCGATGCCAACCAGCCAACGGCGATCCTGACCTGGGGGATTACCGATCGCTACACATGGGTGCCCATGTGGTTCAGCCGCGATGACGGGCGCCCGAACCGTCCGCTGCCTTTGGACCGGGATTACAGGGCAAAGCCGATGATGGAGGTGATCGAGCGGTTTGCCACTCGCGCTTAGGTCACAAAGCGCTGATCTTCAAGCCCGCCGGTAAAACGTGTCGATCCTGCCCTGATCTGCGGCAGTTCCGTGTGTGATTGGTTCGGGTGTAGTAAATCGGGGCAGAATTACGTGGGGTTGGGACTAAAGCGGCATTTTCCCGAATAAATGTCGGAGTTTAGGTAAGGTTTTATTAGTAACGCCTTCCAGCAAATTTTAAACCCTAATCGAAATTGCCTGAAAAAATGCGCTCCAAATCGAAGCAAAGGCTTGTCTTATTAACCGCTCATTTCTGGTTGCGACATATTTTCCCGTCAGTCGCAATGCAATGTTTGGTTGTGGCTGAATGTCAGATGTCAACGGAAAATCGCCGGGCCTAGCCAGGTGAGCAGATTGAGCGAAGTTTTTTCGGTTCCGGTGCCATGACGTTCCGACTATCGGCTGGGGGACTATTTCGGCAATGAATGTGCGTTTACAAAACATCGTTGACATACCTCTGGCGGTCGATCTGGACGGGACGCTGATCTCGACGGACCTTCTTTGGGAAAGCGTCTTCCAGCTGCTGAGGGCAAACCCTCTTTATCTGTTTCTCCTGCCGATCTGGCTGCTTTCAGGCAAGGCGCGGCTGAAGACGGAAATCGCGCGTCGCGTTACGCTGGATGCCAGCCATCTGCCTTACCGCGAGGATTTCGTCGCCTATCTGCGCGCGGAGCGTGTTCGTGGACGCGATCTCATTCTGGTAACGGCCGCGGCCGAACCCTTCGCGAAAGCCGTGGCGGCACATCTGGGCCTGTTCAGCGCCGTCTATCATACGGACGAGAAGACCAATCTGGCTTCGCACCGTAAAGCCGCGCTGCTTTCCAAGCTCTATGGGCCGCAGGGTTTCGACTATGCCGGCAACGATCGCGCCGATATCGCTGTCTTCGAGGCCGCGCACAATGCGATCGTGGTTGCGCCGGATGCGGCGGCTGACCGATACCAGAAAGCGCATTCCTCGATGCGGTTCGACGCCCGGCGTGTCGATATAAAGACCTGTATCAAGATGCTGCGCGTGCATCAGTGGCTGAAGAATTTTCTTGTTTTTGCTTCCCCTGTGCTTGCGCATACGGTCTTCCAGCCAGAGACCTTCATTGCGACCACTCTGGCCCTGGTGGCATTTTCATTTTCGGCGTCAGCCATCTACATCCTCAACGATATTCTTGACCTGCCGCTCGACCGTCAGCATCCGACAAAGCGGAACCGACCTTTCGCAAGCGGCGCTATCTCCATTCCTTTTGGCCTGACTGTTTCCGTTCTTCTCCTTGTTGCGACGGCAGCCATCTGTTTGTTGTTGCCGCTGCAATTTGCTGCGGTCATCGTCCTCTACCTGGTGGTGACCACCGCCTACTCGCTGGCCCTCAAGCGGATGCTGCTGATCGATGTGCTCTGCCTTGCCGGTCTTTACGCCCTGCGTATTCTCGGCGGAAAGGCGGCAACCGATCTGCCGCTTTCGTTCTGGCTGATCGCCTTCGGCCTGTTCTTCTTCCTGTCCCTGGCACTGGTGAAGCGCTATGTCGAATTGCGCTATACGACGGTTGATGTCGGAGACCGGATTGCAGGCCGCGGCTATCGCCCGGAAGATATCCATATCGTCGCGCAGAGCGGCGTCTCGTCGGCATTCGCCGCCGCGCTGGTTCTCGCCCTCTATATCCAGTCGGAAGACATCCGGATGCTTTATCAAGAGCCATGGGTGATCTGGCCGCTGGTGCCGATGGTTCTCTATATCAATGTGCGGATCTGGATCCTGGCGCATCGCAAGGAGCTGGACGACGATCCGGTCGTCTTCATCGCAACCGACTGGCGCAGCCAGCTGGTGATCGCCATCGGCGTCGTGCTCTTCGTCGCCGCGAGTATGCTGTGATGCAGGCGAGCCTCGACAGTTTCGGTCGTATCAGCCGCCATTCCAGGCAGGCAATCGCCTTTGAGCAGGCTGTGCAGGCATTGCGCGGCGGCATGGCCGGACGGTCGGGTCTGCTGGCTTTCGGCAACGGCAAATCCTATGGCGACAGCTGCCATAACGATGCAGGGTCGCTGGTGCCGATGCGGCAGCAGAAATCCGTGATCGGCCTCGATATCCAAGCAGGCGTAGTAGAGGCCGAAGCGGGTATCTCGCTGGAAGAGCTGATCGCCTACATTGCTCCGCACGGGTTGTTTCTGCCGGTGACACCAGGCACCCGTTTCGTCACGCTTGGCGGTTCGATCGCCAATGACGTTCACGGCAAGAACCATCATCTTCGCGGCACGTTCGGCTGCCATGTCGAAAGTTTCGAACTGCTGCGATCGGACGGCCGTACCTATCATTGCAGTGCCACGGAAAATCCGGATCTGTTTTCGGCGACGATCGGCGGGCTGGGCCTTACCGGTCTCATCCTGTCCGCCAGGCTGAGACTGATGAAGGTCGGCTCGCTCGACATCGACGAAAAGGTTACCGCCTTTTCCAGCCTCGACGGCTATTTCGATCTTGCTGCCGATGCCGACCGGGAGAACGAATATTCGGTTGCATGGCTCGATCAGCTGGCCTCCGGCACATCGGCGGGCCGCGGGGTGCTAATTACCGGCAACCATGGGGATAACGGCAATTTTCGCACGGAAGGCGTGAAGGCGAAGATCCGCGTTCCGTTCGAACTGCCTTTCTCCGCCCTGAACCGGGTCAGTCTCGGGTTGTTCAACACGGCCTATTTCAACGTCAACAGGCTGAAATCCGCACCGCATCTGGCTGGTTACGGCAAGTTCTTCTATCCGCTCGATGGTGTGGGAGACTGGAATCGGCTTTATGGTCCGAGTGGTCTTTACCAGCACCAGAGCGTCATACCGTTCGAGGCCGGTCGCTCGGTCATCCCGGCGATGCTCGAGGCAAGCCGCAAGGCGGGATTATCGTCCTTTCTCACCGTCCTGAAGCGTTTCGGCGATGTGGCGTCTCCGGGCGTCATGTCGTTCCCGCGTCCCGGCTACACGTTGACGATGGATTTTCCCAATAACGGCGAGCGGACGCTGAAGCTGCTGACGCTTCTCGACCGGATGACGCTCGATGCCGGTGGACGGGTCAATCCCTACAAGGACAGCCGCATGAGCGCAGACGTGTTCAAAGCCGGCTTTCCACAATGGAAACAATTGGAAAAGCTCCGGGACGAAAGCTTCTGCTCTGATTTCTGGCGCCGGACGGCGCTTGCCACGGATCACCCACGAGGACGCCCATGAAATACATTCCATTCATCCTCTTCACGGTGCTGACCAATGCGGCGGCACAGCTGCTGCTGAAACAGGGCATGCTGTCGCTCGGCCCGCTGAGCTTTTCCGCCGATACGATGATCCAGCGGATCTTTCAGATCGTCTTCAACCCCTGGGTCTTCTTCGGTCTCGCCACCTTCGTCATCTCGATGGCCTCGCATCTCTATGTGCTCTCCAAGGTGGACCTGTCCTTCGCCTATCCTTTCCTCAGCCTCGCCTATGTCGCGGTCGCGGTTCTGGCCTGGCTGCTTTTCAAGGAAGAACTCGGTGCAATGAAGATCGCAGGTATCGCCTTCATCTGCGTCGGCACGGTGCTGATCGCGCAGAGCGGACACAAGGAAGTACCGGACCGGACGGCGTCCATCGAACGCATCAATTCCTGACCAACCAATTCAGAACCGACAGAACGACGGGGATTTAAACCATGAGACATATCATTTTCGGCGGTGACGGTTTCGTCGGGCGTCATCTCGCACCGAGACTGCAGGCGGAAGGCCATGAAGTCATCGTTGCCGATATCGCGAAAAGCGATCTGCCGCATTATGGCGAGATCCGTTTCGAAAATGTCGATGTGACCGACCCAGCCTCGATCGCCAAAGTCGGCATCAAGGCCGACGACATGGTCTATAATCTTTCGGCAAAAATGCTGTCGCCGCTGCAGGTGCGCGCCAAGCGGCATGATTTCTTCTTCCCGGTCAACTATTACGGTACCGAGAACATCATCAAGGCGATGGACCAGGCGGGTGCGAAATCGCTCGTCCATTTCACCACCGACATGGTCTACGGGCACACGTATGTCTGGCCGCAGACGGAAGAACATCCGGTTGCGCCACTCGGCGAATACGGGCTTTCCAAGCTGAAGACCGAGGAACTGGCGGTCGAATGGCGCAAGCGCGGCATGAATATCTCGCTGTTCCGTCCGCGCCTGATCATCGGCCCCGGCCGTCTCGGCATCCTGTCGAAGCTCTTCAAGCTGATCGACAACAATCTTCCGGTGCCGATGATCGGCTCGGGCAAGAACCCGTATCAGTTCATCTCGGTGTTCGACTGCGCGTCTGCGGCGCATGCGGCGTTTACCGCCGGCGTGCCGAACGAGGTCTATAATCTCGGTTCGCTCAACCCGCCGCCGGTGAGAAAACTGCTCGGCGATCTGGTCAAGCACGCCGGTTCGAAATCGATCCTGCTTCCGACGCCGGCCTGGGCGGTGAAGCGGACGCTCGACCTGTTCGACCTGATCAACATGCCGATCATGGACCCGGAACAATATCTGATCGCCGACGAGATGTGCGTTCTCGACGTATCCAAGGGCGAGCGCGAGCTCGGCTGGGTGCCGCAATATCGCGACGAGGACATGCTGATCGCCGCCTATTCCGAATATCGCAGGGGACTTGCCGGCGGTTCGCAGGACAATGTCACCCACGCCAAGGCAGCTTGAGAGGGAATACCGATGGCCAATGCAGTCAGCCTCAACAACCATGATGACGATGCCATGAACGATGTTGCCGCCAATTCTGCCCGCGAGCCGATCGTGAAGCCTCCGCTTCTCTCGGTCGAGGACGCCAAGGCGCTCGACGTGGCGAAGATGACCGATCTCTTCACCCGCCACCTCAATCCCGGCCAGCTTCATTTCATGAAGCTCCTGGGCTTCCACAAGGTGAAGATCGAGCGTGCCGAGGGCATGTATTATTACGACCAGAACGGCCGCAAGATCCTCGATTTCTTCGGCGGTTTCGGCTCGCTGGCGCTCGGCCACAATCACAGCCGAATTCTCGATGCGCGGCGGAAATTCCAGGACGAGAACCGCCAGGAAATCGCCATCGCCTTCATGTCGCAATATGCGACGGCGCTGGCGCATAACCTTGCGGCCTGCTCGCCGGGCGAGCTCGACATGGTATTTCTCGGATCCTCCGGTTCTGAAGCGATGGAGGCTGCGATCAAGGTGGCCGAACGCGCTGCCGGTCCGAAGCGGCCCAAGATCGTCTATGCGGAAAACTCCTTCCACGGAAAGACCAAGGGCGTGCTGTCGATCACCGACGGTTCGCTCTATCGCGGCGAGTTCAAGCTGGTCGACAACACGGTCAGGGTTCCGTTCGGCGATATCGACGCGATCGAGAACGCCTTCCGTAACGATCCGGAAATCGGCGTGATCGTTCTGGAAACAGTGCAGGGCGGCGGCGGCATCATCCAGGCCGAGACTGCCTTCTGGCAGCGGTTGCGCGCGCTTTGCGACAAATACGGCGTGCTCTGGGTCGCCGACGAAGTGCAGTGCGGTTTCGGCCGTACCGGCAAGTTCTACGCCTTTGAGCATCACGGTGTCGTGCCGGACGTGACGGCGCTGGCGAAATCGCTCGGCGGCGGCAAGTCGGCCGTTGGCGCGATGATCGCCAAGCGTGATGTCTACATGAAGGCCTATGGCACGCCGAAGACGGCGATGATCCATGCGATGGCGACATTCGGCGGTATCGGTGAAGCCTGCGTGACGGCGATCGAGGCGATGAACGTTCTTTATGACGAGCATCTGATCGACAATTCCGCCAATACCGGCGATTACCTGCTCTCCCGCCTGAAGGAGCTTCAGGCCCGCTATCCGTCGCTTCTCAAGGATGTCCGCGGTCAGGGCATGATGATCGGCATCGAGTTCCATGATCTGTCCAAGACAATGCCGTTGGTGCTGCGCCCGGTCGTCGCCATGCTGGACGACAAGCTGAAGGGCTCGCTTCCGGGCTTCATCGGCAGCCACCTGTTGCGCGATCACGGCGTGCTCGTCGCATTCACCGAATACAATCGCAACGTCATCCGTCTCGAGCCACCGCTGATCGCCGAGCGCAGCCATGTGGATGATTTCATCAAGGCGCTCGATGAGGTCATGTCCCGCGGCATCGTCAGGATCGTCAAGGATTTCGTCGCGGCGCAGGTGAAGTAACGTGGCCGAGGTCAGGAACGGGGAAAAGCTTGTTGAGGGACAGGGCGGTTCGAAGGCCGACCTGCGGGACGGTCTGCAGCGGATGATCCGGGTCGTCTTGAGCACGCTCAATGCGATCTACTGGCGTTATGCCGGATTCGTCTCCATCGTCGTGTTCGCGGGTTTCGCGGCGATGATGGTGGCGCTCTGGCATTTCCGGCCGATCTACAACTGGGATACGCTCGCCTATCTCGCCACCGCCGTGCTTGACCGAATGGGCGGCGACGCGGCCCAGATCCATGCCTATGCCTATTCGACCGTTCGCGATGCGGTGCCTGCTTCGGACTTTGCCGAGCTGACGCAGGTCAATGCCTACCGCATCCGCCAATTTGCTGATCCGAATGCGTTTCTTTCGATGGTCGGCATGTATGAGGTGAAGTGGCTTTACGTGCTGCTGCTGAAAGGGCTGATCCCGATCTTTGGCCCGATGGCCGCCTTCGACGTCATCAATGGCGGGGCGCTCGTCATCCTCGTTGCGTCGATCGGTCTGTGGCTGAGATCGACGCAGCTTTCGGGTTATGCCCCACTTGTCATCGGCCTGCTTTTCCTGCTGCAGTTTCAGGGGTTTGCGGTAACGCAGCAGCCGGATTTCCTCGCCAATTCGCTGCTGATCGCAGCACTTCTGAGCTATGATCGGCGGCGGGATCTGCTCGGATCCGGGCTTCTTCTCGTCTCCGTGCTGGTGCGGCCTGACCAGGTGGCGGTTGCCGGTGTTGTCATGGCCTGTGCATGGTTCCTGCGTGACCGGAACGCTCTCGCATTCGCCGTCACCTTCGGGCTTTGCCTTGTCGCCTATATCGTCATCAGCCAGAGCCTGCATCCCACCGGCTGGTGGCCACATTTCTGGTTCTCGACCTATCAGATCCAGGAGGATATGGCAGGTTTCGATCCCGCCTTTTCGCCGGTTGTCTATGCGAAGGCGATCGCCTCGAATATCTACAGGTCGCTGTTCCTGAACACCTGGTTTGCCGCCTATATCGTCGCTCTCGGTTGCGGTGGATATCTCTACTTCCGAAACGCTCTGTCGGATCGGCGCAGGCAGGTTCTGCTGCTGGCGATGCTGCTTGCCATTGCGGCGAAGTTCGCGATCTTTCCGCTGCATGACGGGCGTATCTACTTTTCTCCACTATTCGTCTTCTTCCTGATTGTCTTTGCCGGCTTACAGGAGAAAGGGCGTTCTTCGGCCTGACATCCTCCCTGCCGGCTCCTCCGTCGGGGACGGGTCGCAACTATTTGAAGCTTGTAATTTATTCGTGGCTGGTGTTGGCTGCGGTTCCTGCATTCATGGGAGCCGCCTATGCCTGACGCCTTCATCTGCGATTATGTCCGCACTCCGATCGGCCGGTTCGGCGGAGCGCTTGCCTCGGTGCGGACCGACGATCTGGCGGCGATCCCGATAAAGGTGCTGATCGAGCGGAATGCGGCCATCGATTGGAGCGCGGTTGACGACGTCATTTACGGCTGTGCAAACCAGGCGGGGGAAGACAATCGCAATGTTGCACGCATGGCGGCGCTTCTCGCGGGCCTGCCGGTTTCCGTGCCGGGTACCACGATGAACCGACTCTGCGGTTCGGGCATGGACGCGGTCATCGCGGCCGCCCGCGCGATCAAGGCGGGCGAGGCGGAACTGATGATTGCAGGCGGCGTGGAAAGCATGAGCCGCGCGCCCTTTGTCCTGCCCAAGGCCGATAGCGCCTTTTCCCGCAATGCCGAAATCCACGACACCACGATCGGCTGGCGGTTCGTCAACCCTTTGATGAAAAGGCAATACGGCATCGACTCCATGCCGGAGACGG
>DLSX01000068.1:21304-22907 GCA_002500765.1 Neorhizobium sp. UBA7851
CGCCTTGCCACCGAGATCACGCCGGTCGTCATTCCGCAGCGCAGGGGGGATGCGATCGTGGTCTCGAAGGATGAGCATCCGCGGGCAACCACGCTTGAAGCGCTAGCCAGATTGTCTGCGTCGTTCAGGGCGGAAGGCGGAACAGTGACGGCGGGCAATGCCTCGGGTGTCAACGATGGCGCGGCAGCGATGATCATTGCCTCGGGGGCGGCTGCAAGGAAGTACGGCCTGACCCCGATTGCGCGCGTCATGGGCGGAGCAACTGCGGCGGTTGCGCCGCGCGTCATGGGGATCGGGCCTGTGCCGGCGACGCGGAAGATCTGCATGATGCTGAAGCTTTCGCCTGAGGATTTCGAGGTGATTGAATTGAACGAGGCGTTTGCCTCACAAGGCATCGCGGTACTGCGCGAACTGGGGCTTTCCGAGGATGCCGGGCATGTCAATCCGAATGGCGGCGCGATTGCGCTCGGCCATCCGCTCGGCATGTCTGGAGCCCGGATTTCGGGAACTGCTGCGCTCGAGCTTGCCCAAGGCAAGGCACGTTATGCGCTCGCGACCATGTGCGTGGGTGTCGGGCAGGGGATCGCCGTGGCGCTGGAACGGGTGTAGCAGCGCCACGACTGTTTTTGTCAATGATGGTCGGGCTTGCCCGGCCGGCGGTAGATGAACCAGTAGACCGCGCCGACAAGGAGAGCGCCGCCGACCCAGTTGCCGGCGGTGACGACCGCGAGATTGGTGAGGACGCCGCTCATGGGGATTTCGGGCGCATCGCCAACGGCTGCCCAGAAGCTTTCAGGCGCGCCGTAACGGATCATCAGGCCGAGGCTCAAGTAATACATGTTGGCGACGCAGTGCTCAAAGCCCGCAGCGACGAAGGCCGTCACCGGGAAGACGATGGCAAGGATCCTGTCGGCGACCGAACGTCCGGCGAGCGCCAGCCAGACGGCCAGGCAGACGAGAACGTTGCAGAGGATGCCGAGCGAGAAGGCTTCGACAACCGGCAGCGCGGATTTCGCCTCGGCATAATGCAGTGCCGCGATGCCGATGGCGTTGTTTCCGAACGTGTACTGGCCGGAAAGGAAGACGAGGCCGGCGATGACGACCGTTCCGACCAGATTGCCGAGCCAGACGAGCACCCAGACGCGAACCATGCGTTTGGTGGCGATGCGGCGACTTGCCCAGGCCATGACCATCAGCATGTCGCCGGTGAAAAGCTGGGCGCCGCCGATCAGAACCAGGATCAGTCCGAGCGAGAAGCTCAACCCGGCGAGAAGCCGGGTGAGACCGTAGGACAGCATTCCATCCGCGCCCGCGACGGTCGTCGTCGCGAACATGGCACCGAGGCCGATGAAGGCACCGGCGAGAACCGCAAGGCCCAGGAGGGTCAGCGTGTCGTAGCTGGCTTTCTTGACGCCCATCTCTTCGGCCGCGATGGCAATTGCGTCCGGTGTCAGCGAGCCGCCTGCCTCCGGTCCGCGAAAGAAGGCCGAAGTCATCTTGTCCCGGCTTTCGGGGTCCTGCTGGACGATGTTCATGCGTTCACAGCGTCCTTCCTCGCCGGTTCGGAACCAGCGCCACCTTGATTTTCCGACTGCTGGTCGGC
>DLSX01000070.1:0-146 GCA_002500765.1 Neorhizobium sp. UBA7851
TCGACCTGGTGGAACATCGGCGAATGGGTGGCGTCACTGTCCTGGCGATAGGTCTTGCCCGGAATGACGATGCGGATCGGCGGATCTTGCGCCTCCATCGTGCGGACCTGAACCGGCGACGTATGGGTGCGCAGCACCTTGCGCTC
>DLSX01000070.1:264-14260 GCA_002500765.1 Neorhizobium sp. UBA7851
GAGAAGCCCATGTCGGCGAAGACCGCGGTGATTTCGTCGATGATCTGGCTGATCGGGTGGATACGGCCGCGTTCGGCCGGCGAGGAGCGAACCGGCAGCGAGACATCGAGCGTCTCGGCCTTCAGGCGCGCGTCGATCGCGGCATCCTTCAGCACCGTCTTGCGTATCGTGATCGCCTCGGTGATCTCGTTCTTCAGCGCGTTGATTTCCGCACCGCGGGTCTGGCGCTCTTCCGGCGTCATCGTCCCCAGCGTTTTCAGGAGTTCGGAAACCGACCCCTTCTTGCCGAGAGCCGCGACACGGACAGCCTCGATTGCCGCTTCGTCGCCTGCGCCGGCGATCTCGGCCAGAAGCGCGCTCTTCAATGTTTGGAGTTCCGTCATCTTTTCCTGCTTTGCGGCAAATTCAGCCGTTGAACATCGTTGTCAGATAGGTGGTGGCCAGGATGAATTGCCGCAAATCTCTACCCATGTGAATTCGGCCAATCAACCGGGAAAGCCATAAAAAGCGGCCCATGGAACGGGTGATTTTGCGCAGTTCGGCGACAGCCGCCTTCGGCGCGGCTGCAGCCCAGGCCCCATAGGCCCGATCCTGCGTCGTCTTGCGGTCGGCCGCCCTTTCGCTCAATTGCAAAAAGAGCAACCACAGATCACGGGCCTGGGCCGTTTGCATCGGCATCACGGCTTCCGGCTCTTCCTCGAAATCGATGAAACCGAGCCGCTCATCCCTGATGAACATGTCCCGCGGATAAGGCCGCCCGTGACAAAGCCCTGCCGCATGCAGGCGTCCGAGCTCGGCACAGCAGAAGACGAGCAGCCGGTCATGCGCTGCCGGATCCGTATCGCGAAGATAGCGCAGCCGGTTGTGCACCGTCGGGGCGATATCGCTCAGAACGATCGCCCGGCCGGAGGAATAGATAACCTCGGCGGTCGGCACACCGGCCTTCGAATAACTGGCAATCCGGCGCAGGTCGCGCTCGACCATGCCTTCCGCCGTCTCGACAGGCGAAGGCCGCATGAAGGGAAGCCGGAGCAGACGCGCAGCTGCCTTCTGCAGGGCGACGATCATGCGCCGGCCCTTGTCGCCGTGGCGCTTGATCCAGACCGTGCCGCAGGTAAGCGACACGGGCTCCACCCGTCTGGCCTCGGAAACCAGGGCAGCCAGCAGGGTCGCTACGTCTTCCGACGGCAGCGAAGGCCCGTTCTTCATGTCAACGACATCATTCGGCACCGCAGCGCTCCTGAATACCGTGATTGATCGGTTCCCGCAGAATGCGAAAACCTGCTGCATGTCCTTGCCGCAAAACCGTTTCATAGTTTTGCGCGACATGCCCGGAAAAACAAAAGACCCGCGCCAGCAAAGCCGCGCGGGTCTTTTACAAAAGTAGAGACGAACGCGGGCTTACTTGACCGCGGCTTCGAACTCGTTGGCGTTGCCGGTGTTCTTCAGATAGGCCAGAGCCTTCTTGGAAGCTTCAACCAGAGCGCCGAATGCTGCCGGCTCATGGATAGCCATGTCGGACAGAACCTTGCGGTCGACTTCGATGCCAGCCTTGTTCAGGCCGTCGATGAAGCGGCCGTAGGTCAGGCCGGATTCGCGGACGGCAGCGTTGATACGCTGGATCCACAGAGCGCGGAAGTTGCGCTTCTTGACGCGACGGTCGCGGGTTGCAAACTGACGCGAACGGTCAACAGCAGCCTTTGCGGCGCGGATGGTATTCTTGCGGCGGCCGTAGAAGCCCTTGGCTGCCTTGAGGGTCTTGGTGTGCTTGGCGCGGGAAGTTACGCCACGTTTTACGCGTGCCATGTCATGATCTCCTTAAACTGTTCCAGATAGCCGAATAGTCTCAGAGACCGTTGGGCAGGTAGTTCTTGATGACCTTCTTGCCATCAGGCTCAGCGAGGACCATCGTGCCGCGTGCGTCGCGGATGAACTTGTTGGAACGCTTGATCATGCCGTGGCGCTTGCCGGCGGCAGCTGCAACGACCTTGCCGGTGGCGGTGACTTTGAACCGCTTCTTGGCAGACGACTTCGTCTTCATCTTGGGCATTTTGCTACTCCATTCTTGTATCGAAGCCAACTGACGAGGTCGGCTTCAAGCATTTTGAACGGCCACGGCATGCCCTGCCGGACCGTTCGGACGCGCGCTTATAACCGCAGTCGGTCAAAAGCGCAATGGGGGAAATCCTCCTCAGGAACCGGTCGAAAACCGGGATACCCGCCGCCTTACGGCTTCCTCGAGGCGGGTTTGTGCGGCGCTTATTTCGGCGCCAGCACCATCATCATCTGGCGACCTTCAAGCTTGGGCTCAGCCTCAACCTTGGCGATTTCCAGCGTATCTTCCTTGACCTGCAGAAGAAGCTTCATGCCGAGTTCCTGGTGGGCCATTTCGCGGCCGCGGAACTTCAGCGTCACCTTCACCTTGTCGCCGTCTTCAAAGAAGCGGTTCATCGCCTTCATCTTCACGTCGTAATCGTGCGTGTCGATGTTCGGGCGCATCTTGATTTCTTTGATTTCGACGATCTTCTGCTTCTTGCGAGCTTCGGCCGCCTTTTTCTGGTTCGCGTATTTCAGCTTGCCGAGGTCAAGGATCTTGCACACCGGCGGATCATTGTTCGGCGAGATTTCTACGAGGTCCAGTCCCGCTTCCTCGGCCATCTTGAGGGCCTGGTCGGTGGGTACTGCACCGAGATTCTGGCCTTCGGCATCGATAAGCTGGACCTTGGGAACGCGAATTTCCCGGTTGGAGCGCGGGCCTTCCTTGACGGGGGCATCGGCTTTGAATGGTCTGCGAATGGTCGTATTCTCCTAGAACGTTTTAGGGCACAGGCAACGACGAAAATCGCGCGCGACCCGGAGCCGAGCGGAATGTCGTGATTACCAGATGGATGTCAATAGCATGACGACGCGAAAAAATCACCTCCTGACAACCGGCTAAAATCTGATTTATAGCTCCCGGCACTTACAGGAGTGAGATCATGACCGAGATTACCGCCGCGAAAGCCACCACGATTACTGTCGGAACAGGAACGGATGCCCGCGAAATTGCGATCATCTACCGGGCCGCAACGACGACAGCGGAGAGGCCGGCACTCGTCTGGCTCGGCGGCTACCGGTCCGACATGAGCGGCACCAAGGCCGTCGTGCTCGATGCGCTGGCGGAGACGCTTGGTTCCGCCTCGATCCGTTTCGATTATTCCGGTCACGGCGTGTCGGGCGGCGAATTCCGTGACGGCACGATCTCGCGCTGGCTCGAAGAGAGCATCGCCGTCATCGATGCCACATCGCCGAAGAGCGTCATCCTTGTCGGCTCCTCGATGGGCGGATGGATAGCCTTGCGCCTGGTTCAGGAACTCAAGAAGCGCGCCACAGGCCCGAAAATCGCCGGCCTGGTGCTGATCGCGCCGGCGCCGGATTTCACCAGCGAGCTGATCGAACCGGAACTGACCGACAAGGAACGCCAGTCGCTGGCGGAGCGCGGCTATTTCGAGGAGCATTCGGAATACAGTCCCGAACCGAACATATATACGCGCGCCCTAATGGAGGACGGCGCGAAGAACCGCGTTCTTTCCGGCATGATCGAGACCGGTTGCCCGGTCCATATCCTGCAGGGAATGTCGGATCCCGACGTGCCTTACAGACACGCCCTCAAGCTGATGGAATTCCTGCCGGCCGACGATGTGATGATGACCCTGATCCGTGACGGAGACCACCGGCTGTCACGCCCGCAGGATCTGGAAAAAATCCAGGCAGCGGTGCGCAACCTAATAATCGATGATGAAAAACTGGGCTGAGACACAAAAGCCGCAGTCTTAACCATATTCGTAAAGAGCCGCACCTTAACAAAAGCTGAACAATTGACTCTGCCCCTTAACACCTCTTAACTTTTTGTTAGGAATTTAAGGGACGGGTCAATGAATTTAGCCCTGAAGATGCGGCATGTAGCCGTGATCCTCGCCGCCGTGCTCGCATCTGCGGGCGCTGCAATACCGGCACCGCAAGCCCCTATGGCAATGGTGACGGGCGCCGTGACGTCGCAGCCGATCGGCCATTATGAATTCTGCCAGCGCCTGCCGGCGGAATGCAATGTCAAAAGCCGGTCAGCACCGGCCGCATGGATGGATGAACATGCCTGGAACGTCGTTCGCGACGTCAACCTTGCGGTCAACGCCCGTTACATCGCACGTACGGATCTCGAAGCCTATGGCGTCGAGGAATACTGGACCTACCCGACCGTATTTGCCGATTGCGAAGACTATGCTCTGCAGAAGCGCAAGGAACTCGCCCAGCTCGGCTTCGCTCTGTCCGATCTTCTGATCACCGTCGTGCGCAAGCCGGATGGCGAGGGCCATGCCGTGCTTACACTGCGCACCACGACCGGCGACTTCATCCTCGACAATCTCGACAGTGATGTCCTTGTCTGGAACGAGACGCCCTACACGTTCCTGAAACGTCAGGCGACCTTCAATACCGGGCGATGGGTTACGATCGAAAACGGCCGCGACCTGTTTGTCGGCGCGCTCCGCTGATCCCCGAACCAACATAAGTCATTAAGCATATAACCCGCTCTGCTTGCAGTAGCGGGTTGTTCTCTCTACTCTTTCGAGAATCGGAAAGCTCCCCCGCCCTGCCCTCGGCAGCGCGGATCTTTCTGCGATGGAGGCCTGCAAGTGCGGAACGATCGATTGACAGGCCTGATACGACCCTATGGCGCAGCCCGACCAACCCTACCGCTCTGGCTCGCCGGCGTGCTGACAGCCGTCGTCCTGGGTTTCGGCACGCTGACCGTTTACGAAAATTACAACAACGCGCTTCGCGAGGGTGAAGCGCGGGCCGTCTCATCCGCCCATGTGGTCGCAGCCCACATGGAATGGATGATGGAGGCAAGCGACCTGGCGCTTCGCCGCATCGAGGCGGCGATCAGCGGACGGCCGATCGACAGTTCCGCCGAACTGATCCTCGATCTGGAACGGGCCGTGGGCGAACTGCCGGTCGGTTTCGAATATGCCATTCTCGACCAGAACGGCCAAACGCGCTTTTCCAGCGCTCCGGACGATGTGCTGCCCAATCACGCCGAGCGCGCCTACTTCATGCGGCTCAAGGAAGGGGAAGCTCTGACCTTCAGCCGGCTGCTCGACAACGAGCGAGCAGGAAAGCCGGCCTTCATCATCGCAAGGCGGATCGGCACCGGCAGCGATTTTCGGGGTGTCGCCTCGATCACCATTCCGAACGACAATCTCGACCGTTTCTGGTCATCGATGAATCTCGGGCCGAATTCGACGATCTCCGTCATTCGGGACGACGGATGGCTGGTCGCGCGGCGGCCATCGGCGCAAAAGCCGATAAACCTGAGCACGACGGAGTGGTATCCGCTGACGCGTGACAAGGCGAGCGGCTTCTACCACAATCCGGTATCGCAGATCGACGGTTTTGCCCGGATCGTCGCCTTCTGGAAGGTGCAGGACTGGCCTCTGATCGCGCTTGCGGCGATCGAGCGCCAGGAAGTTCTCGACCAGTTCTGGCGCAATCTTCTGGGCGACGCCCTGTTCGTCGTGCCGCTGATGGCGGTCCTGGTCGGCGCCTCTTTCTGGATCTACACGCTGCTCTATCGAACGGCCTTGCGCAACGAGCAGCTGGAGCACGCCGTCGAGCGCAACCGTTTCCTGCTGCGCGAAATCCACCATCGGGTGAAGAACAATCTTCAGGCGGTGCTGGCACTTGTGAGGCTGCAGCGTCTGCCGCAGGAAGCGCGGGACGACATGGCGCGGCGGATCGGCGCGATGATCGCCGTGCATGAGCAAATCTACAATACCGACCAGTTCGAGGAAGTGGAGGTCGCGCCCTATACGACCCGGCTGATCTCCGACATCTCCTCGGGCTACGACATGCCGGTAAAGATCGATCTCGATCTGGCGCCGATCGCACTCGACCGCGATCAGGCCCTGCCGCTCGGGATGATCATCAACGAGGTCGTTTCCAACGCCTTCAAATATGCCTTTTCCGGCCGCAGCGAAGGCAAGCTGACAGTCCGCCTGCATCGGGAAGGTGACGAGCTCAAGCTGACAATCCGCGACGACGGGCCGGGAATTGCCGAGGATACCCGCACGAACGGCATGGGCACGAAGCTTATTTCGAGCTTCGTGCGGCAACTCGGCGGGCGATCGGAACTGCACAATGACAACGGCGCCGTCTTCACCCTGACGGCGCCGCTCGAGACCGGTGAACGCGAGGCGGCTTGAGCGTGCCTAGCCGGCATTGCCGATGAAGATACCGGCGGCCAGAACCAGCGAACCGCCGAACACGACCTGGAAGACCGCGCGCATGAACGGCGTTTCCATGTAACGGTTCTGGATGAAAGCAATCGCCCAGAGCTCGAAGAACACGACGATCGCGGCGACGATCGTGGCCGTCCAGAAATGCGGAATAAGATAAGGCAGCGCGTGGCCGAGACCGCCGAGCGCCGTCATGATGCCGGATGCGAGGCCGCGCTTGAGCGGCGACCCGCGGCCGGAAAGCTTGCCGTCGTCATGGGCCGCCTCGGTGAAGCCCATCGAGATGCCGGCGCCGACCGATGCCGAAAGACCGATCAGGAAGGTCGACCAGGTGTCACCGGTTGCGAAAGCGGCGGCGAAGATCGGTGCCAGCGTCGAGACCGATCCGTCCATCAGGCCGGCAAGACCCGGCTGAACGTAGGTGAGGATGAACTGGCGACGGGCGGTTTCTTCTTCCTCGCCGCGTGCCTCTTCCGAGACGTGCTTTTCGGTGAGCATGCGGGCAATGTCTTCATGCCCCTCTTCCGCCAGCGCCAGATCACCGAGCAATTGGCGTGTCGAGGCATCCGATACGTGCTTTATCGCCTCGCGATAAAAACGGGCCGCCTGCTGTTCCATGGCTTCCGCTTCGGCACGGGCGGTCTCCAGCGGCAGGTTTTTTCTCAGCCAGTCAGGCTTGCGGGCGTAAAACCCCTGGACATGTTCCCGACGGATCAGCGGGATGCGCTCACCAAACCGTGCCCTGAAAATCCCGATCAGCGAATTCTTGTGGGTCTGCTCGACCTCGGCCATGTCCTCGAACACCTTTGCAGACGCCGGATACTGATCCCTCAGGCCATCGGCATAACCGAGATAGATGCGCGCATCCTCCTCTTCGGAAGCGATTGCCAGCGCGAGGATTTCCTTTTCGGACAGGGATGAAAAAGGCCGGCGGGAGGACGGCAGAAGGCGGGTCAGCATCGAAAACTCCATTTAGAATAATTCTAAACTATTCCCGTGATCTGCAAAATGCAAGCAGCCTTCGAGCGTGCTTGAAGAACATGGCTTCAGCGCCGCGATCACTTGCTTCGGCAATTTCCGGAAAGCCATGCTGCACCGCAGCGTAATATCCGGAAAATACCTCTTGCCCGCCGCGAAACAAACAGCTTATGAGCAATTAAGAACGCTTGGAAAGCCGGGTGTTTCAGACAGTTTGGGAGGACTATTTTTCATGAACCGCAGACATTTCTTTCGTCAGGCCGCCACTGCCGGCGCCGGTGCCGTTGCTGCAACAGCGCTGGCCGCTCCTGCCATTGCCCAGGAAAGCCCGAAAATCACCTGGCGCATGACCTCTTCCTTCACCAAGAATACCGATATTCTCTGGGCCGCCAGCACCGATATCGCAGCAAGCGTGAAGGAAGCTTCGGACGGCAATTTCACCATCAACACCTTTGCGGCCGGCGAAATCGTGCCCGGCCTGCAGGCAGCCGATGCGGTCTCCAACGGCACGGTCGAGATGGCCCATACCTGCTGCTATTATTATATCGGCAAGGATCCGACATTCGCGCTCGGGACAGCCGTGCCCTTCGGCCTCAATGCCCGCCAGACCAATTCCTGGTTCTCGATCGGCGGCGGCAATGAGCTGCTCAACGAATTCCTCGCAGGCCATAGCCTTTACGCACTGCCGGCCGGCAATACCGGCGCACAGATGGGTGGCTGGTACCGCAAGGAAATCAACACGGTCGCCGACCTCAACGGTCTGAAGATGCGCATTGCCGGTCTCGCCGGCCAGGTGATGCAGAAGCTTGGCGTCACACCGCAGCAGATCGCCGGCGGCGATGTCTATGCGGCACTCGAAAAGGGCACGATCGACGCCACCGAATTCGTCGGCCCTTACGACGACCAGAAGCTCGGCTTCGTCAAGGTCGCCAAGTATTACTACTACCCGGCATGGTGGGAAGGCGGCCCGGCCGTGCATGCCTTCTTCAACCTGGAAAAATTCAACACCCTGCCGAAGAGCTACCAGCGCATGCTGCATGACGCCTGCGCCAACGCCAACCAGAACATGCTGGCCCGCTACGATGCGCATAACGCCAAGGCGCTGCGCCAGCTGGTATCGGAAGGCGCCGTGCTGAAACCGTTCACCCAGGAAATCCTGGAGGCGAGCTACAAGGCATCGCAGGAAGTCTATGCGGACCTGAACGGCAAAAACGCAGCCTTCAAGAAGATTTATGACAGCCAGCAGGCGTTCAAGAAGGACGGTTATCTGTGGAACCAGATCGCCGAATACAGCTACGACACGTTCATGATGACGCAGCAGCGCAAGGGAACGCTGTAAACCCTGAAAAATGAGCGAAATAGGAAGCCCGGACAGGTTCCGGGCTTTTTCGTATTTACGAAAAACAAGAAATCATCGGTTATGAGGCCTTCGACTTGTTCTGCAGCAGGTCGTGCAAAAGTGTGTAGCCGAAGGATCGCGACACGCTTTGGTCAAACCGATGCGGTTAACACAGGCCGTACAAACCACAAGCGCGCCTTGAGGCGGGAGGATGAATTCGATGGATCGCAGGCATTTCTTCAAGAAGGCGACGGCTGCCGGCATCGGTGCTGCGGCAGCAACGACACTGGCGGCTCCGGCAATCGCCCAGGAAAGCCCGAAGATTACCTGGCGCATGACCTCGTCCTTCCCGAAAAGCCTCGACATCATCTTCGGCGCCGGCAACGAACTCGCCCAGATCGTCCGGGATGCGACCGACGGCAATTTCAACATCCAGACCTATGCCGCCGGCGAGCTGATTCCCGGCCTGCAGGCTGCCGATGCAGTCGCCAACGGCACGGTCGAAATGGCCCATACCTGCTCCTATTACTATATCGGCCAGGATCCGGCCTTTGCGCTCGGTACCGCCATCCCCTTCGGTCTCAATGCCCGCATGACGAATGCGTGGTTCGCCAATGGCGGCAACGACCTGATCAACGAATTCCTCGCTCCCCGCGGCCTCTACGCATTGCCTGCCGGCAATAGCGGCACGCAGATGGGCGGCTGGTTCCGCAAGGAAATCGTCACCATCGACGATCTCAAGGGCCTGAAGATGCGCATTGCCGGGCTTGCCGGCCAGGTGATGGCGAAGGTCGGCGTGACGCCGCAGCAGATCGCCGGCGGCGACGTTTATGCGGCACTGGAAAAAGGCACGATCGATGCCACCGATTTCGTCGGTCCCTATGACGACCAGAAGCTCGGCTTCGTCAAGGTCGCCAAATATTACTACTATCCGGCATGGTGGGAGGGCGGCCCTGCCATGCATGCCTTCTTCAATCTGGAAAAGTTCAATGCCCTGCCGAAGAGCTATCAGGCGATCCTGAAGACCGCCTGCGCTTCTGCCAATACGAGCATGCTCGCCAATTACGACGCGCATAATGCAGTGGCTCTGCGCAAGCTCGTCGCGGAGGGTGCGGTCCTCAAGCCGTTCAGCAAGGAAATCATGGAAACCTGCTTCAAGGCAGCCATGGAAGTCTATGCCGACCTTTCCGAAAAAAGCCCGGCCTTCAAAAAGATCTTCGATCACCAGCAGGCCTTCAAGAAGGATTCCTACCTCTGGGCACAGGTGGCCGAATACAGCTACGACACGTTCATGATGATGCAGCAGCGCAACGGCGCGCTCTGATTATTTCAGATACGGAACGAGGCCCGGATATAGCTTCCGGGCCTTTTCCGTTTCAGGGTCCCACCGATCAGCGGCGGCGGAATTAATTCCTCGCCTTCATTGATTTTTCCGCGTGGGACCCCATATCAGCATCAACGCAATCTCAATCGCTTTCACGATGCCGCGCCGACATCTGGCGTATATGTGCGTGAATGTGGACGGATGCCATTTGCCTCTCCTGACCGCGGATGTACCGGCAGCGAGATTTGGTTTATGGTCCTGGAAAGGTCGGGCAAGCCCGGCCTTTTTGCTTTGCCGCCCCAAAAAGGCCGGGCAAGGCATCGTTTAAACCGAAAGGATATAATTTGCAGGTTCTTGTCAGGGATAACAACGTCGAACAGGCGCTTCGCGTCTTGAAGAAAAAGATGCAGCGCGAAGGTGTGTTTCGCGAAATGAAGGCGCGCAGCTCCTACGAAAAGCCGTCGGAGAAGCGTGCCCGTGAAAAGGCCGAAGCCGTTCGCCGTTACCGCAAGCTGGCTCGCAAGAAGATGCAGCGCGAAGGGCTTCTGCCCGCGCCGAAAAAGGTCGCCCGCCCGCGCTGATCTTGGCGCGCTGATTTCTGCTTCCAGCATTCCCAAAACTTCAGGAAGGATGAGCCCATGACCGCTATCAAGGAAGAAACGTCGCCCACCACCAAGCTTTCCGCTCGGGAAAAGGCCGCCGTGACCGATGAGACGGCGCGTGCGATCATCGCCGCCGAGGTAAACTCTCGGGAAGAAAAGACTGAAAGATTGCGATTGCTTCGCCTCCAGCGGGAAGCCGCCGAAACACCGGCCGCACCCGCCAAGCGCAAGGCAGGCAGCAAAAAGGATCATTGATCCCATTCAAAAAAGCCCGGATCACTCCGGGCTTTTTGCTTGCTGGTCATGCCGGCTGCAGCTTCTCCTCCTCGCGTCCGGGCAAAGGCGGAAAGGCGAGCGCGATCAGCACCGCCGCCAGTCCCACCAGCGCCGAGCCGAAGAACAGCCAGTTGTAATTGTTGAAGGCGTCGAAAGCCCAACCGCCGGCGAGCGGCCCGAAGGCCATGCCGATGCTCGACAGCATCGAGGCCGCTCCGAGCACGGTCCCCAATATCCGCGCGCCGAAATAATCCCGTGCCAGCACCGCATAAAGCGGCATGACACCGCCATAGGTGCCGCCGAAAATGATCGCCAGCGCATAAAAATGCATGAGATCGGTCGCCATCGTATAGGCGGCGATCACCAGCGCCTGGATCATCAGGCCGACGATCAAGACCGGCTTGACGCCCAGCCGGTCGGCGGCGAGGCCGTAAACGATACGCCCGCCGAGCCCCGCCGCCCCCTCGACACTGTAGATCGACACGGCAGCCATCGGCGCCACCCCGCAAGACATGGCATAACTGACCATATGAAAGATCGGCCCGGAATGGGCGGTGCAGCAGGCGAAGAATGTGAAGGCCAGCACGAGGAACTGCGGCGAGCGAAACACCTTTGCAAGCGGCAGACCGGAGCCTTCCGCCTGCGGGCCGTCGGCATCCTCCTCTTCCGCCGGCGGATTGCGGACCAGAAGCACGGTCGGCAGCAGGATCACCCAGGCGCCGATGCCGATCGTCAGCATCGCCATGCGCCAGTCGCCATAGTCGTCGATCAGAAACCGGGCGAGCGGCGAGACCGTCATCGGCGCCATGCCCATGCCGGCGGACACGAGCGATACGGCAAGGCTGCGGTGGCTGTCGAACCAGCGCATGGTGAGCGAGATCATCGGCGCCATGAAGGCGCTGGCGGACAGGCCGACGAGGCAGCCGTAAAGGATCTGGAATGCAAACAGGGTCTGTGCCCGGCTGGCCAGAACCAGAGCCAGACCGGCGAGAAGCGAGCCGATCAGCACCACGATCCGTGTGCTGAACCGGTCGCTTGCCGCGCCCCACATGAAACTGCCCAGCCCCATGACGATGAAGTTGAGCGTCATTGCGCTGGAAATCGCCGCATGGGACCAGCCGGTCTGGCGCGCGATCGGCTCAAGAAACACGGCGAGCGAAAACATCACCCCCACAGCGACGCAGCCCATCAGGCCGCCAGCAAAAACGATGACCCATCGATACTGATTGCGCTTCATCCTGCCCTCCTCCTGGAGCTTCTCCGGCGAATGAGATCGCCACGATACACCAAGGACGGGCTGGTGGGAGGATTGCCGACAGGCGGATGCCGTTTTTCTTGGGTCTGAAAGGAAGTCCATCAACGACAGAGCCCCGCACGCGGCGGGGCTCTTGAAACTCGCGTCCGGCTCATCATGCACCGGAGATCGAAGCGATGTGACGTCAGCTACCGCTATTGGTCCGGTTACTGCCCACGTTGTGGTTCATGGACGATGTCTTGCCGTCCGGGTTCTGGCCATAATAGGTGCCGCCGAGGTGACCACCCGAACTGGTGTTTTCGACCTGGCGTTTGGCCCGCTTGATGGCCTGTTGTACGTCACTTTTGCTCATGTCTGTCCTCCAGCTTTCAAGGTTGGTGACAGGGATCCAACCCCCGAAGGGCGAAACCGTTCCGAAATTCCTTCACCGCCGGGAAACCTGCCGCTTAACGGACAGGCATCATGCGCCTATTTGGAAACGATCATTTCCTAATTGGATTTTGTCATGACCATCGACATCAGCCTTGCCGCCCGCCCCGCCGGCCGGCCACGCGAATTCGATATCGACGAAGCGCTGGACAAGGCGATCACCGTGTTCAGCGAAAAAGGCTATCACGGCACGTCGATCTCCGATCTGCGTGATGCGATGGGACTGACGGCCGGAAGTTTGTACAAGGCATTCAAGGACAAGCATGCGATCTTCCTTGCGTGTTTCGATCGATACAAGCAGGTGCGCAATGCGCTTCTTGACGAAGAACTGGCCAAAGCTTCGAACGGGCGCGACGGCGTGAGGCGCATGCTCGCCTTTTATGCGGAAGGCGCTTATGGCGATGGTGGCCGGCGCGGCTGCCTCGCGGTCGGAACGGCCGTCGAATTGGCGATTTTCGACGACGAAGCGGCTCGCCGCGTCGAACGTTCGATGGATCGCTTCGAGACCACATTCGAGGCGCTTATCCGCAGGGGCCAGGAGGATGGCTCCGTCAATCGCTCCATCCAGCCCAATGCGGCGGCGCGGCTGCTTCTGTGCGTCGTCCAGGGGCTTCGCGTTCTGGGAAAGACCAGCCCCAGCCGCGCCCAAACCTTTTCCGTGGTCGATGTGGCGATGACGCTTCTCGACTGACCAGACCTGGACTTTTCAAGGATACCCCAATGAGCAGTACGTCCGCGGCGCCCGAAGCGCCGGCAACTCACAGCCGGATGACCGCCGGCCTTACCTTCCTGATGGCCGCAGCCTGTGGCCTCATCGTCGCCAACCTTTATTACGCCCAGCCGCTTGCAGGCCCGATTGCGGCTGCGATCGGCCTTCCGCCGCACCTGACCGGCCTGATCGTCACCCTGACCCAGATCGGTTACGGCCTCGGCCTGCTGTTCGTCGTGCCGCTGGGCGATCTTCTGGAAAACCGGCGGCTGATCCTGATCATGATCGGAGCGACGGCGATCTCGCTTGTCGGCGCGGCACTTTCCACCGCAGCCCTGCCCTTTCTCCTCGCATCGCTTGCCATCGGGCTCACCTCGTCGGCGGTGCAGATGATCGTTCCCTTTGCGGCCAGCCTCACGCCGGAAGAACATCGCGGCCGGGTGGTCGGCAATGTCGTCAGCGGCCTGATGATCGGCATCATGATGGCGCGACCGATCGCGAGCTTCATCACCGGCCTGTCCGATTGGCATGTGATCTTCTGGCTGTCGGCCATCGTCATGGTCGTGCTTGGTTTCATCCTCGCCGCCCGCCTGCCGAAGCGCACGCCGCGCACACAGCTGACCTATGGCGGCCTGCTCACCTCGCTCGTCGTGCTTTATGCCACCCAGCCGATCCTGCGCCGCCGCGGCTTCTACCAGTTCTGTCAGTTTGCCGCCTTCAGCCTGTTCTGGACGGTGACGCCGCTGGTTCTGGCCAGCCCGGCCTTCAATCTCGACCAGGCCGGCATCGCCATCTTCGCGCTTGTCGGCGTT
>DLSX01000152.1 GCA_002500765.1 Neorhizobium sp. UBA7851
TGAAAGCCGGCCAAGACCATCCGAAAGCGTGAAAGTCGAGATAGTCCGTGACAGCCCTGTTCCAGAAGCGATCGAGAATGTTTCCCGCCGCGCCGCCGGCGATCGAAGCAATGGCGAAACTCTCGATCCTCAGGCGTGCTCTTAAGCTCCATACGACAAGGCCCAACACGATGATCGCCTGCAGCGCTCCGAAGAAATAGGGAGACGATCCGATGCTCTCTGAGAACATCCCGAAACTCACACCGGGATTGTAGGTGAGTATGATGTTGAAGAACGGCGTCACGGTGATCACGCGAGGCGGATCCATAACGTGTTCGGTAACAACGAATTTCAGACCGAGATCGAGCGCGCAGAACAGCGCAACCCACGAGATGACGATGGGTAGCTTCGAAAGATAACTGCGACCAGCCTTTCCCATTGTTCAACCTTGCTGGACGACGATGCGCGCCTTGCCCGGTACGCGGGAGTAGAGATCGATAACGTCCTGGTTGATCAGCCTGATACAGCCGGATGATGCGGCTTTTCCGATGGACCGCCAATCCTTCGAACCATGCAGGCGATAGAGCGTATCCTGGCCATTCTGGAAAATGTAGAGCGCGCGAGCGCCGAGCGCGTTGTCCGGTCCAGGCTCCTGTCCGCCGTTCTCGACGGAGTATTTTGCCAGTTCGGGCTGGCGGGCGATCATTTCCGCCGGAGGCTTCCAGCGCGGCCATTTCTGCCGCCACTGGATGATGCCCTCACCCTCCCAGGAGAAGCCGGCACGGCCGATCCCGACGCCGTAGCGCATTGCAGTGCCACCTGGCTCTGTGACGTAGAGAAACCGCTTGGGAACGTCTACAACGACGACGCCAGCGGACTGACCGGTCGTGTTTTCAACTCTCTGCCGATAGAAGATCGGGTCGATTTCCTTGTAAGGGATGGCGGGCAGGCGATGTCCGTCGTCGGTAAGGGGAGCGTAACGGATCGCCATCTCGCTATCCGAAGGGGGCCCAAGCGGCTTGCGTGGGGGAGACTTGGGTTCGATTGTAGCGGAGGCGGTGGCCGTCGTTGGCGTCGTGCAGCCGGAAAGCCCCATCACGATTGATGCTCCGCCCAAGCAAAGCATCGATCGGCGCCCTAACACTTTCGAAAACGACATGTACCCTCTCAATCCATGAAATTCGGCGGCCATTGCCCGCCGCGGCGCGAATATGTGCGCTGCCCTTAAAGGCGGATACAAGCTCTAGCTGCTTGAGGTTCAAGCTGGAAAATCGGCCAAGTGCCACGAATCAAGAAAACGTGCAGGGTCCGTGATCGAAGTCCGCCACAAACACCGAAGAAAACCGCTGTTCGCTCTTGCACCTCAAGTCGCTTGAGGTTGTATGGCTTGGCTCAGAGGACGGAAATGGCTAGAATCAGCCGAGTTCACCGGATCGGTCAGCTTTTCATGTTTAATGAAGCTGTAACGGCTTCGCATAGATGGTTGCGGTGGAAGCAACGCCAGATGCATATGCGGTTTGAGGCAATGAACAACTACGTCGCGAAATCAGGTAGACAGGTCACGGGTGGTCTTAGACGGATCGCCATGCTGATTGCCCTCGGCATCTCTTTGTCAGGATGTGTTGCTGCAGATATGGCGCTGGAAGACGTGTCTCGGGCTCCGCCACAGATCTCGAACAAGATGCTCGCCGAAATGTCGAAAAAGGGCATGAAGGTTGAAAGCCCCGTTCTGGTGCGGATCTTCAAGCAGGAGAGCGAACTGGAAATCTGGAAAACGGACAAGTCTGGCCGTTACGCCCTGCTGAAGACCTATCCGATGTGCAGATGGTCCGGAAAGCTCGGCCCGAAGATGAAGAACGGCGACCGCCAGGCACCGGAGGGTTTCTACCACGTATCCGCCGGCATGCTGAACCCGAAGTCCCAGTATTATCTCTCGTTCAACCTCGGTTATCCGAACAGGCTGGAATCGGCGCTCGGCTATACGGGCGAGGCGCTGATGGTCCATGGTGCATGCTCGTCCTCCGGCTGTTACGCGCTGACAGATCAGGGTGTGGGTGAGATCTACGCGATTGTTGCAAAAGCGCTCTCTTCCGGGCAGAGCCGCTTTCAGGTCCAGGCCTATCCTTTCCGCATGACGGCCGAGAACATGGCTCTCCACCGTGGCGACGAGAACATGCCCTTCTGGCGCACGCTGAAGGAAGGATACGATGCCTTCGAGATCACCAGGCAGCAGCCTAAGGTTTCGGTCTGTGGCCGCCGATATGTGTTCAATTCGGAGTTCGAAGGCGGCGAGCCAAGCGATCCTCTGGCAGCATGCCCGGTGGCCACGAACCAGCCCGACGCGCAGTTGATGAGCCGCATCCAAGCCGAGAAGAAGAAGGTCGATCTTGCGATGGCAGAGGCAAGCTCGACTGCGGTAACGGCATATGTCGACGGCGGCATGCATCCAAGCTTTCGCCAGCTTCTCAAGAGGGACGGGCCTGAAAAGCTTGCATCCCGTATCTCGGGTATCAAATATCCGGTCAGCCGGCCTGAAGCGGCGCTCGCCGACCCGTTTAAAGGAATGACCAAGCGGTCGGGGGCAGGCACTATGGCGGATACATCAGTTGAAGACTGACCCCGTGCTGGGTGACAAATACGGCTTATGTCAGATCGAACGGGATAAGCGGACGGTCATCGCTGCACTTCAGGCATGCGTTGTCGCTGTTTTCGCCTCCGGCATGAGGCATATCGCTCTGCGGGCGCGACCGAACGCAGTGCACACGGTCGCTCGGGTCGGGCCGTAGGTCAATGGATCTCGAAGGGGGACACCGGAAGGCCACTCGTTCGATCGATGTGCTGGTCATTGGAGCCGGTCAGGCTGGGCTCTCCAGCGCCCATTTTCTAAAGGCAGCCGGCATCGATCATGTTGTTGTCGAAGCTGGTGTCTCGGTTGGGGACAACTGGCGATATCGATACGAGAGCTTGAGCCTCTTCACGCCACGGAACATGAGCGGCCTGCCGGGGCTTCCCCTTGCGGGCAATCCTGACGGATACGCGACGGGATCGGAATTTGCAGATTACCTAACGCGATACGCTCTGACGGGAAGTCACAGGGTGGACATGCAGACTCGTGTCAGGTGCCTCAACCGCACGGACAGGGGATTTGAGGCCGAAGCCACCGATGGAAGGCGCTATGTCGCGCGGGTGGTTATCGTGGCGACGGGCGGGTTTCAGATACCCAACCTGCCGATCCTCGCCGCCGACTTCGGACCAGATATCAGACAAATGCATGTCGCCGAGTTCCGCGTCGCTTCGGATGTCGAGCACGGACCCGTGCTTGTCGTCGGTGACGGTGCAAGCGGCCGCGACGTTGCGCTCGCTTTCGCGGGGCAGCAATCCGTGACCTTGGCCCGAGGGAGGCCCCGCAAGCTGTTTCCCGAGAGACTGTTTGGAAGAAGTGCATGGTGGTGGCTGAACAAAACCGGCCTGCTCGCAGCAAATCGCGACAGCATTGTCGGCCGACGGATGAGACGCATGGACCCCTTTCCGGCGCGCGGTAACGACGACCGGACACTTCAACGGGGCGGCGTCTATCTGGTGCCCAGGCTCGTCAAGGTTCTGGGCGACGAGGCCGTATTTGCCGACGGCGGTCGGATGAGACCGAAAACAGTCATATGGGCGACCGGTTATCGTGATGATTTCGGCTGGATCGCCATCGATGCGGCCAAGGGTCCGAATGGCGGAGTTCTGCACGAAGAGGGCGTGTCTCCGGTCGAGGGGCTCCATTTCGTCGGGCGGCCTTGGCAGAGGAACCGGGCCTCGGGGCTCATCATTGGCGCCGTAGATGATGCGGGCATCATCGTGGCCAAGATAGATAAATTCTTGGGTCGACAGTCACGATTGCCCCTGGAACAAGCGTCGGTCTGATCGCGAAGGTCAGCCACTCCGTCACGAGCCTAGGGGGGACGCAACTGGCGCCGCTCACGTGCCGGGTGGCGTGGCCTCCAGCTCCGAGCGGACAAGATTGGCCAGTCCCTGTGGGCTGAATTCCTGAAGAGGCTTTCCATTGACGAAGAAGGTTGGTGTTTGCTCAACCCGGTTTGCTCTGACATCGGCCATGTCCTGCTTGAGAACATTATCGACGGATGCCGTTGCGGCGTCCTGTCTGGCCTGCGCGATGTCCAGTCCGGCGCTTGCGGCAAACTGCCAGGCCTTTTCGATGTCCGGTGCTCCGTGGACGGCCCATTCGGGCTGCCCCGACAGCAAGGCTTCCAAAACAGGTTCGAAGCGGTTCTGCTTCCGTGCCGCCTCCAGAATGCGGACGACTTCATCCGACCCTTGGTGGAACGCCGTGTAACGGAGCACTAGGCGAACGTCGTCCCCTGCCTGGGTCATGATCTGTTTCACGAGCGGATAGAATGCTCGACAGGCTTCGCAGGAGGGGTCGAAGAACTCGACGATCGTCACACGGGCACCGACCGGCCCGATCACGGGTGAGTGCATTCGCACCAGGGTATCGTTGGACGCCTGCGGTACCGGTTGCGGTGCAGGAGCCGGGGTGTTGGCGGTGTAAAGCGCAGCACCGCCTCCGAAAACAGCAATGGCGGCGAAAGCGGTCGACAGGACAAGGGCGCGTCTGTTCATGGCGAAGTTCTCCGGCGCACGGCAATGAGAAGGACGATGATGGCGGTGAAGGCCGCCAGGGATAAAAGTGGCAATGGTACCATTCCCAAAATGGTCATGCCTTCGCCAGAACAGGATGGCCCCTGGCCGCATGGTTTGATCGCCGTGGGTAACACGCCGAAATACAGCAGATTGTGGAAGGCGGATATCAGCCAGCCGATGAAGGCGAGGGGAACCGCATAGATGCATGCGGACCAGTCGGCCCGGAACACGGCTATGGCGAGGATTATGGACAGCGGAAACATGAATGAACGCTGAAACCAGCACAGATCGCATGGAGTCTGTCCCATCACCTCGCCGATGAATATTGCTCCAAGGGTGGAAAATAGTGCGACCAACCACGCTCCGAAGAGCGGTAGCCATGCATCTCCACCCATAACGGCGGCTCTTGCCATCTGTCTGTCCTGAATCATCTTGCCGTCCATTCTGGAACCTCTAGCAGGTAGAGGGTCAAGAGCGCTGCGGCTGGTGAACTCGTGACTGATGGCCCATCGTCTCAATAACCTGTGGCGGCTAGGTATCGGTATTGGCCGTGTTTCACTGAGCATCGGGTGCAGGCAAGACAACGTCCGGCAAAACGGTGCGCTCCAGTCAAAGACCAGAGCTGTCCGTTGATCCGTTGCTGCCCGAACGGGAATGAACGTGGGCTAACCGAAATCGTGGATGCCCTCAGACCATACCCGCTGTCGACTGCCGGTGTTCTTGGCCGCGGACGAGCGGGGAGGGCTGCTGATCGTCAGGCTTCGACATGGTCGCGATAAAAGGACTTATGGTTTCGTCAAGCAATCCGCGTCGCATGTCAGGTGAGCCGGTTAGCCAAATGGTTTGTCGATCGACGCTGCCGGCTCGGTGAAGAAGACCGGGCCGGTCTCCGACATGTAGATGATGTCTTCCAGGCGCACGCCGCATTCGCCGTAGATGGCGAGCATCGGTTCGTCGGAGAAGACCATGCCGGGAGCGAGCGGGGTCTTGTTGCCGCGCACGATATAGGGATCCTCGTGCATGTCCATGCCGAGCCCGTGGCCGGTGCGGTGGGGAAGGCCGGGCACCTTGTAGTCCGGGCCGTAGCCGGCATCGGTCAGCACCTTGCGGGCGGCGAAATCGACCTCTTCACAGGGCGTGCCGAGTTTCGCGGCTTCGAAGGCGGCGCGATGGGCCTTCTGCTCCAGCGTCCAGACGTCCCGCTGGCGGTCGGTCGGCTCGCCGAAGACGTAGGTGCGGGTGATATCCGAGCAGTAGCGATGGATATGGGCGCCGAGATCGATCAGCACCATGTCGCCGGTCTTCAGCGTCTGGGCATAGGGCACGCCATGGGGATAGGCGGTCGCCTCGCCGAACTGCGCGGCGGCGAAGATGTGGCGCATGCCGAGTTTCTGATGGGCGGCGGCGATGAAATCGGTGACTTCCGTGGTCGAGACACCTTCATAGAGGCCCTGCCAGACGGCCTTGTGGACGCCGAGGCTGGCGGTCATCGCGGCCTGGATGATGGCGATCTCGGTCGCCGACTTGATCTGCCGGCACTGGGCGATCATATCCTTGGCGCCCGTGACTTGGAGGCGGCCGCCGATATAGCTGGTGATAGGGCTCGAAAAGACGAAGGGCGTTGCCGGATCGAAGGCGAGCGTATCGCCGTCCGCGGAAAGTCCGCAGATCAGGTCGGCGACGAGCAAAGCTGGGTCTTCATGTTCTTCCCAGACCGCGATCTCGCCGGGGATGGTGATCAGCGTCTCGGTCTTCGGTTCCTCGAAGGCCGGGCTGATATAGATCGGCGCACCGGAGGACGGGATGATCGCGCCATGCAGGCGCTCGCTGGCGCCGAGCGTGATGGCGGTGAAATAGGTGAGGCTGGTCGAGGTATCGAGATAGACCGCCTTGACGCCCTCATCCTTCATCAGGCCCTGCAGCTTGGCAATGCGGGCGCTCAGCTCCTCGGCCGAGATCGGCGGGATGGCGGCGGCGATGTTGTCGAATTCCGACAGGGACTGTTCGTAGGACTTGTATTCCGGGGCGGTCATAACGAGGTTTCCTCTTGGGGAGCGTGCGCCCGTCATCAAGGCGGCGCATCATTGGATTCGATCGGGTCTCTATTCCGAATAATTGTAGCGCTTGGCAATGAACATGCTGCTGGCAACCGTCAGCACCAGCGTCACCGCCATCAGGATGAAGGAGAGCGTCGCGCCGAAGGGCCAGTTGGCCTTGCCGAGAACCTCATCCACCACCATCGGCGCCATCATGCGGAAATTCGGTCCGCCGAGAAGGACGGGCGTCGCATAGGCATTCATCGTCAGGATGAAGGAAAGCACGAAGGCCGCGAGAATGCCGGGCATGACGAGCGGCACGGTGACCAGGCGGAAGGTCTCGAACGGGCCGGCGCCGAGGCTGAGCGAGGCGTCCTTGGTGTTCGGGTCGAGGCCTTCGAGTACGCTCTGCAGCGTCAGCACGACATAGGGAAGGTTGACAGAGACGATGCCGATGAACACGGCGGTCGGCGTGTACATCAGCGTCAGCGGATCGCCGATCAGGCCGAGTGCGCCAAGCAGGTAGTTGACCACGCCGTTCTGGCCGAAGGCGACCATCCAGCCGGCGGCGCGCACCGCGTTGCTGACGAAGAGCGGCAGGATGATCATCAGCAGAAGCAGCGTTTTCAGGCTGCCCTTCTGGCGGGCGATGAAGCTTGCGAGCGGCAGGCCGAGAAGGATGCAGGCGACGGTGACGCCGAAGGCCATCAATACCGTGGTCCGCAGGCCGGCGAGGTAATAGCTGTCGGAGAGCAGGTTGACGTAGTTTTCGACCGTCATGCCCTCGACCATGAATTCGCCGGGGACGTACTGATTGAAGCTGTAGCGCAGAAGCAGCAGCATCGGCAGTGCGAGAAACACCACCACCATCAGCGTGGCGGGGGTCAGCATCGCGGCCGCCGTCGTTCCCTTCTTGATCATGTTCCTGCCGTTCCTTGTTGCGCCGCCTGGATGCCGGCCGGGATAAACCCGGCCGGCATATTCTCAAATATCAGCCGTTCAGGATCAGCCCTTGAAGGACTTGTTCCACCAGTCCTGCAGGGCGGCATCGTTCTTGGCGAGATAGTCCATCTTCTGGACCATCAGGCTCTTGCGCTGTTCCTCGGTATAATCGACCAGTTTGGCCAGTTCGGCGTCGAGCTTGACGGTCGAGTTGGTCGGCGCGTAGCCCATGCTCTCGGCAAAGGCCGTCTGCGGGCCCTGTTCCATCATGGCGTTGAGGTAGGCGTAGGCGGCTTCCTTGTTCTGGGCATTCTTCGGAACGCACATTTCGGAAATGTAGAGGACGAGGCCTTCCTTCGGCACTGCGATCTCGACCGGGATGCCGGCCTTTTTCCACATATAGCCGCGGGCGTTCCACATGATGCACATGACGCATTCTTCGGTCTTCAGCGCCTGCGCCATCGCCTCGTTGGTCGGGTAGATCTTGACGCCCTGCTTCTTCAGTTCGAGCAGCTTTTCCTTGCCGGGCTCGTAATTGTCGAGCGCGCCGCCGGAGATCATCGCGGCGGATTCGATCGTCGTCTGATACTGGATGTCGATCACGCCGATCTTGCCGGCATATTGCGGATCCCAGAGATCGGCATAGGAGGTCGGCGGCGTCTTGACGAATTTCGGATTGTAGAGAATGACGCGGCCCGTATAGATGTGCGGGACGCTGTAATTGTTGCGGAAGACGGCCGGGACATTCTTCATGTTCGGCACCTTGGTCTCGTCGAGTTCCTCGAGCAGACCGTTCTGGTTCATCTCGTAGGCGCCCTGACCGGTGAGGCAGGCAATGTCCATCGAGCCGCGCGGCAGGCGGCGCTCGGCCAGCATCTTGGTCTTGCGCACCGTATCATTGGCCGTGTCGAACACAACATTGATGCCGGTATCCTTCATCAGCGTATCGACGATGAACTGCTGCTGCAGGTTCTGATAGTCGCCGCCCCAGGTACCGACCACGATGCGGCCGCTCGGGGCAGCCTTCGCGACGGTTCCCGAAAGCGCGGTGCTGGCCGCCAATGCGCCGGCCATCAGGCCGAATTGTCTTCTGTTGATGCCGTTCGTCATGCTGTTCCCTTTCTCTATTGTCTCATCATTCACATCAGGACTGCGGATTCAGGCGAGAAGGAGAGGTGGAGCCGGCTACCGGTATCGGCGGTGAGGCCCTTGTCCTTCAGATGCTTGACGGTGGTGATGACGGTGAAGGCGTCACCGGTGGGAAGAGTGGCGACCATTTCCAGATTGCCGCCCAGGAAGACGCTGTGGGTGATCTGGGCCTCGAAGCAGTTGGCCTCTGCGGTCTTTTCCGCCGAGAGTTCGATCATTTCCGGCCGCACGACCAGTTCGGCGGAGGGGCGTTCGGCAATGGCGGTGGCGACGGTCAGGCCGCTTTTCGCCTTGAAGGTCGTCTGGCCGGCGCGGATCTCGCCCTCGACGAAATTGGTGCGGCCGATGAAGGAGGCGACGAAGCGGTTGGCGGGGTGGTTATACAGTTCGGCCGGCGTGCCGATCTGCTGGATCTTGCCTTCCTGCATGACGACCAGCCGGTCGCCGACATACATGGCCTCGTCCTGGTCGTGGGTGACCATGATCGTGGTGATGCCGAGTTTCTGCTGCAGCGCGCGCAGCTCGTCGCGAACCTGCAGGCGCAGTTTTGCATCGAGGTTGGACAGCGGTTCGTCGAGCAGCAGGATATCGGGGCGGATGGCGATGGCGCGGGCGATCGCGACGCGCTGCTGCTGGCCGCCGGACATCTGCTTCGGGTAGCGGTCCTCCAGATGGCCGAGGCGGACGAGTTCCAGCGCTTCGCGGACACGGCTTTTGATCTCATCTTCCGGCAGCTTGCGGCGGCGAAGGCCGAAGGCGACGTTTTCGAAGATCGTCAGATGCGGAAAGAGCGCATAGTTCTGGAAGACGAGGCCGATATTGCGGCGATAGGGCGGTTCAGTGGTGATGTCGCGGTCACCGATCGCAAGCCTTCCGGTATTCTGCTCGACGAAGCCGGCGAGCATGCGCAGCGTCGTCGTCTTGCCGCAGCCGGAGGGGCCGAGAAGGATGAGGAATTCGCCGTCCTTCACGTCGAGATTCATGTCGTCTACGGCAACGAAATCACCGTAGACCTTGCGCAGGTTTTCGATCGTGACTGTTGCCATGTTCAAACCATCCTGGAGAGATTGACGAAACGATTGGTGATGACCAGCGCGAGCCCGATAATGGCCACCTGCATGACGGAGGCCGCCGCGATGGTGGGGTCGATCTTCCACTGCAGGTATTGGAGGATTGCGACCGGCAGGGTGAGCTGGCCGGGCGTCGACAGGAACATCGACACTTCGAGATTGCCGAAAGAGACGACGAAGCTGAAGATCGCGGCCGCGACGATACCGGGACGGATCAGCGGCAGCGTCACCTTCCAGATGACGGTGAAGGGCGAAGCGCCGAGGCTGGCCGCCGCTTCCTCGACCACCTCGTTGAGGCCGGCAAGGTTTGCCGTGAGCAGCCGCACGCACCACGGAATGGTGAGCAGGACATGGCCGGCGATGAAGCCGATCATCGAACCCGTCGCCGGAATACCGGTTCTCACTTCCAGTTCGACCATGGTCATGTAGAGCGAGGCGCCGATAACGATCGCCGGCACGATCAGCGGTGACATCAGCATCTGCATGATGGCGTTGCGGCCGATGAAGCGTTTGCGCACCAGCACGATCGCTGCCGGAATGGTGACGATCATGCCGATGGTGGTCGCGCCGATCGCGACCATGGCGCTCAGATAGAAACCGTCGATGAACTGCGGCTGGCGCCAGACTTCGGCGAACCAGTTCAGCGTATAGCCTTCCGCCGGCAGTGACAGAACGCTGTTTGCGATGACCGACAGCCAGAAGATCAGGATCAGCGGCAGAACGCAGATTCCCAATCCCACAGTGTTGATCAGACCGACCGAGAGCCGGCCCAGGCGTTCGGCAAAAGTCTTGCCCTGTACCATCTTCGCGTCTCCCGCGATCAGGCCGCCAACTCGTTCTTGTAGAACTGTCCGCCCTTCATGATCGCCTTCAGTTTGTCGTGCTGTTCGAGCACGCCGATATCTTCCAGCGGATTGCCGTCGACCACGATGAGGTCGGCGAATGCACCGGGCGAAATCTCGCCGATCTTGCCTTCCATGCGGCACAGCTTCGCCGAGATGAGCGTGGCGGATTCGATGATGTCGGCCGCCGGCAGCACCTTGTTGCGCGTTGTGAATTCGATCGACTGATATTTATGGAGTTGGCCGAGAAGGTCGGACCCATAGGCCATCGGTACGCCCGCATCGTGCAGGATCTTAAGCGAGCGCAAGCCGCCGGTGCGAACCGTCTCGATCTTGGCGACGGAATCAGGCTTGAGGCCAAAGGCTTCGCCTTCCATCGCAAGACCTTCATAGGCTGCGAGCGTCGGGCAGGCGATGGCGCCGGACTTGGCGGCCAGTTCGGCGGTTTCCTTTTCGATCAGGTTGCAGTGTTCGAGCGAATGGACACCGCATTCGACCGCACGACGGATCGCCGCGTCGGTATAGACATGGGCCGAGACATAGGTGCCGACATTGTTGGCTTCCTCGACGACGGCGATGATTTCCTCGCGGGAATATTGCAGGACGTGGATCGGGTCGGTCGGCGACGCGACGCCGCCGTTCGCCATGATCTTGATGAAGTCGGCGCCGTTGCGGATCTCTTCGCGGGCGCCGCGGCGAACTTCGTCGATGCCGTTGCATATGCGGCCGAGCGCGCCGAGGCTCGCCTCGTGCAGTGGACGATTGTCGAAACGGGTGCGATAGTCGGTATGGCCGCCGGTCTGGCCGAGCGCCTTGCCGCAGATGACGAGGCGGGGCCCGTCGATCAGGCCTTCCTCGACTGCGAGCTTGAGGCCGAGATCGGCACCGGCCAGATCGCGCACGGTGGTGAAGCCGCGCATCAGCATGCCGTTCATGATTTTCGAGGTTCTGAGTGCGACGAGCGAGCTCGGCAACTCGGCATTGGCCGCAAGATCGACAAGCGTCGCAACGACATGCACATGGGCATCCACGAGGCCGGGCATAAGTGTCTTACCCTGCAGGTCGATCCTTTCGGCCGAAGATCCAGTGATCGCCTTGTCAGAAACCTCGCGGATGATGTCGTCTTCGATCAAAACTTCGACGCCGCCGACCAGTTGCTTGGTCTTGACGTCGAGGAATTGGCCGCCGGTGAGAAGGTATGCTGTCATGGAAAGCTCCCAGTTAAAGACGAGCACCCGCACTTGCCATCGAATAGGCACGTCGAAACAGCGCGACGACAAATATTGTCAGCCACCTGAGCCGGCATAGGGCGTAGTGCAGTTCTTATCGCGAGCGCTTCTTGGCTTTGGTCTCGCGCAGTTCCCGTGTTCTTGTTAATTCGATAATACAAACTGTCGACAAGAGCGCAATAGCCTTTTCGCACTTTGGTAATTTTGGGTCTGTGGAGCTTCTGGCAGGTGCGGAAAACGCGGCGAAGCGTAGCTTCAAGTCTCTGTGATGAGGCGAAGATATGTTGAAGGAAATCTTGGTCCTCGGCCTCTCCCAAGGTGCTGTTTGGCTAGAGCCGTATTCCAAGGCATTCCCGCAACCATCCCGAGACTGTCGGGCTTCTTAAAGACGATTGTCCAGCTCCGCCGAAGCCCAGTTCCGTCATCAGTTTGGCATTGCGCCTGCCGACGGATAGCGCAACCAAGTGGAGGTGACCGTAACTTTGCGTGTTAGGCTTGACACACTTCTGCAATCGATTACATTCAAAAATGTAATGGATTACATCGCCCATGAGGAGGGGTATCGATGCTGAAGACCGTTGTGCTGGCCGCCGCAATTTCTGCGAGCTTCGCCACAGCATCCACTGCACAGGATCAGAGTTTCAAGATTGGTCTCTCGAATGCTTTCGTCGGTAGCGAATGGCGTACGCAGATGATCGATGAGGCGCAGGCTGCTGCGGCTGCCTGGAAGGAAAAAGGTGTCAACGTCGAAGTCGTCGTGCAGAGCGGCAATGTCGATGTTCAGGGTCAGATCGGCCACATCCGCAATTTCATCAACCAGGGTGTTGATGCCATCATCATCAATCCGGCCAGCCCGACGGCTTTCAATCCGATCTTCGCGCAGGCCAAGGCGCGTAACGTTCTCGTTGTCGCGACCGATGCCGAAGTGTCCTCCAAGGACGCCATCTATGTCGGCATCGACCAGAAGGACTGGGCCCGCAAGTCGGCGCAGTGGCTTGCCGATACGCTGAAGGGCAAGGGCAGCATCGTCGCCATCAACGGCATTGCCGGCAATCCGGCAAACGAGGCGCGTGTCGCCGGCTACAAGGAAATCTTTGCCAACTATCCGGACATCAAGGTTCTGAATCAGGCGAATGCAAGCTGGGATCAGGCTCAGGGCCAGCAGGCCATGCAGAACCTTCTTGCCACCTATCCCGATATCAATGGCGTCTGGGTGCAGGACGGCATGGCCGATGGCGCATGGCGCGCAATCGAAGCTGCCGGTAAAACCGAGAAGATGGCTGCCACCGGCGAAATCCGCAAGGACTTCATGCAGAGCTGGTCCGACAAGAAGCTCAATTCCGGCGCATCGGTTAACCCGCCCGGCGTCATGGCCAGTGCGCTCAACGTCGCGGTCCTCAAGCTGCAGGGCAAGGAATTCAAGGACGGTGTATTCGGTGGCGCATATGGCAACTCGATCTATATTCCGATCCCATTCGTCGATGGCAACAACCTTGCCGACAACCTGAAGGCGGCCGAAGGCAAGCCGGGTTACTGGTCGGTCACTGCAACGGTGACGCCGGAGCAGGCGGCAGAGTTCTTCAAGTAACGAAAGTCGGCCGGTAGCCAGTCTGCCGGCCGTTCGCCCTCGGGGCGGATTTCGCGGACGATGTTCCGCATCCCCAAAATATGCACATTGTGGAGTAGGCAAGATGACGAACGCTTTGATAGCGGACGGCATAACGAAGAGTTATGGCGCTGTGCGAGCGTTGACGGATGGGCGTCTGACGGTCGAGGAAGGTGAAATTCACGCGCTGCTCGGTGCCAATGGTTGCGGCAAGAGCACGTTGTGCAAGATCATTGCCGGCGCGGTCGTGCCGACCTCTGGCGAGTTGCGCTTTCGTGGCGCCGCCGCCCGTTTTCGCAGTCCGCGTGATGCCGAAAAGGCCGGGATAGCCCTGTTTTATCAGGAGCTCAGCCTTATTCCGCAATTGACCGTCACCGATAACATCTTTCTCGGGCGCGAGTTGAAGTCTGGTCCCTTCGTCGACCGTCGTGCCATGACTGCGCGCACGGCCGAGTTGATCGCGCTGTTTGATGGCGTTGCGGGCCAGGGTCTGACGCCGCAGGCGATCGTCGGAGACCTGCCGCCGGATCAGCGCCAGATCGTGGAAATTCTCAAGGTCTTCGGTCAGAATGCTCGCCTGATGATCATGGACGAGGCGACTGCTGCTCTCGATGGCCGACAATCGCATCGTCTGTTTGAAATCCTGCAGGCGAAAAAGGCCGAAGGTATTTCGACCATCATGATTTCGCACCGCCTTGATGAGGTATTTGCTGTCTGCGACCGTGCCACCATCATGCGCAATGGTGCGACGATTGCCGAACGGACCATTGCCGAAACAACCCGCGAAGCCATCGTTCACGATATGGTCGGTGAGGTGAGAGTGGCGGAAGCCCGTCCGGAGCGCGAAAGCCTGTCGACTCCGAGCCTGACGGTGAAGGCTGCGCAGAACAGCGGCGTCCGCGGGGTCGAGTTTCAGGCCTGTTCAGGCGAGATACTGGGTCTTGCCGGTCTGCAAGGGCAGGGGCAATCCGCTCTCCTGCGGGGGCTTTTCGGAGCCGATCCGCTGGTCTCGGGCGATATCGGTTTTGAAGGCCGCGCAGTCAGCATCCGCAAACCGGCCGATGCCGTGATGAACGGTTTTGCCTATGTGTCCGGTGACCGTGGTCGCGATGGTGCGCTACAGGGACGTTCGATCTTCGAAAATCTCGTTGCCGCTCTTGCCGTCCGCAAGCGTCTGAAAGTCATCCGTCCCGGCGTATTGAAGCCGGAGGTCGAAAAGGTCGCTGCCGGTCTTAAAACCAAGTTTGCCGATATGGACATGCCGATCGGCACGCTGTCAGGCGGCAACCAGCAAAAGATCTTCATCGCCCGCTGGCTTGCCACGGCGCCGAAGCTTTTGCTGTTGGACGATCCGACCAAGGGGATCGATCTCGGAGCCAAGGCCGACTTGTTCGCGCTGATGCGGCAGCAGGCCGATGCCGGTGCGACCATCCTTTTCTATTCCTCGGAGGATTCCGAGGTTCTCGAATTCGCCGACCGCGTACTCGTCTTCAACGGTGGCAAGATTGCCGCCGAATTGACCGGAGATGACATAAACGCCGTCAACCTGACACGCGCCGCTTACGGAGACGCCGCATGACGACGCTTTCGACACTGCGCCGACAGCCGTGGATCATCACGATCCTGGTTCTGATCGTGCTTGCAGTCATCAATACCATACTGCAGCCATCCTTCGTAGAACCGAGCGTGCTGCAATCCAACCTGACGACCTTTCTGCCACTTATCCTTGTGGCAATCGGTCAGACCTTCGTTATTCTCGGCGGCGATATCGACCTGTCGGTAGGCAGCATCGCCGCGCTCGTCAACGTCGTGACCGTGTCGGTCATGACGACGATGGGTGATGGCGCAAGCGCGGTCTGGATCGGCATGGGTGCAGGCGTCATAGTTGGCATTGCCTGCGGGATCGTCAACGGTTTTTTCATTGCCGTCATGCGTTTGCAGGCCATAGTCACGACGTTTGCAACCGGTATCATCTTTGCTGGTCTTGCCATCTGGGTTTTGCCACAGGCCGGCCTGTCTGTTCCGGAAGCCTACTGGACCACTTATGCCGGTACGCTGCTTGGCGTCCCGTTCGTTTTGTGGGTTCTGGTTGCGGCGCTGTTGTTTGCCATTGCCATCTCCCGCATCGCGTTTTTTACCCATCTTCTAGCGGCCGGTGGAAACCGCGTCGGCGCATTCCAGACAGGCCTGCGCCTTGAAGGGATCCGTGTCGTTGCCTATGCGATTTCCGGGCTTTTCTCGGCACTGGCGGCCTTGTGTCTGACGGGCGAAACCGCTTCCGGTGACCCACTGCTCGGCGCGACATTGGCCTTGTCGTCAATTTCCGCCGTCGTGCTCGGCGGCACCGCGCTGGCGGGAGGATTCGGCACGCTGACGGGTTCGATCGCCGGTGCGCTGGTGCTTGGCCTGATCGGCAATGTCATCTTTTTCGCCGGTCTTCCTTTCGAATATCAGACCCTCGTCCAGGGCCTGATCGTGCTCGCAGCGCTGGCGGGCGGTGTTGTCGTGACGAGGCGCTGACATGACCCCAACATTTGCATCCCGTTTCACAAACATCCTACGTGATCCGCTGACGATCGCCATCGGCGCATCGGTTGCGCTGCTTTTCATCGGCGAAGCTCTTTCGCCGGGTTTCGCCCGGGGTGACCAGATCGTCCGGTTGCTCACGGTTGCAGCGATTCTCGGCATCGTCGCCGCCGGCCAGAACATGGTCGTGCTCGGCGGGCGTGAGGGCATCGACCTTTCCGTCGGCGCGATGATTTCCTTCGGCGCCGTTCTCGCCGGCAATATGATGAACGGCCAGGACAGCGGTATCGGGCTGGCGGTGGTCGTCGCGGCCGTGGTGCCATTCATGATCGGCATCATCAATGGTCTCGGCGTCACTTTCCTGCGCATTCCGCCGCTGGTCATGACGCTCGGCATGACTGCCGTCATCCAGGGCGGTCTCGTGGTCTATTCTCAAGGCGTGCCTTCCGGCGCTACCGCCCCGATGCTGGCGCAATTCATCAACCGCCCGCTGGTCTTAGGCATTCCCGGAATTCTCTTCGTCTGGGTGGCGATTGCGGCGATCATGATGTTCGTTTTGCGCCGTACCGCATTCGGCTTTTCGATCTATGCGATCGGCTCGAATGAAAGGGCCGCCACGCTGGTCGGCCTGCCGGTCCCGTTCATCCGCGTCATGCTCTACGGGCTGTCGGGCCTGTTCGCCGGCCTCGCGGGCGTCTGCGTCATCGGTTACACCGGAACCTCGTTCATCTCGGTCGGCGACCAGTACGTCCTGCCTTCCATCATCGCGGTCGTTATCGGTGGCACGTCGCTTGCCGGCGGTTCAGGCGGTTATCTTGGTACCATGGCCGGCGCGGTGGCGCTGACCATCCTGCAAAGCGTGCTTATCACCCTCAATCTGGAAGTGTGGGCGCGTCAGATCATCTTTGGTGCGACGCTTCTGGCTTTGATGCTGCTATATGGTCGGCAGAAGAAACTGCGGATCTGACGATGACCAAGGAACAGGCTACGAATATTCGCGAGGTCGCGGCACTGGCGGGGGTTTCCACCGCCACCGTGTCTCGCGCGCTGCAGCGACCGGACCAGGTGCGACCCGAAACGCGCCAGAAGGTCATGGAAGCGATCAAACAGGCGAATTTCGTGCCCAATTCCCAGGCTCGCAACCTGCGGCTTCAGTCGAACCACACCGTCATTCTTCTCGTCCGCGATATCTCCAACCCCTTTTATCTGGAGATTTACAAAGGGGTTGAAGAAACCGCGAGCGAGGCCGGTTACAAGGTTCTGATGGGGGATGCGCGCAACTCCGAGGAGCGTGTCGCCAATCACATCGAGATGGTTCGGCAGAAACATGCGGACGGATTGATCCTGATGACGGGGCACTTTCCGGCGGACCTCCTGGAAAATCAGGAACTGCTGCCGCCGCTCGTTATTGCTTCGGAATCCATTCCCGGTCTGCATCTGCCCACGGTCAAGGTCGACAACCGGGTTGCCTCACTGGAGGCGGTAAAACATCTGCTTGATCGCGGACATGGCAACATCGCGCATCTCGCTGGACCTTTACCGGAAGCGCTGGCGAGCGAGCGTCTTGACGGTTACCGTCAGGCTCTTGCCGACGCCGGTGTCGAATATCGCGACGAACTGGTGATCCGTGGCGATTACAGCATCGAATCCGGTCGTGATGCCGTACAGCGCCTGCTTCAGCAGAACATTGCCTTCTCGGCTATTTTTGCCGCAAGCGACCAGATGGCGATCGGTGCCATCAGCGAGCTGCGCAAGCACGATTTGAGCGTGCCGAGGGACGTTTCCGTCATTGGTTTCGATGACATGATCTTTGCCAATGCCTACGACCCTCCGCTGACCACTGTGCGCCAGCCGCGCCGGGAAATGGGTCAGCGCGCCATGTCGTTGATGATCGAAATTCTATCGGGCCGTTCAACGGCCGAAACCATCGAATTGAATACGGATCTGGTCGTACGCGGCTCTGTCGCGCCGTTTCCGCCGGGTCGATAATTGAAGCATGAGGTGTTGAAATGAAGACCATCAAAGGACCAGCTATTTTCCTCGCCCAATTTCTGGGTGGCAAGGCGCCTTACGACACGCTCGACAATCTCGCCGAATGGGCCGCGTCGCTCGGCTACAGGGGTATCCAGATCCCCACCGATCCGAGTTTCTTCGACCTCGAAACAGCCGCCGGATCGAAAGACTATTGCGACGACATCAAGGGCCGTCTTGCCGTGCACGGCATCGAGATCACCGAACTGTCCACGCATATTCAGGGGCAACTGGTTGCCGTTCATCCCACCTATGATGAATTGTTCGACGGGTTTGCGCCGGCGCATCTGCGTGGCAACCCCGCCAAGCGGCAGGAATGGGCCGTCAGCCAGTTGATGGCCGCAGCCAAGGCATCGCGGCATCTTGGCCTGAAAAGCCACGCGACCTTTTCCGGTGCACTGGCATGGCCCTTTATCTACCCTTGGCCGCAACGCCCGGCCGGTCTGGTCGAAGAGGCGTTCGCCGAACTCGGCCGCCGCTGGACACCGATCCTCGATGCCTTCGATGAAAACGGCGTCGATGTCTGCTACGAACTGCATCCCGGCGAAGATCTGCATGACGGTGCGACGTTCGAACGTTTCCTTGCCGCCACCGGTTCACACAATCGCGCCGCCATTCTCTACGATCCGTCGCATTTCGTACTGCAGGCGATGGATTATCTCGATTTCATCGACATCTATCACGAGCGTATCCGCGCCTTCCATGTGAAGGATGCCGAGTTCAATCCGACGGGGCGCTCCGGTGTCTATGGCGGCTATCAGGGCTGGGTCGACCGTCCGGGTCGTTTCCGTTCGCTGGGCGATGGTCAGGTCGATTTCCGGGCCGTGTTTTCCAAGCTGACCCAGTATGATTTCGATGGCTGGGCCGTGCTCGAGTGGGAATGCGCGCTGAAACATCCCGAGGACGGTGCGCGCGAAGGTGCGGCCTTCATTCGTGATCACATCATCCGCGTGACCGAGCATGCCTTCGATGATTTCGCCCAGAGCGGAATGGATGCAGCCGCCAACCGCCGCATTCTTGGCCTCTGAGGAATAATCGACATGACAACGAAATCCTATGGTCACCGTATCCGGCTTGGCATGGTCGGTGGCGGGCAAGGCGGTTTTATAGGCTCCGTACATCGCATTGCTGCGCGTCTGGACGACCGTTATGACCTGGTTGCCGGTGCCTTGTCTTCGAATGCCGAAAGAGCGCGTAGCTCAGGGCGTGATCTCGGCTTCGTCGAAGACCGCTGCTACACATCATTTGCCGAAATGGCGGCGGCGGAAAGCCAGCGTCAGGACGGTATAGAGGCTGTCGCGATCGTCACGCCCAATCACCTGCATTTCGAGCCCGCAAAGGCATTTCTCGAAGCGGGTATCCACGTCATCTGCGACAAGCCGGTAACGACAACGCTTGAGAAGGCGAAGGAACTCGCCGGCATCATTGCTGAAAGTGGTCGTCTCTTTGTGCTGACGCACAATTACACCGGCTACCCGATGATCCGGCAGATGCGCGAAATGATTGCAGCTGGCGCCATCGGCAGGCTGCGCCATGTTCAGGTGGAATACGCGCAGGACTGGTTGACCCAGGCCGCAGAGACGACCGGTGCCAAGGGTGCGGAATGGCGCACCGATCCGGCGCGGTCCGGGGCAGGTGGTGCGATCGGCGATATCGGCACACATGCTTTCAACCTTGCGGCTTTCGTGACCGGTGAGACGCCGGATCAACTGCTGGCCGACCTGACGTCCTTTGTGCCGGGACGCAGACTGGACGACAGCGCCAATATTCTGATGCGCTATGCGAGTGGCGCAAAAGGCATGTTGTGGGCGAGCCAGATTGCCGTCGGCAACGAGAACGAACTGACGTTGCGGATCTACGGTGAAAAAGGCGGGCTGGAATGGAGCCATTCCGTGGTGAACGAGCTGCGTTTCACGCCATATGGCGAGCAGATGCGCATCTTCACGCGTAACGGCGCCGGTGCAGGCCTTGCCGCAAACCGCGTCAGCCGCATACCCAGCGGTCATCCCGAGGGTTATCTGGAAGGATTTGCGACGATTTATCGGGAAGCTGCCGACGCGATCGTAGCCGCACGAAGCGAACAGAAGCTATCGGGTGACGTCGTTTATCCCGGCATCACGGAAGGGATCGCTGGTCTGGCCTTCATTGAAGCGGCGGTTGCCTCGAACAAAACGTCCGCCTGGGCGAAACTCAACATCTAAACGGGGAAATCATTCCCTTTGAAAAGCTCGGGATCGTGGCACGCCGTGCCGCGACGAGGACTGATGTGCCAAAATAGAGGAGAAGGACCATGAAATTTTCGACACTCAAACTGACGAAGATGGCGTTTATCGCCGGTCTTGCAGTGGCGTCAGCAATCCCTGCCTTTGCGCAGGACAAAAACGAAGCACTGCCGATCGGCATCCAGATGTATACGCTTCGCGACTCCGGAGCTGTCGATGAACAGTTTTCCATTCTCAACCGCGCCGGTGTGTCCAATATCGAAACCGTCGACATGCAGAAGCTCGCCGCTGACGAGCTCAAGGCCCTGCTCGAAAAACACAAGCTGACGGTTGTCGGGTCGCATGTGCCCTTGCCGCGCCTGCGTGACGAACTCGACAAGGTCATCACGGAACAGAAGGCAGTCGGGAACACCGTCGTCATCATGCCCTACCTGACGCCGGAACAACGACCGACGGATGCCAAGGGCTGGGAAACACTTGGCAAGGAGCTTGGTGGTTATGCCGACAAACTGGCTGAACAGGGCATGAGCATGGCTTATCACAACCATGATTTCGAATTTGCCGAATTCGATGGCAAAACGGCTCTGGAAATCATCCTTTCGTCCGCAGGACCGAAGCTGGTAAGCGAACTCGACGTCGCATGGGTGGCTCGTGCCGGTCTCGACCCGGCTGAATATATTGCCAAGCTTGATGGCCGCCTCTTTGCCATTCATGCAAAGGACAACGCACCGAAGGACAGCGCGCCGAAGGAGAAGGGGTTTGCAATCCTCGGCACCGGCGTGCTGGATTGGAGCACCATCCTTCCCGCAGCGCAGAAGGCAGGCGTCAAGTGGTACATTCTTGAGCATGACATGCCTCTCAGCGCGGAAGATGTTGCCAAGAAGGGTAACGCCTATCTGAAGGAGAGGCTACCGGCCTTGCTCAAGGCAGCAAACTGATCGGATTCTGATTCTATCTGGCATGTCGCCGGTCGTTGGTGATCGGCGGCATGCCATACCGCGGGAAAATTCCTCAAAACGGCGTGGTATTGGCTGTCTTGCCGATAATGGAAGCGCCCATTGAACAACGGCACCGCCATGAGACCAGACGATACCAACACCCGAAAATTTCCCGTATTGTTGGCCGATATCGGCGGCACGAATGCCCGTTTCAGCGTGCTTGAAGCGCCGGATGCAGAACCGCTGCATTTCCCGGATGTGCGGACGGCGGATTTTGCGAGTGTCGAAGAGGCCGTCAGTTCCTCTGTCTTTTCCAGAAGTGCGATACGACCTGCATCTGCCTTTTTGGCTGTCGCCGGACCGATCAGAGGCAATGAAATCCCGCTGACGAATTGCGGCTGGACCATTCGGCCAATCAATGTGCTGAAGTCCCTTGGTATGAGCGACCTGCTCGTTATCAACGATTTTGAAGCGCAGGCTCTGGCCTGCTCACACGTCCAGCCAGACGATATCGACCGTATCGGTCCGGTAATCGAACCGTCGTTGCAAACGCGGTTGGTCCTGGGGCCGGGCACCGGTCTCGGCGTTGCCGGTCTGGTCTATACCCGCGACAAATGGATCCCCGTTCCGGGCGAGGGCGGGCATGTGGACATCGGACCACGCACTCCGTTCGAGCAGGATGTCTTCCGTCATCTTCACAAGATCGAAGGACGCATTTCGGGCGAGCAGATTCTGTGCGGTCGCGGTCTCGTCAACCTTTATCAGGCGATATGCAGGGTGCACGCGGTCGAAGCTTCCTTGCCCGGACCGGCGGACATTACCGCCGAAGCGCTGGCCGGCAGCAACGAGCAGGCTATGGAGACGGTTTCATTGTTTTCCACCTGCCTTGGACGTCTGGCTGGCGACCTTGCCCTGGTGTTTCTCGCCAAGGGCGGTGTCTTCCTGGCTGGCGGCATCACCCAGAAAATTCTGCCATTGTTGAAGCAATTGCAGTTTCGAGAGGCATTCGAGGACAAGGCTCCTCATTCTGCAGTGCTGAAAGATCTCCCAACGTTAGTACTCACCCACCCGCGCGCAGCCCTGGTCGGCTTGGAGCGGTATGTCCGACGACCCGAAATGGTGATTTTGTCTGAGGCGGGAAGGCGATGGGACGTTGCATAAGCGATCGCAGAACCCCGTTATCACGATCAAGAAGCCTGCGGATCTTTCTAGAGAAGCTCTCCCAGAGCCGTCGCTGCTTGTGTTTATTCGTCAATCATCGCGTCGAGGATCGAGGGCATCGTTCAACCCATCGCCGAGAAGATTGAAGCCCATCACGAGAATGATGATCGCAACGCCCGGCCAGATCGCCATCCACGGCGACTCCGTCAAGAACTGACGGGCCACGTCCAGCATTGTGCCCCATGACGGTGCGGGAGGGCGCTGACCCAGGCCGAGGAAGGCCAAGCTTGCCTCTGCAAGAACGGCGGTTGCCATTGTGATAGTCGCCTGGACAATGATCGGCGCCATGGCATTGGGCAGGATGTAAGCCAGCATGATTTTCCCATGCGGGACGCCCAGAAGCCGTGCCGCATCGACATAGTCCTCCGCCTTGACCGTCATCACCTGACCACGCGTCAGGCGAACGAAGATGGGCATGGCGGATATGCCGATGGCGATCATTGCGTTTTCCAGACTAGCGCCCAGAAAAGCCGCAAACGCGATCGCCAGCACCAGGAAGGGGCAGGCAAGAAGAGCGTCGGTGACGCGGGATATCACCATGTCGATGATGCCGCCGAAATAGCCGGCGATCATGCCAAGCGGAACACCGATCGCGATTGCGATCGCGACGGAAACGATGCCGACCAGGAGCGACGCCTGGGTGCCGTAGAGAATGCGGGTCAGAATATCGCGACCAAGATCATCTGTGCCGAACCAGTGGGCGGCAGAAGGTCCCTGACGGATCGCCATCCAGTCCGAGGCCGCGGGCTGGTAGGGTGAAATGAGAGGCGCGGCTATGGCGATCAGCACGAAGAACAAAACGATGCTTCCGCCGATCTGCACGCCGGGCTGGCGCAGGCAGCGATAGAGCATGGACTTCTTTGCACCGGAAGTGCCTGGCAGCTGCAGTGTGGCGTTGTACGTATTCATCCGCGCAACCTCGGGCTTAGAATGACGTAAGCGATATCGGCGAGAAGGTTCATCAGCAGGAATAGCGCCGCCGAGCAGAGAACGACCGCCTGGACGACGGCGTAGTCACGGCTGAAGACGCCATCGACGATCATCTTGCCGAAGCCGGGTATGCCGAAGACCTGTTCGGTCAGCACTGCTCCGGACAGAAGTTCGCCCAGATGCAATGTGCTCATGGTGACGACCGGAATGAGGCTGTTGCGCAGCACGTGCCGAATGACGACGATGCGTTCCTTCAGCCCTTTTGCGCGTGCGGTACGCACGTAATCCTGCTTCATTACCTGCAGCATGGCGCTGCGGGTATGCCGCATGACGATGGCGGCTGCCGCCGTTCCGAGCACGAGGCTTGGCAGCAGAGTGTGGCGAAGATTGTCGATCGGTGAATCGAAGAAAGCCACGTAACCACCGGAAGGAAACCAGCCGAGCGTTACCGCGAAAAGCAGGATCAACATGATGCCGAGCCAGAAACTGGGCACTGAAAGGCCTGCAAGTCCGATGATGCTTACACCATAATCAGTTACAGTACCGCGCTTGAGAGCGGCGATAATGCCGGCAGGGATGCCGATGATGGTGGCGAGGATCATCGCCATGACGGAGAGCTGGATCGTCACCGGCAGCTTCTGTGCGATCATTTCACCGATCGGAAGCCGGGTGCGGATCGACAGGCCGAAATCTCCCTGCACGATGCCTGCGAGCCATTTGCCGTACTGAACGTAAAGCGGTTGGTCGAGGCTGTATTTCTGCCGCAGGAATTCAATGACGGCCGGGTCGCGTTCCTCACCGGCCAGTGCCAGAGCAGGATCGCCCGGTAGGAATTTCAGCAGGCTGAAGACCAGAATCGAGACGAGAAAAAGGGTAGGGATGGCGACTGCCAGACGACGCAGGACGTAGGAGAGCATGAGCTTTCTCTTCTGTTCCCGCCAACGGTGTGATCGTTGGCGGGATGCTTCGAGCAGGACTTAGTTGGTCGGCTTCACACCGGTAAGGCGCAACAGGCCATCCGGATAAATGGCGATGCCGTCAACCTTTGCACTTGCTGCGTAGAACCAGTTGGGGTGATAGAGCGGAATTGTCGGCAGATCGGCGAGATAGATGCCGGTTGCCTTTTCGTAGAGACCCTTGCGCTTCTCGATATCGGCGCTCTGGCGCGCTTCACCCAGGACCTTGTCCATTTCCGGGTTGCTGTACTTGTTGACGTTCTGGCTGCCATCCGTCGCGAAGAACGAGAAGAGCGTCGGATCGGGATCGGCGCGGCCGCTCCAGTTGCCGATATAGGCCTGGAAGTTGCCGGCTAGATAACGCTCGACTGCCGACGCTGTCTCGAGCGGGACCAGTTCGACCTGGAAGCCGGCTTCGCCTGCCATTGACTGGATGATCTGCGCTACGCGACCATCGGCGAGCGAGTTCTCATAGGTAATCTCGACGACCGGAGCATCGCTGCCAACTTCCGCGATCAAAGCTTTTGCCTTGTCGATGTCGCGGGCAGGGATCGGATGCGACTTGCTGTAGAAGGCGCTGGATGGCGGAACCATCTGGTTGTCGGCAAGGAACTCGCCTGCAAACGCAACTTTGTTGATGACGTTGCGGTCGATCGAAAGTTCGAATGCCTGGCGAAGCCTTGCATCCTTGGAGAGCGGGTTGTCGGCTTTTTCGCCGTTGCCGATATTGATCATGAGATGAGAAACGGCGAGGCCCGGAGAAGTGTGGAGTGCCAGCGACTGGTTGGCGCGTACAGCACCAAGATCGGTCGGCGCAACGCGTTCTGCAACTTCGAGGTCGCCGGCCTGCAGGCGCGAAAGGCGGACGGTCGAGTCCGGGATATACAGATACTGGACATCGTCATAACCGATGGCCGTGGCGTTCCAGTAGCCATCGAATTTCTCCAGCGAGATGACATCGCGGGCGCGGCGTTCCTTGAACTTGTACGGCCCGGCGCAAACGGGCGCCGCAGAAAATTCTTTGCCTTCGCCGGCAGCGGCCGGGGAGACCATCATGCCGGCGCGGTCGGAAAGCACGGCCAGCAGGGGGGCGAAAGCCGACTTCAGCTTGAAAGTGACGTGGGCCGGATCAACGACGGTCACGGTGTCGATCGGGGAAAGTTCACCTTTGCGCTTTGAATCCTGCAGGGACTTCATGCGCTCGATATTGAATTTCACGGCCTCTGCGTTGAAGGGTGTGCCATCATGGAAGGTAACACCATCACGTAGCGTGAAGGTGATCTCCGTGCCATCGGCATTCCATGTCCAATCGGTTGCCAGCTGAGGCACGATCTCGAGCTTGGCATCGATATCGACGAGCTTGTCACACATGGCCGAGAATACGATGCGCCCGGCATAGGTGCCCGAGGTCGCAGGATCCAGTGCATCCGGATCATCCTGCATGCCTACGCGCAACGTTGCTGCCTGCGCGGCCGTAAATGTCATTGCGATGGCGGTCGCCATCGTCACCAGTTTGATCTTTGTTCCCATCGTTTTTCCTCAAGCACGCACGTGAAAGCACGTTTTCGCCTATTTTTTGTACGGTGGGCAGTGATGCACAAAGCAGTGCATATTGTAAAGTAGAATGACTAAGTAATTTTGCCTCTTCGTAATTAAAGTAATTTTCAATCGATTTTAGTCATATTTCCATTGACGAAGCCCCTTGTCTCGATATTTTAGTCATCAAAGTTGACGAATTGAATGAGAACATGACCGATATTTCCGGCCTCGCGCCTTTGACACGGCAAATCACCTCGCGCACGGTGCTGCGAACGATCATCGAAAGCGCGCCGATCTCCCGGGCGGAGTTGGCCCGGGTCACCGGCCTGTCAAAGCAGGCCATGTCGGAGATCGTGCGCGATCTGGAAGTCGATGGCTGGGTACGGGAAACCGGCCGGACGCAGGGCGCTGTCGGGCGCAGCGCCGTCAACTACGAGCTGGATCCGCAGAAGGCGTTTCTTTACGGCGTCGATATCGGTGGCACGAAGGTACATGCTTCCATCGCTGATCTGTCCGGCGTGGTCATCCAGGAGGTTTTGGAAACAACGGATACCCGCGGCGGCACGCATCTTGTCGATCAGCTCGTGTCGCTGCGCGACCGTCTCGTCGCCGAGGCAGGCATCGAGCCACAGCTTCTGCGTATGGGGGCTGTCGGCATACCGGGTGCGGTCGATCCGAAGACGCGGCGCATCAGCATGATGCCGAACATTGCCGGCATGACCGGTTTCGATTTCGAGGCGGTACTTACCGAATGCCTCGGTTTTCCTGTCATGCTGGAGAACGACGTCAACGTTGCCGCCAAGGGGGAACAGTCTCTGGGGCAAGGACGGGATGTCGATAACTTCGTTTTCGTCGCGATGGGAACCGGTATCGGCATGGGTATCGTCAGCGAAAGACGTCTCATACGTGGCGCTCGTGGTGCAGCCGGTGAGATCTCGACGCTGCCGGTGGGCGGCGATCCGTTCAATTCTGCGGCCTTCGGTTCCGGCGTACTCGAGGCTTCGGTCGGAAGCGCCGCGATCCGCTTGCGCTATGCCGGCAACGGTGGCGCCGATGGTGTTACGGTTCGGGAGATTTTCGAGCAGCAGGACGATGTCGCCAAGACGGTTATCGATGAAGTCGCGCGCACCGTAGCGGTGGCGATCGCGGCGATTTCCGCGGTTCTCGATCCCGAACGAGTCATTTTTGGCGGCAGCGTCGGCTCGCGCAGCGAGTTGATCGATCGTGTCGGGTTCCATCTCGATCGGTGCATGCCGGTGCCGCCAGCCTGCCTCATCAGTTCTCTTGGCAATCGGGCGGGCATTTTGGGTGCAGTGGCCATTGCGCAGGAAGGTTTTTACCAGTCACTTTTCGGCCTGCCGCTCCGCGGTGTCGAACCGGTAGCGGCAAAGTCGCTGGAGAATGCCGAATGACCTCGATGCCGCGCGACTTCGCACGCCCCACCCTTCGCATATTCAAGACCGCCGAAATGGCTTCGACAGCCGTGGCCGATCTCCTGGAGCAGCGTATGGTGGCCAAGCCAGACATAACAATTGGCCTTGCGACCGGCGCGACGCCGCGGCTGGTTTACACCAAGATGGTGGAGCGAGCGGGGGCTCCTTCCTGGCGATCGGTACGTTGCTTCAATCTCGATGAGTATGTGGGACTTGATGCGAGCCATCCGGCCAGTTTTGCCTACTATATGAACGATCTCCTGTTCGATCATGTCGATGTCGACCCGCGTCGTACCCACATTCCGGACGGCACCGCACTCGATCTCGAGGCCGCCGCGAAAGCCTATGAGGCGCTTATCTCAGAGACCGGCGGCATCGATCTGCAATTGCTCGGCATTGGCCGCAATGGGCATATAGGCTTCAACGAGCCTGGGTCTGAGCATGACAGCCGGACGCGCCAAGTGGAGCTGACGCCATCGACGATTGCTGCCAACGCTCCCGATTTTCCAGAGGGTGAGGAACCGCCGGCGACCGCGCTGACGATGGGTATCGGAACCATTCTCGATGCCCGCGAAATCGTTCTGCTGGCGACGGGGCCGGCGAAGGCAGAGGCTCTTTATGCGGCGTTAGAAGGTCCGGTCGACCTCGACTGCCCCGCCTCGGCCCTGCGCAAGCATAGCGCGGTAACCGTTTTCTGCGACGAAGCGGCGGCAGCGCGACTGAAGCGTGACAATCTGAGCTTTACAGGAGACGGGTATGCAGCAGCGTGACTTCTTCAAGCCGGGCCGTTCGGTCGCGATTTCCGATCGCGGCATGGCGGCTACCTCCCATCCGCAGGCGACGCTGGCCGCGGTGGATATCCTGCGCGCCGGGGGCAATGCGGTGGACGCCGCGGTCGCTGCCGTTGCTCTGCAATCGGTGATCGATCCGCATATGACCGGCATCGGGGGCGATTGCTTCGCGCTTTATACACCGGCCGGTGGAAGGCCGATCGCGCTCAACGGCTCCGGTCGCGCTCCGATGGGAGCCAATCTCGACTATCTTCTTGAAAAAGGCATCACCACGATTGCCGATGACAGTCCTCATGCGGTCACCGTCCCGGGTGCCGTCGATGCCTGGTGCCATCTGGTCGGCACTTATGGCGGACGAGACATGGGCCGAGTTCTGGCGCCTGCGATCGATGCCGCCGAAAACGGCTATTGCATCACGCCGCGGGTTGAGCTCGACTGGGTCCGCTATTCGAGCCGAGTGGCAAAATACCCTGATGCTGCCGCCTACTTCCTGCCGAATGGTCGCGCGCCGAAAACCGGTGAACGGATGGCCAATCCGGCACTTGCCGCCACTCTTCGGCGCATCGCCGGTGAGGGGCGCGACGCCTTCTATACCGGTTCGGTGGCGGAAGAGATTACCGCGTTGCTGGCCTCGCTGGGCGGACTGCATGCGGAGAGCGATTTCTCATCCTATCGCTGCTTTGAAACGGCTCCGATCAGCGCCGGCTATCGTGGCATGGATCTGCTCGAATGCCCTCCGAACGGACAGGGGCTCGCCGCTCTCCTGATAGCTCGCATTCTGGACGGTTTTGATCTTCGCGATCCGAAACTCTCCGAAGCCGATCGCATCCACCTTCTGGCCGAGGCCAGCAAGGCTGCCTATGCCAGGCGCGATCAGCTCATCGCCGACCCGGAGCATATCACCTTCGACATCGACGCGCTTTTGTCGGATCAGTCGATCGAGGCGATGCGCAGCAGGATCAGCCTGGATAAGGTGGCGGATGCCAGCGTCTGGGACGGTCCGTTGCACAAGGATACGGTCTATGTCTCCGTCGTCGATCGCGACGGTAATGCCATGTCGCTGATAAACTCCGTCTTCTTCGCCTTTGGTAGCGGCATCTATGCGCCAAAGTCCGGCGTTCTCTTGCAAAATCGCGGTGCAGGTTTCGTCGTTAACCAGGGTCATCCAAACGCGATCGGTCCCGGAAAACTGCCGTTCCACACGATCATTCCGGCGCAGCTTGCGGAAAATGGACGCACGCGCATGGCCTTCGGTGTCATGGGCGGGCAATATCAGGCGGTCGGTCATGCCCACCTGTTGAGCCAGATCCTCGATCGAGATCTCGATCCACAACAGGCCAGTGACCAGCCGCGCAGCTTCTGCCTCAATGGCAGGCTCAGCCTCGAACCGACCATCTCCGAAGAGATAAAGGCGGATCTCGAGCGCCGCGGACATATTACCGAATGGGCGGACGAGCCGATCGGCGGCTGCCAGGCAATCATGATCGATTATGAGCGTGGCGTTCTTCTGGGGGCTTCTGACCACCGCAAGGATGGAATGGCGCTAGGATACTGAGGTAGCAGGCATATGACCCGACCCGTGCTCACTGTTAAGAATCTGCGGCTGGCGCTCCCCGAAGGCGGAGACCGCGCATACGCGCTCGATGATCTGACATTCGATCTCGACGAGCGTGAGATCCTCTGCATCGTCGGTGAATCCGGCTCGGGAAAGTCCCTTTGCGCCCAGACCATCATGGGTCTGCTGCCGAGAGCGATCAAAATTGCTGGTGGCCAAATCCTTTTCGACGGCAAAGATCTTCTAAAGGCGCCGAAGGAAAGCCTTCGGGCGCTGCGAGGCAGCCGGATCGGCATGATCTTTCAGGAGCCGATGACCGCGCTCAATCCCTCCATGCGCATCGTCGATCAGATCTCGGAAGTGTTCGAGGCGCACGGCCTTCTTTCTCCGGAGGAGCGGCGGGAACAGGCTGTAAAATTGGCGACCGAAGTTGGCCTGCCCGACCCGCTGCGTCTCATCCAGAGCTTTCCGCACCAGCTGTCCGGCGGTCAGCGACAGCGCGCCATGATCGCCATGGCGCTTGCGTTGGAGCCGGCCCTGCTGATTGCCGATGAACCCACGACGGCACTGGATGTAACGACGCAGGCCCAAATCCTCAAGCTGATCCGCGACATTCAGCTGCGGCGGGGCATGTCGGTCATCTTCATCACCCACGATTTCGGTGTCGTTGCCGATATCGCCGACAGGGTGCTTGTTCTGCAAAAGGGTATCGTCGTCGAGCAGGGAACCGCGGAAGACGTATTGCGTCGTCCGCGTCACGATTACACGAAGGCGCTTCTCGCTGCGGTGCCGAATGGCGTGCCCCCGGTTCGTCCGGCGACGGCGGACAAGGCAATCGGGATCTCGGTCCAGCATCTGAAGAAAACCTATTTCACCGGTGGCAGCCTCTTCAAGCCAAAGCGGATCGTTCATGCCGTGAAGGACGTCAGCTTCGAGATCCGGCGCGGTGAGACTCTGGGTATCATCGGCGAATCCGGCTCGGGAAAATCCACCGTCGCAAGGCTGATAACCCGCCTTGTCGAGCCGGATAGTGGCAAGATCCTGCTTGCCGGGGCGGATTTCGGCGCATTGCCATCAAGTGGTCTACGGCAGGCGCGAAAGCGCATCCAGATGGTGTTCCAGGATCCTTTCGCGTCGCTCAATCCGCGCCGCAAGGTGCGCATGAGCATCGCCGACGGGCCGATCGCCCACGGTGTGTCGAAAGAGGATGCGCTCCGCCAAGCGCGCGAACTCCTGACATTGGTAGGTCTCGATGCGCGCGCGCTCGATCGTCTCCCGCATGAATTTTCGGGAGGGCAACGCCAGCGTATCGGGCTAGCTCGGGCTCTCGCACTGAAGCCGGATGTCCTGATCGCAGATGAGTCGGTGTCTGCGCTGGACGTAACGATTCAGAAGCAGGTATTGGAACTGCTGGAAGAACTTAAGGGCAAGCTTGATCTCGCTATACTGTTCATCACACACGACCTTCACGTAGCAGCTCAAATCTGCGATCGCATTGCAGTCATGCAGCGCGGGGAAATCGTCGAAATTCGCTCAGTTCGCGACCTGATTACGGATCCGCGAAACGCCTACACGCGGCAGCTTCTTGACGCGATTCCAGGGCGAAATCGTGCGCCACTCTAGGATTTGCCGATGAATTGTCTGGTCTCATGTTGTCTTGTGACGAATCCCGGAACGCATCAATAAAATGCTCGCGTAACAGGCGAGATCGTCGGTCCACCAATATTCAGGGAAACATCGCCCTGAATATCGGCATCTTGAACCAGGCCCCTGCAAAGCCTGTCGGAGAAAGCCATAGCTTCAGCGAGGCCGTAAATAGACTGTGTACCCATCTCCATTTCGGTGATGAATACGGTTCTCTTGGGGGAGGAAGCCGAGAGACATCGGCGATTGCTGCCGGTAAGTCTCGCGGCTGAGGGTTCGGCAATGATCGGCGGCATCGTGTCCACCAATGCCGGCGGCATCAATATCCTGCGGTATGGCACGACACGCGCGCTGGTACTGGGCCTCGAAGTGGTCCTGGCCGACGGGACGATCGTCGACGGGCTGCGGCACTTGCGCAAGGACAATGCCGGCTACGACTGGAAGCAGGTTTTCATCGGCGCCGAAGGGACACTTGGTATCGTCACCGCCGCTGAGCTCCGCCGGGTTCTCGAAGCTGCTGGTCGATCCTGTCTATAATTGGCGCTTCAAGTCCGAGCCGGAGGAAGCGACCAACAATCGCGTCATTTCCGTTCCTCGGGGCAGGGGGCTTGGCGGTTCGACGCTGATCAACGGCATGATCTATGTGCGTGGCCAGCCACAGGATTACGACCGCTGGGCACAGGCGGGTTGCCGCGGCTGGGGATTTGACGACGTTCTTCCCTTCTTTCGCAAGCTTGAGGATTACGACGGCGCGGCGAGCCAATTTCGCGCGCGGGGCGGCCCGCTTCCGCTGACGACCGTGGCGCTTCGGCCGGCAATCGGCGAGGCCTTAATCGGGGCAGGAGGACAGGCCGGATATCGGTGCAACCCCGACGATAACGCGGAAAGCCAGGATGGCTTCGGCTATTATCAGGTGAACCAGAAGCATGGTCGGCGGATCAGTGCTGCCGACGCCTATCTCAAGCCTGTGCTCAAGCCTGTGCTCAAGCCCTCCAATCTTAGGGTTCTGACCGATGCCCATGTGCTGCGCGTCGAACTAGACGGCAAGCGAGCGGTCGGGGTGACNNCGCGCGGGTCAATGGATCAGAGAGGAAATACAGTGCGCGGGGTGAGGTGATCCTTGCAGCCGGGGCCGCGCAAACCCCCGCAATTGATGGAGCTTTCAGGGATAGGCAACCCGCAAATCATTCGGGAGCTTGGCATCGAGGTGAGGCACGCGCTACCGGGCCTGGGCGAAAATTACCTCGATTACTTCTGCACCGGGATGAACTGGCGGGTCAAACAACCAGTGACGTTGAACGAGCAGACACGCGGACTTCAGCTTGCGAAAGCCGTGATGCGCTACGCTGTGACCCGGCAAGGCATCCTGACGCTTGGACCCGGGCTTGTGCATGGTTTCGTGCGGACCCGTGAAGGATTGGCGGGCACGGATGTCCAGTATTTCTTCATGCATGCCAGCTACGCCAATGCCGCAGAACGCATTCTCGACCGATATCCGGGAATGACGATCGGTGTCACTCAATTGCGGCCACAGTCGCGGGGCTCGATCCATGCTGGCACACCCGATCCCTATACCGGTCGGGTCATCCGGCCGAATTTCCTCGCCGCGGAGGAGGACCGTCGTGCAATGGTCGAGGGCATGAAGATCGCCCGCCAGATTTTCGACCAGCCAGCACTGGACGCGTTTCGTGAAAGGGAGGTTAGTCCCGGCCCTGACTGCCGCACTGACGAGGACTGGCTGGCCTTCGCCCGCGCCAACGGTCAGACCATCTATCACATCTGCGGCACATGCCGGATGGGTATCGATCCCGGTTCGGTCATCGATCCCAACCTCAGGGTCAATGGGATTTCCAACCCGCGGATTGCAGATGCGTCGATCATGCCGACCATTATTTCAGGCAACACTCAAGCCGCGGTTTTCATGATCGCTGAGAAGGGTGCCGATTTGATCCTTTCAGAAGCAAAATAGACTAGGTGTGGCAACGACAATCAGCAGAAGGAGAAAAGCGAAGCCTGCGAAAGCGAGCGGATTGGCGACGAGGCTGAGCCAGCCAAGATAGACGCTATGCAGACGTGCCTGTCGAGGCGACATGAAGTCCTCGTTGATCAGCCAGTCGTGCAGGTTTGGAAAAGTACCGGACTTGGCCATTAGCGGGGCCTCGGATCGATGAAGCGATAAACGATGCCGGAGAGCAGGTTGATGGCGATCGAGATGATGCCGATCAAAACTACGCTTCCGAGCACGGCGTTCATGTCGGCGAAGAAGAGTGCCCATGTGAGGTAGGAGCCTAGACCGGGCCAGGCAAAGACTGTTTTGATTCCGTGAGAAGCGGTCAGAGCAGCACAATTGGCGCTCCGGCTACATTCGCCCCCACGAGATCCCGAAATAAGGAGGTTGCCGGCTGTATTTCAACGGCTTTCAGTGGCAATCGATACAAGGCCGCGTCTTAATTTGCGGTTGGATCCTGTCAGAAGACTGTCGCCTGAGCTCATTCTCAAGACATTATGGCCGATCACGTTAGGGGACCGCGCCGAGCTTGGCTTTTGCTTGCCCGCAAGTGACGGAAAAACGCCGCTTATTGCGAAAACTGTAATATGCCATATAATACAATTGCTTGCGCGTTTTTCCTGGCTTTCGCACTTTTTCCCATTGACGCGGCCTCGGCCTCGCCCTTATAAGCCCACTCACTGACGAGG
>DLSX01000153.1:0-12812 GCA_002500765.1 Neorhizobium sp. UBA7851
CAAATCCTGCCCCCGCAACCAAATCTTTTCCTAAAAACAATCCGACACACAGCAAGACAACTATTCAAAAAGCCCCATCATGGGGCTTTTTGCGTTTGGGAGGTGCATCTGAAATCTCGAATAATTCAGTTGTCTGAAATTAGGCCGCAGCAAAGGCCTGCTTTTCGAGTTCCATGAGGAAGGAAAGATCGTTTGCCACGCCGGGGGCGCAGGCGACGACCGGGCCGCCATGGGCGAGAAGCCGGGGGAGGGGAGGGAGCGCGATGACTGCGCCGGCTTCTTTGGCGATCACTGCGCCGGCCAGCATGTCCCAGGCGGAGAGGTGGCGTTCGTAATAGAGGTCGGCGACGCCTTCGGCGACACGGATGAGGCCGATCGCTGCAGCGCCCATGCGCCGGTAATCCATGCCGGTTTCATAGATGCGGCGCGAGATGGACAGGTAGTCCTCGAAATCGGTCCTGCGGGAATGGCCGAGGATGGCGAGCCCACGCGACGGATCGGTTGTCTTTGCGGCGGTGATCGGTTTGCCTTCGCGCAGGGCGCCTTCGCCGTGGATGGCGCTGAAGACGGCGTTCTGGGTGGCATCGTAGATGACGCCTATAAGGATTTCGTCGCCGGCGACGAAGGCGATCGAGACGCCCCAGTGGCGAAAGCCGCGGATGAAATTGGTGGTTCCATCGATCGGGTCGACGACCCATGTGCCCGTGGAGGAGCCGTTCCTGCTCGCGCCGCCTTCTTCCCCCAGAAATGCATCATCGGGAAACTCCCCGAGAAGAGCCTCACGGATCATCTGTTCGGCGCGCTTGTCGGCGATCGTGACGAAATCCTGAAAACCCTTGTTTTCGACGGCAAGCGTTTCCGGCTGGACTTCGGCGCGGAATTTTGCCGTTTCCATGCCGACATGACGGGCAATGGTTATGGCGGCCTCGGTGCGTTGACGCAGCGCGCTTAGATCGAATGGGGATGGCATCAGGCACTTCTTCTTTTGATCAATGTCACCGGCGTGAACTCCACGCGGGCAACGGCATCGGGGTCGAGAATACGGCTGGACAGGAGATCAATCACCTGTTCCGCCTGGATATCGCAGGGCTGCAGGAAAGTGGTCAGCTCATAAGCGCCCCAGTTCGCCTGGGGGATATCGTCATGGCCGATGACCCTGACCTGGCCATCGTTACGGCCGGCATCATTGAGGCCATCGATGACGCCGCAGGCCATGTAGTCGTTGACGGCAAATATGCCGTTTATGCCGTTATCCAGCAGGGCGGGGACGATATCGCGGCCATTGCGGTAGTCGTTCTGGGTGACGGAGATGTGAGAGACTTCCGCGCCGACGGATCTTGCTCGCGCCAGAAAAGCTTCGGCGCGGCGACGCGAGGAATAGGAAATCGTGGTGCCGGCAATGACCGTCAGTCTGGTTGCGCCAGACTGCAGCAGGTGGTCGGCTGCAAGGTGGCCAGCATTGTGGTCGTCGGAGAGGACACGGTCGACGAGGGGATAGTCTTCGCCCTTGTTGATCAGCACGATTGGGACCCCTTCTGCCGCACATTCCTCGCAGATATGCGAAGGAGGCGCATCCGAGGTGACGATCACACCCGATACCGCGTAATGCAGCAGCTGGCCGATGACCGTGGCGCTGTCGGCTTCCTGCGAGGTGGGAAGCAGGATCGGCCGATAATTGCGGGCGATCAGGGCGCGGGCCAGATGTTCAACCTGCTGCGTCCGGAACGGATTGTCGAGGCCGGCGGCGACAAGGCCGACGAGATCGGAGCGCTTGTTGGTGAGGCTGCGGGCGAGATAGTTCACCCGGTAGCCTAGGTCCCTGGCGGCCTGATAGACCTTTTCGCGGGTCTTTTCCGAAACGCTGGCATCCGGCGTAAAGGCACGCGAGACGGCGGCGCGGGAAACGCCGGCGGCGCGTGCCACGTCATGCGAGGTGACCCGCTTTAGAGGGCGATCACCGGCATGATTGTCGCGCCCGCGCATCAGGTCCGGCAGGTTGGTGCAGATGCCGAGGACCGGCAGCGTCATGATATCGGCCAGCACTTGAGGCCGCTCCTCGTGCCACAGGACGATCTCTCGGCCATCAGAGAAAGCCCGTTCGATCAGTTCTTCGGTGACGAATTGCTGCGGCGTGTCGCTCGCTCTTTCCCAGCACAGATGCAGGATATCGGCAGATGCCTCATCGCCGGCCGCATGGGGATCGGCGCCGACGCGAATCAGCACCGCCAGCGGATAATCGCAGTTCAGATCGCGCAGTTCCCGGACCTGTGCCGGATCGAAGGAACCGAAACAGGCAAAACGCTGCTCTCTGTCCTTCAGATGCTGCCAGCACAAGGGACCGGTACCGGCGCGTTTCAGTTCGACATAGAGACCGCACTCCGTCTCGCGGGCAAGTGCTGCGACTTCCGCGAAACTCGGCACATCCGGTACCGCAGCCCGCAGATCGGCGAAGGAGAGCTGCGAGATATGGAGATCCTTGCCGAAGACCCGCTCAAGATGGTCGTCATGGGATATCACCACGATGCCATCGGCGGTGAGCTGCGTGTCGATTTCCCACATTTCCGCACCGAGCTCGGCGGCACGGCGGAAGGCAGCGAGCGTGTTCTCCGTCTCGTGGCCGCTGGCACCGCGATGGCCGACACAGAAGGGCAGGCGGCCCCGGTTTTCAGGCCAGCCGAAACGTGAGAAGAAGGCCGAGAAATCCCGTGCGGGTGTCGAGGTGGATGCAGATGTCATGACCGTGTCCCCCGTCAAAGTCTCTGACCATCGTCAGTGAAGACGAAAACCGATTTGCTGTCGATATGCCAGCGGACAGGTTCACCCACGGACCAGTTTCTTCCGGCCGGCTGGATCGAGCGCAGAACCGAGCCATCGGCGAGCGCGACGTCGTAGAGGTTTTCACGGCCCTGGGTTTCGGCAAAGGCGATCCTGCCTTCTACCGCTATGTCGCCTTCGGGACCGAAATGTTCCGGTCGAATGCCGAATTTCAGCTGAGTGCCATCGGCAATGCCCTCACGGAGCCCAAGCGGCACGCGCAGCTTGATCGGTGCGATCGAGAAGTTTCCGTCCATCGCGATGCCATTGAGGAAGGAGATCGGCGGATTGCCAAGGAAGCCAGCGACGAAGGAGGTGCGCGGATTGCTGTACATGTCGGCCGGAGTGTCGATCTGAACAATCTCGCCCTTTTTCATGATGGCGATGCGGTCGCACATCGACATGGCTTCCACCTGATCGTGAGTGACCAGGACGGCCGTGATGCCGGTTTCCAGCTGGATGCGGCGGATTTCCGAGCGCATTTCGAGCCTGAGCTTGGCGTCGAGATTGGCGAGCGGTTCGTCGAGCAGCAGGACATCGGGCTTGCGCACCAGGGCGCGGGCAAGCGCCACACGCTGCTGCTGGCCGCCGGAAAGCTGGCCGGGGCGACGTTCGAGCAGTTCTGAAATATGGGTGAGTGCGGCAATCGCGCGGACTTCTCGCTCGATATCGGCCTTCGTGTCTTTGCGGACCGTCAGCGGGAAAGCGATGTTCTCGAAGACGTTCATGTGCGGATAGAGCGCATAGTTCTGGAAGACGACGCCGACATTGCGTTTCTGGCTGGGCAGGCCGCTGACATCGCGGTCGCCGAACATCAGCTGGCCCTTGTCCATGCGGTGGATGCCGCTGATGGTGAACAGCGTCGTCGACTTGCCGCAGCCGGAAGGGCCGAGCAGCGCCAGCATTTCGCCGTCGCGGATGGTCAGGTTCATGTCGTCGATGACGGTCGTTGTGTCGAATGTCTTGGTGAAGTTGTTGATGGAGATCTGCATCAGCCTTTGGTGCCCCCGCCGAATATGTTCATGAGACGGTTCTGGAACAGCACGAAAAGTGCGAGCACCGGCAGCGTGTAGAACAGCCCGACCGACTTGAAGATGTTGAAATTATAGGTGCTGGAATTGGGGTCAGACACCGTGTTGAGATACATGGACAGGACTTCGAAATCGCTGGACGGCGCGAGGATCCGCGGCAGCATGTATTCGCTCCAGCCATCGATGAAGGCGAAGAGTGCGAGCGACAGAAGGCCTGGTTTGACCTGCGGCAGGATGATGCGCCGCCAGACGGTGAAACGACTTGCGCCGTCCTGCACGCCGGCCATCTCGATCTCCCATGGAACGGCGTCGTAAAAGCCTTTCATGATCCAGATGCCGAAGGGCAGCATCAGGCTGGCTTTCACCAGAATGACGCCGATCAGCGAATTGTAGAGACCGGCAAATTGCAGCACGAGGAAAACGCCGATGATCAGCGTGACCGATGGGAAGGCATGCATGACCATGATGCCGGAAAGGACGAAACGCCGGAACGGCAGTGCCAGTCGCGACAGCGCATAACCGGCGGTCGCCGAGACGGAGACGACGATAACCATCATGCTGGCAGCAAAGAGGATGGTCGTCAGCGTCGGCTTCCAGATGTCACCGGTAATCGTCGGGTCGATGAGAAAACGCCAATGTTCCAGCGTGAACTCGTTGGGCAGAAGCGAGCCGGGCGGCGTATTGCTGAACGTATCGACCACCAGAAACAGGTACATGATGAACAGCGGCAGGCTGAGCACGGTCAGAAGCAGTATGATCGGCCAGGCGGCGAAATTGCGGGTCATGGTCGTCCCCCCTTAAAATTCGATCTTCGGCTTCGACATCATTTCGTCGAAGCGGAAGAGGCGGAGGTAGACGATCGACAGGACCAGACCAACGGCGACGAGGACCAGCGCCATGGCTGCGCCCAGACCGTATTGAAGATTGCCGGTGTAGTTGTTGAGCGCGGTCTTGAAGGCTTCGAGCGCCCAGATGGTCGTGGTGCTGCCGGGGCCGCCATTGGTGGTAAGCCAGATCTGCTCGTAGGACGACAGAAGCGAGAGCGTCTGGTAACTGGTGACGAAGAGGATCGGCCAGCGCATCTGCGGCAGGATGATGTAGCGGATCTGCTGCCAGCGCGAGGCGCCATCGACTTCGCTTGCCCAGAGCTGCTGCACCGGAATGGCCTTGAGCGCGCCGGAAAACAGGATCATGCCGAAGGATGCACCGACAAAACCGTTGACGAGGATGACCACCGTCCAGGCGCTCGCGACCGATCCCTTCATGTAGTTGAATGCGGGCAGGCCGAGATCCTGGGCGATATTGAAGACGAAACCGTCTTCCCAGGTGAACCATTTCCACATGACGGCGTAAAGCACGACTGGAGTGATGCGCGGTAAAAGCCAGAGGACGCTGAAGAAACCGGAGCCGGCGGGCGGGAGGTAGAAGGTGGTGATCGCCAGAAACAGACCGACAAGCACGTTGAAGGCGAGCGTCAGCACCACATAGAAGATCGTGTTGCCGATAATGCGCCAGGTATCGGGGGCGATGGCGAGATTCTTGAAATTATCCGTCGTCCAGGTCCAGCCGGTATAACTTGCCGTCGCGATCCTTTCGATCGCGCCTTCGGGCGGATTTTCAAGCATATGAGAAAGTGCAGCCTCCATCTCGCCACGGCTGGCGTAGCGCACGTTGAGAACCGATTGCTCGAAGGCGCCGGCGGCAATTTTCAGATCGCGCACGCGCGTCGGGCGGGATGGCAGCGTTTTCAGTTCGCGTTCGAAGGCGGAAGAACTGGTGAAGGAGCGATCCTTGAGCCGTTCGGCAATTTCCGCGACGAATTTTGCATCGACGTCGACTGCACGGGCTTTTTCCAGTCCTGCCTGATCGATGACGTAGCTCGACTGGCCGAGTGCACCGATCGTCCTGGCGTCCAGCCCCTCATCTTTAAGCGACCGCAGAAGATTGCCGGTCACGACATAAGAGCCGCCGGAAATGCCGGTTGCCGTGCTCATGTTGGTGAAGGCGAAGACGCTGGTCAGGACGACCGGCAGAAAGAAGAAGCCGAGAAGCAGAACCATGGCCGGCGTCATGAAGGCCAGACCGAGAAGATTTGCCCTGTGAGGCGAAGAGGTGCGCATGGGAACCCGAAGAAATGCAGAGGAACCGGGCGACAAATGCGCCGCCCGGTGGATGGAAAGGATCAGCGGATGACGATCTTGTCGCCGAGTGCGTTGCGCACTTCCGTCTCGACTGCCTTGACGGCATCGGCGACGGAGTTGGTCCTGGTCCAGGAGGCTTCGAGCCCCTTGTACATGGCCTTCCAGACGACGCCGAAATCGCTGTTGTTGGGGATGGCGTTGGCCTTGGGCAGCAGACCTTCCGTGGCGACGGTCGTCCAGCGGTCATTGGCATAGAAGGGGATCGACGCTTCGGCAGAACCGATGGCGAGGTGGCCCGACTTCACCGCATGCAGCGCGTTGATGTAGGGCTCGGATGCCGTGGTGATCAGCTCGGCTGCAAGGGTTGCATCCTCATCCGAACCGCCTGTCGACAGGAGGTAGACGAGCGGATGGGTGATGGTGTTGGCGCGGCCCTTTTCGTTGCCGGCCGGGACCAGGCTGTACTGCATCTGGCCGAAGAAGTCCTTCAGGCCCCATTTGGCTTCCCATTCGGCCTTGTGCCAGGTGCCGCCGTGCCAGATGCCGGCCTTGTCGCCTGCGACCGCCTGATGCCAGGTATCCCAGGTCATGCCGAGATAGGTGGCCGGAACGACGCCCTTTTCGACAGCATCGACGAAGAACTGGTACATGCCGGTCAGTGCCTGACGGTCGAGCACCAGCTTGCCGGATTCCGCGTCGATCATCTCGCCGCCGAAGCTCTGGTAGAACTGCCAGTAGTCGGTGCCGTTGTTCGGACGCGGCATGAAGCCCTTGCCGGGTTCGACGACCTTGGCATCCTGCATCTTCCTGGCGTCGTCGAGCATGGAGTAGAGCGTGTATTCGCCGCTTTCGACCTTGGCCGGCAGCGCCTCGATATCGGCATCCGAATAACCGATCGCCTTCAGATGCGACTTGGAGAAGAAGAAGGGACGCGCCTCGGCATCCTGCGGGATGCCCCAGATGCGGCCGTCATAGGAGGAGACGTCGATCAGGTTCGGGTAAAGCTGGTTGAGCGGCCAGGCGTCGAAGTCGACATAGTCCTCGATCGGACGCAGGAGACCGGACTGCGACCAGGGGCCGATATCCTCGTGGCCGGACACGATGATGTTGGGCGCCTTGCCGGATTCGGCGGCGAGCGTCACGGCCTGCTTGAAATCGTCCCAGCCGGTCCAGGTCTGGGATTCGATCTTGATGGTGAGATCCTCGCCGCGGATCTTCGCCTGACGCGAAACGACGTCGGCGGCCATCTTGATGGCTTCGATGCGGTAGTCATTGGTCGGGCCTGTTCCGCCGGCCCAGACGGAGATGGTGACATCCTTGGCCATGGCAAAGGTTGCTGTCGATGCCAGCAATACCGTCGCCAGAATGGCGGATTTGAAACGCGGAAGTACGGTCATGACTTATCCCCGATAAGCGATCTCGCTTCCTCCGGGCCGGTCGCATGCAGCGTTATCCGGGCGGGAAAGCAAGGAGTTGATCCTGAACGAGGCGGACATTAGGAGCGCTCCACAACAGTGAGATGACAAAAATGTACACGTGTACATTTTTATCTCGGCGGCCTGTCGATCCGCGGAGACGTTATCTCGTATCCGGCTATCCTCTTGCAAAGCCGGTCTGAAACTATTCCGTTTTTGTTGTGCCGGTCGGGACGGAGCTGAAGTAGTCTTCGGCCAGCTTGAAGACCGGAACCTGTTCAATGACTTCTGAAAATCGTCCGCGCCTGCGTGATCTCGGCATTTCTGTCGGCCATTATGAGACCGGCGCTCTGAATGCGATTACCGATGTTGTGGGCGTTGCTGTCGGTCATGTGACCTGTGTCGAAGGCGAGCGGACGCGCACCGGGGTGACGGCCATTCTGCCGCATTCCGGCAATCTGTTTCAGGACAAGGTGCCGGCAGCACTTGCGGTGTTCAACGGGTTCGGCAAGTTCGCGGGTTCGACGCAGATCGCCGAGCTTGGCGAGATCGAGACGCCGATCCTGCTCACCAACACGCTCGGTGTCGGCCGCGCCATCGAGGCGATCAACCGGCATGTGCTGGCCCAAGCGGGCAATGAGCGTGTCGTGTCGCTGAATGCCGTTGTCGGCGAAACCAACGATTCAAGGCTGAATGATATTCGCGCTTCCCGCCCGAGCGTGGACGAGATGGCGGCGGCTCTTGCCGCCGCGAAGACAGGTCCGGTCCAAGAGGGGGCAATCGGTGCCGGTACCGGTACGGTCGCCTTCGGCCTCAAGGGCGGGATCGGCACAAGTTCGCGTGTCGCAAAGGCCTGTGAAGCGGATTATACGGTCGGCGTTCTGGTTCAGTCCAATTACGGCGGCAAGCTTACGGTTGCCGGACAACCTTACGAGGCGGATGGCACGCATGACAAGGACGGCTCGATCGTGATGATCGTGGCGACCGATGCGCCGCTCTGCTCGCGCAATCTGAAGCGGCTTGCCGAGCGTTGTTTCGGCGGGCTGGCGCGCACCGGTGCGGCATTGAGCAACGGTTCGGGCGACTATGCGCTCGCCTTTTCCACCGCCGAAGAAGTTCGCCGTACGCCGGAGCGCCGCAAGGCACTCGCCAATTACCCGGTTCTTTCCAATGATGTGGTCTCGCCACTGTTCGAGGCGGTGATCGAGGCTGCCGAAGAGGCGATCCTCAATTCGATGACGATGGCGACCACTACCCACGGCTACAATGCCGGGACCGACAAAGCCTCGACCATCCATGCCGTTTCCCTCGACGCTCTCAAGCGTCGCTGATCTTTTTCCATACAGTCCAACGGAGTTTTCATGTCCGCCACAACGCCCCGCATCGTCTACCTGAACGGTGCCTTCCTGCCCGAGAACGAAGCCCATGTGTCGATCTTCGATCGCGGTTTTCTTTTTGGTGACGGCATCTATGAAGTCACGGCCGTGCTGGATGGAAAGCTGATCGACAGCCCGCTGCACATGACGCGTCTGGAGCGCAGCGTGCGCGAAATCGGCGGTCATCTGCCGATCTCGACCGATGAGATCGTTGCCATCGAAAAGCGTCTGGTCGAAGAGAACAAGCTCAATGAAGGCGTGATCTATCTGCAATACACGCGCGGTGCCGAAGATCGCAATTTCCTCTATTCGGAAGATCTTGAGCCGACGCTGCTTCTCTTCACGCAGGCGAAGACGCTGGAGCATGTTGCCGCCGTCGAAAAGGGCCTGAAGGTCAAGGTTGTGCCGGACCAGCGCTGGGAGCGCCGCGATATCAAGACCGTCTGCCTGTTGCCGCAGGTTCTGGCCAAGCGCATCGCAAAGGCAGAAGGTTGTGACGAGGCATGGATGGTCGAGGACGGTTTCGTCACCGAAGGTGCGTCGTCGACGGCCTATATCATCACCAATGACGACAAGATCGTCACGCGTGGCAATGGCAATGCCATCCTGCCGGGCTGCACGCGTTTGGCCGTGCTCGAACTTGCCCGCGAGCAGGGTCTGACCGTCGAGGAGCGTCTGTTCACCCCCGAGGAAGCCATGGCTGCCCGCGAGGCCTGCCTTACCAGTGCGTCCAATTTCATCGTGCCGATCACCTCGATCGACGGCAAGCCGGTCGGTGACGGCAAGCCGGGTGCGATGTTCAAGCGCTTGCGTGAACTCTACATGGACAATGCCCGCCGCACGGCGGTCTGAGCGTTTTCCTCTTTGGCGGTTTCGCTTTTGCCGGAATTGCCCAAAGAATCAGACGGCGGCTAATGTCTCCCATATGCGTTTGACGATGGGCCGCCGGTTTTCCTTCGAGCGATATAGCCGGATCTCTACTGCGAGATCCCAGTCCTTTTCTGCGGCACGCACCAGGCGGCCGTCCGCCAGTTCCGCATTGGCAAGGCTTTCGGGCATCCATGCGAGGCCCCAGCCTGCAAGGACCATGCTCTTCAGACCGATCGAATGGCTGCCGACATGGACGCGATTATCCGCCGGCAGGCGTGTCGCCAGAGCGCCGGCCATCAACTGGCCGAAGAACGACGTCTTCTGATAACTTACATGGGCGAAGCCCGGCTCGACCCGATGCCGTGGCGCGCCGTCCTCATCCGGCGTGCTGACCGGGATGATCGTTTCGGCTCCAAGCGTATGGTACTCGAACTGCGGATCGAGCAGCATCGGCACATGCAGGTTCTGGTAGGTGAGCAGGAAATCGGAATCGCCGTCGATCAGCGAATTGAGATTTTCCTCCATGCTGCCGGAATCGGGCCGCATGTGAGAAACGATCGGTCCGAGCTTCGTGCTCAGATTTGTCAGCCAGTCCGGGAAGAAGGTGAAAGAGAGTGTGTGGAGTGCCGTCAGCGTCACGGTGCGGGCGTCGTTGCCTTCCTCGTGCTGAAGGTTGCGGCGGGCCTGATACAGACCCTGCAGGGTCTGCTCGGCAATCGGAACGAAACGCTGGCCGGCTTCGGTAAGGCGTGACGGATAGGTGGCGCGGTCGATCAGGCTGGTGCCGACCCAGGCTTCCAGCTGCCGGATGCGGCGGCTGAAGGCGGATTGGGTGACGTTGCGCTCGTCCGCCGCCTTGGAAAAATTCAGCGTCTGGGCGAGCGCCAGAAAATCCTCAAGCCATTTGACTTCCACAGCGAACTCCAATGCAAAACCGTCTGCGGTCCTGCATTGGTCCTATCGCGAGGAAAATGCAATCAGCAGATCCTGCTTTTGGAATTCGACGGTGTCAGTGGGTTGCCGTCACGCGCGGCTGTATTCGACCATTCTGGCACGGGACAAAACCAGTTCGAGGCGGTTCTCGGACAGGACATGCAGGCAGACGCGTTTCGTCCAGGGACCGTCCTTCAGCGTGAAAAGGAATCGGCCGTTGCCGAGTGGCTCGAGCGGCATGCGGTGGCGGACGGGGCCGACGCCCATGACGACCGCATCGCAATTGATTTCGAAGGTGGCGCCCTCATCGGAAAACCAGCGGCCGGCTAGCGAGGCCGGAACGCCGGTATCGACGGCGGGCATAAGACGGCGGGCCGGATAGCCGATCTGCCCGGTTACCGTCGTTCCGTCCATCTTCAGGCGCAACGGAGAGGTCGCGGAGAAGGATGAGACATAACCGTCCTTGTCTTCATAGACGGCAGTATCGGCGTCAAGCCAGTTGACGCTCGAGCCCTTGACCTTGATCCAGAAAGGACCGGTCTCGGTGACGTAGAGGCCGTCGGTCAAGGCAGAGGAAACGGTGGGCAGGGCAAGGCCGAGCAGCGCTGCCATGGCCTCCTGGGCGATCTTGCTACCGTTGGTGTCCTCGCGGTTGGAGACGATGACGACACCGGTCTGGTTTGCCTGATCGAGCAGAAAATAGGTTTTGTAGCCGGGATGCGAGCCGCCGTGTCCGGTGAACTCGTGACCATCCAGCACCGTGCGGCAGATGCCGAGGCCGTAGCCGCTTTCGGTACCGTCCTTGAGGGCGCGGGGGGAGGCAAGGCGGGCAAGCGTGCCTGAGAAGGGCGCGTTTCCGGACAGCAGGAGGTGCAGCCAGTTGGCGAGGCTCGTGGCGCTACCGGTCATACTGCCGGAGGCGGATATATGCAGGCCGGCGGCCGAGAGCTGCCATTTTTCACCGTCGTGCCAGTAGCCGGGCACGAGGCCTGCGACGGCATCGTTCCAGACATCGGGGGCATCGAGCGTGGCACCGGCTTGCGCACCGGCCTTGCGGATGAAGTCGCGGAAGAACAGACCCTTGCGTTCAAGTGCCATCTCGACCAGGCGATAGCCGGTGTTGGAATAGGAGACTTCGGTGCCGGCTTCGTAGTTCAGGCGCGTCTGGCGGGCGAGAAACTCCATCAGTGGGCAGGCCTTGGTTTCGGTATAGACCGAAAGGCCGAGAAGGGAGAGGCATTCGCGGGTGTCGGGCAGGCCGCCGCTCATGTCCAATGCGCGGGCGACCGTGACACTTGCCATCGGCTCCTGCAGCTCGGGCAGATGCTGGCCGAGCGTGTCGTCGAGGGAGATTGCTTCCGGGTGTGATAGGACCATCGCACAGAAAGCGTGCTTGGTGACGGAGGCGTAACGCACGACCGTATCGGCGCCGAAAGACGCCATGGTCGAGAGGCTTTCGACACCGCCAACCTCGGCAAAACGGATGCCGTTGGCGTCGAAGCCGATCACTGCACCACCGGGCTGGTCAGTGCCCCATGCGGCCGTGAATTTTTTCACGGCGTTCTGTGCTGCTTCCCAATTGGCTGCGATCGACATTTCGTTATCTCCAATGACGGGTCTGCCCTTTCCACGTCATCCTCGGGCTTGTCCCGAGGATCTAAGCCCTCGCCATGTATTCGACGTGGTTAGATGCTCGGGACAAGCCCGAGCATGACGGAAGAGAAGTCAGACACTCCCTCAGGCCGGTTCTTCGAGCTCCACGCTCAAACTGCGCAATTCGCGGGTATGAGCGTGATTGACATTGCCTAACCTCAGGTCCTCGGCCGTGACTTGTTCAACCATGTGGCCATCGATCATCACACCGACCTCGATACAAAGATGGGTGATGACGCTGAGATTGTGGCTGACCATCACATAGGTGAGGTTCCGCTCGGAGCGCAGGTCGGCCAGAAGGTTGAGGATTTCCGCCTGAACCGAGACGTCGAGCGCCGAGGTCGGTTCGTCGAGCAGCAGCACTTCCGGTTCGGCGATCAGGGCGCGGGCGATTGCGACGCGCTGGCGCTGGCCGCCGGAAAGCTGGTGCGGATAACGGAAGCGCGCGGTCTGCGGCAGGGCAACGGCGGACAGCACTTTCGCGATGCGGTCGTCGATATTGTCCATGCCATGCACGAGCGGCAGTTCAGACAGGATACGGTCGATCGTCTGGCGCGGGTGCAGCGAACCATAGGGGTC
>DLSX01000153.1:12919-14034 GCA_002500765.1 Neorhizobium sp. UBA7851
GCCCGAGCCGCTTTCGCCGACGATGCCGAAGCTTGCGCCCTTCGCAACATTGAAGGACACGCCCTTGACGACTTCGCGGCCAGCGAAGCTGATGCGCAGATTGTCGATCTCGATCGTCATTTCAGCCACTCCGGATCACGGGTAAGGACGGGTAGGCGCTCCTTGGGGTGCATCAGCGAGGGCATGCAGTTCAAGAGGCCGCGCGTATAGGGATGCTGCGCGGAGAGCAGATCCGATGCCTTCAGTTCTTCCATCACATGGCCGGCATACATGACGGCGACGCGATCGCAGAAATGCGAGACGAGCGGCAGATCGTGGCTGATGAGCAGAAGGCCCATGCCGCGTTCCGAGACCAGTTCCTCGATGAGGCGCAGGATTTCGGCCTGGACGGTGGCATCGAGCGCAGACGTCGGTTCGTCGGCGATCAGCAGTTCCGGATCGGGTGCCAGCATCATGGCGATCATGACGCGCTGGCCCATGCCGCCCGAGACCTCGTGCGGATAGGAGCTTGCCACCTTGCGGGGATCGCGGATCTTCACCATTTCCAGAAGGTTGATCGCGGCTTCAAGGGCTGCCCGCTTGCTGCCGCCCTTGTGGGTGCGCCATGCTTCGGCAACCTGGCTGCCGATCGTCTTGACCGGGTTCAGCGAATATTTCGGGTCCTGCAGGATGAAGCCGGCGCGCTTGCCGCGGATCGTGCGCATCTGCTTTTCCGAGGCCGAGCGGATGTCGATGCCGTCGAATTCCAGCTTATCCGCCTCGATGACGGTCTGCGTGGGCAGAAGCTTCATCAGTGCGCGGGCGGTCAGGCTTTTGCCCGAGCCGCTTTCGCCGACAATGCCGAGCTTTTCAGTGCCGAGCTTCAGCGATACGCCCTTGACCGCCTGATGGAAGCCGGTGCGCGACTTGAAGCCGATCTTGAGGTTTTGAATATCGACCAGCATCCGTCAGTTCCCCTTCGGATCCAGCACGTCGCGCAGCGCATCTCCAAGGAAGTTGAAGGCGAGCGAGACGAAGAAGATGGCGATGCCGGGAATGGCGGCGACCCACCATTGTTCGAAGATGAAGCGCTTGGCGGTCGCGATCATCGCACCCCATTCCGGCGACGGCGGCTG
>DLSX01000155.1 GCA_002500765.1 Neorhizobium sp. UBA7851
CGCAACCGGTGACCGCACCAAGCGCGCGGTCAAGCGCGAGGATTCAGCCGATGCCCGCCATGCGGTCACCCATTACGAGGTGATGGAGCGTTTTCAGGAAACACCCGACGCCACCGCCCTCGCCTCTCTCATCGAATGCCGCCTGGAGACAGGCCGCACGCACCAGATCCGCGTCCACATGGCGCATGTCGGCAATCCACTGGTCGGCGACCCCGAATATTCGGGCGGCTTCAGAACCAAGGCCAACCGCCTGCGCGAGCCGGTCAGAAGCGTGGTCGCCGCGTTCCCGCGTCAGGCCCTGCATGCCTTCCTGCTTGCCTTCGAACACCCCCGCACCGGCGAGATCATGGAGTTCGAGGCGCCGATGCCCGACGACATGGCAGAACTGGTCGAGGCGCTGCGGGGGTAGAGTGGATCGGGAAAAACCGAAAACCTGATTTTATCCGGGATCGCCGGGAACCGATCACTGGAATGGGCGTAGAAACAAAACGCGAACACGTATATATCTCGGCAACACCCAGGGAGAACACGTGTCGCCATGTCCGTGAGCCATATGCATTCCACCAAGCTTTTGGAGACCGATCTCGTCACGGTCCGGGATGTCATCTGCGATGGCGGATGCCGGCATCTGAGCGAGGAGGAAACATCGAGCAATACATGCCTCGTCTTTCCCTATCGTGGCGTCTTCATGCGCCATATCGGTAGTGACGAGGCGGTGGCCGAGGCAAGCCAGATCCTGTTTTTCAACAGGGGTGACATCTATCGGATCAGCCATCCGGTCGAAGGCGGGGATGCCTCGATCAGCCTTACTCTGCCCGAAACACTGCTCGACGAGCTTGTACCGGATGTGCATCGACGGCCGGGCGACCGGTTCGCCTTCAACAAGCAGCGGCTCGGCATCGATGCCCGCGCCCAGGCGCAGGTTGCGCTGCTCCGCCACAGCCTGCTCAACCGGACGGCAGAACCGCTGGAAGGCGAAGCCCTGGCCCTTACACTTGTCCGTCGCTCGGTCGGCGAGCGGACCGCACGCCCTCCGACACCCGGCTTCAGCACCCAGAAACTCGTCAACCGCGCAAAACTCCTTCTGTCATCCGATCTCGCACGGCGCTGGACATTGTCGGAGATTGCCAGCGAGACCGGCGTCTCACCCGTCTACCTGACCCAGGTGTTCCGCAAGGTGGAAGGCATGCCGCTTTACCGTTACCAGCTGCGCCTCAGGCTGGCCCGCGCGCTGGACCTGCTCGGCAGCTATGACGACCTGACCGAACTCGGGCTCGAGCTCGGCTTTTCCAGCCACAGCCACTTCTCCTCCTCCTTCCGGCAGGCCTATGGCCGCACGCCGGCCGAGTTCCAGCGTTTCGCCGGATTACGGCAACCCGCAAGGCAAGATCGCTAAAGATTCTGACAGCGCAGAATTGCGGTTCGGTGTTTCCTGACATCGTCAGCACTAAGAACGGGAGAGATGACATGAAGGAAGACACCTGCGCCGCCTGCGATTGCGAACTCGACGACACCCGCATCGCCGTGAAGATCGGCGGCAAGACCGTGGAAGTCTGCTGCGAGGAATGCGCCATTGCACTGCGCGAAGCCGAAGCTGCAACACTTGCCGCCGCAGCCACAGCTGCCCACGCCGGTCGCTAAGGCCCGGTTATGCGAATGATCGCAGGGGCGGCCGAGTGACACCGCCCCTGCCCGCCCGGACCGGACAGGACGGGCCTGGATAAGCGAATCCACCCTTAGGAGGAAATCATGAAAAACGAGAACCGGGCGGTCTTCGACCGCGCGCCGGAGCCCATAGACTATGTCTTCGAACTGCCTGTCGAAAATTCCGGCGAGACAGAGTGCGAAATGGCGCCTGCACCGACGAGAAATCCCTTTCTGCGCTTTATCCACTGGCTTTCGACAGGATTTCGCCAACACCGCAATGCCATGGCACTGCAGGAACTTGACGATGACCAGCTCAAGGACATCGGCGTTTCCCGCTGCCAGGCCTATGGCGGGTACAGTCGCTACCGGCAAAGCGGGTCACACTCTCTGGAGCGTCGATACCGATAGATGGATCCGTCTACGCCGATCGCCGGAGATCCATTGGGGCGGGTTGCGTGAGCAACGAAAAGGCAATTCGTCCCATAGGATAAAACAAGGAAAAATCCGCAGAAAAATTCGAAAACCGAGACTCAGTCAATAAAAACAAACCGAACGGAAACACACCAAAAGAAACAATTTCTTGTTTTCGGAAAAATGTACTTAAATACCCGCCCCGAAGAGAGGACGATTCCTTTATCAAGGCGACAAACTTTTGCTTGATTTGTTTCGTTTGCTGCAACGCAGAATGAATAGGCAAGATATGAACGTCACCGCGGCATCGGCCGCCTCGAAAACGCGTGTGACGTCATCTTCGCCGGATCAGCGCTCCAGCAACCGGAACACGCGCAGCATGAACAGCGACATTCGGAAATTCATCTTCAAGGATCTGCAGACGGTTGAGGGCTATATAGACCCGCCGGACGCGCTCGTCTTTCTATCCCTGCTTCAGGCGCAGAGCGCCCAGGGCCTGCGCGGTGGTGTGGCCGAGATCGGCGTGTTTTACGGGCGTTCCTATTTCCTGTTCAGGAAAGTCTGCGGCGGTGACGAGAAGATCCTGGCGATCGACCTTTTCGATATCGACCAGAACGCCGACGTAGCGATTACCCAATATGACCGCTTCATCGAGAACGGCGCGAGACTGCACCTGCCCGTGGATCAGGATCTGGTCATTCGAGGCGACAGCACGCAACTGAGGCCTCAGGAGATTACCGAAAAGATCGGCAATACCCGCTTTTTCAGCATAGACGGCGGTCACATGCTGCATCACGTGACCTCGGACAGCGTACTGGCTCTGGATACGCTTGCACCGCACGGCATCATCGCTTTCGACGACACGTTCAATCCGGCATGGCCGGAGGTGACAGTCGGAGTGACCGACTTCCTGCGGCAGCGCCAGGACGAACTCGCCGCCTTCTGCATGACGAAATACAAGACCTATGTCTGCCGCCGGGAGTTTCACGACTTCTATCGCCGCATCATCGGCGAAGCCCCGGACCTGTTCGCCTTCGATCATGTCGAGACGGATTTTCTGGGCTCTAAAGCAGTAAGATTGCACAATCCCATGGCCCGCCGCATGGTCTATGAAATGATGGTCAGGTCAGGCATGCGATCCCTTTCGGAACGGGTCTATCGCTGACCTGAAACGGCGCAGGAGCATTACCAAAACGTAATGATATAACGCCTTCGTGATATCTTGAATCACTGTTCCGCCGTACTTACTTGATACCTGCATTGGTGCGGGATCGGGAACGATCCGCGCCATATTCGGTTCGCCTTCAAGCAGGGACAGTTAACGTCAGAGGGAGCCGACAACGTTCGGAAAGGGGTGCTTTATGGCCCGCAATACTTTGCCTTCCATTACCGCCGGTGAAGCCGGCCTCAATCGTTATCTCGACGAGATCCGCAAGTTCCCCATGCTGGAACCGCAGCAGGAATACATGCTTGCGAAGCGTTATGCTGAACATGGCGACCGTGATGCCGCCCACAAGCTGGTGACAAGCCACCTTCGTCTCGTGGCCAAGATTGCCATGGGTTACCGCGGCTACGGCCTGCCGATCGGCGAAGTCGTCTCCGAGGGTAATGTCGGCCTGATGCAGGCCGTGAAAAAATTCGACGCGGAACGTGGTTTCCGCCTGGCTACCTATGCCATGTGGTGGATCAAGGCCTCGATCCAGGAATATATCCTGCGCTCGTGGTCTCTGGTGAAGATGGGCACGACTGCCAACCAGAAGCGCCTGTTCTTCAACCTGCGCCGCCTCAAGGGCAAGATCCAGGCGATCGACGAAGGTGATCTGAAGCCCGACCAGGTAGCGGAGATCGCCACCAAGCTGAACGTCTCCGAGGAAGAGGTCATCTCGATGAACCGCCGCCTTTCCGGCGACGCATCGCTGAATGCCCCGATCCGCGCCTCCGAAGGCGAGTCCGGCCAGTGGCAGGATTGGCTGGTGGATGACAGCGACAGCCAGGAAGACGTGCTGATCGAGCAGGACGAACTGGATACGCGCCGCCGGATGCTGGCCAAGGCGATGAGCGTGCTCAACGATCGCGAACGCCGCATCTTCGAGGCCCGTCGCCTGACCGAAGATCCGATCACGCTCGAAGAGCTGTCGTCGGAATTCGACATCAGCCGCGAGCGTGTCCGTCAGATCGAAGTCCGCGCCTTCGAAAAGGTGCAGGACGCCGTTCAGAAGGAAGCCCTTGCACAGGCCCAGGCTTTGCGCGTGGTCGACGCCTAAGCGTCAGAAATACAAACCTAATTTAGAAAAACCGCAACCTTCGGGTTGCGGTTTTTTTATGCCTGCATCTGTCTCAAGGCTGCGACACTTTGGCAAAGTTTCGAATTATCCTCCCCTGTTGGTGCATCAAGCTCAACATCCTTCCCCGCTAGAACCACCTGACTGCGCAAGTCAAAGCCTAGAGGAGAATAAGCAATGAAAGCAGCACGCTGGTACAGCGCCAAGGATATCCGCGTTGAGGAAGTCACCGAGCCGAAGCCCTCGGCCGGGCAGGTGAAGATCAAGGTCAAATGGGCCGGCATATGCGGCAGCGACCTGCATGAATATGTCGCCGGCCCGATCTTCGTGCCGGTCAAGGCGCCGCATCCGGTCAGCCATGACGTCGCCCCGATCATCATGGGCCATGAATTCTCCGGCGAGGTTTCCGAGGTTGGCGAAGGCGTCACCCGCGTCAAGCCGGGCGACCGCGTCGTCGTCGAACCGATCCTTGCCTGTGGCAAGTGCGATGCCTGCTTCCACGGCAAGTATAATCTCTGCGACAATCTCGGCTTCCACGGCCTCTCCGGTGGCGGCGGCGGTTTTGCCACCTACACGACGGTCGGCGAGCGCTGGGTTCACAAGATGCCTGAGGGCCTGTCCTTCGAACAGGGCGCCCTTGTGGAACCTGCCGCAGTCGCCCTGCATGCCGTGCGCATTTCCAGCCTCAAGGCTGGTGGTACAGCAGCCGTCTTCGGTGCAGGCCCGATCGGTCTTCTTGTGGTCGAGGCGCTGAAGGTCGCCGGCGCCTCTGCGATCCATGTCGTCGAGCTTTCTCCGCAACGTGGTGCAAAGGCAATCGAACTCGGCGCTACCAGCATCATCGATCCGTCCAAGGAAAATGCAGCCGAGCGGATCCGTGAACTGACGCCCGGCGGCGTTGATGTCACCTTCGAAGTCACCGGCGTACCCGCCGTCCTGCAGCAATGCATCGACGCGACACGCTATGAGGGAGAGACGGTCATCGTTTCGATCTGGGAAAAGGAAGCCGCCTTCCAGCCCAACACGATCGTGCTGAAGGAAAAGAGTCTGAAGGGCACGATCGCCTACCGCGACGTCTTCCCGGCCGTCATGAACCTGATGGTTCAGGGCTATTTCTCTGCGGAAAAGCTGGTGACCAAGCGCATCGAACTGGACGATATCGTCGCCCAGGGTTTTGACACGCTTGTCGCAGAAAAGAGCCAGATCAAGATCCTGGTACGCTCGCCGGACTGATCGAACCAATCCCCGAACATATGAAAGCCCGCGGACATGTCCGCGGGCTTTCTGCTTTCTAAACTCACATCGGGTCTCAGCGTATGCCCGGCGGCATATTGCGCTGTTCGGCCGCCATCATTTCCGCCAATGCTGCGCGGAAGAAATCGATCAGCAGAAACACCAGCAGACTGACGCCCATGACAGGCAAAGCCACGCCGAAGACGATGGCAACGGCGAGCGCCGCCAGCTTGGCGACGGGTGGCAGATAAGAGAAGCTGCGGATCAATGTCCGCGGCGAACTGCCGGGTGCCGGACGCCGCAGCCACCACATGCGGTAACCGTAGATGATCATCGCCGTCAGCGAGATGCCGAACGCAGCCATCAGCGCCTGATTGGCAACCCCGAACAGCACGCCCATATGCGCATCGATCCCCCAGCGGATAAGCTTGGCGACGATCGGAAAACTCTCGAAGTCCGCCCGGCTGGTGATGCTGAAACTGCTCGGATCGACGGCAACCGTATCCACCTGAGTGGGCCAGCTGCGATCGTATTCGCTGACACGGAATGCCTGATCGACAGTGCGCGGCGGCCTGATCTCGATCATCGGTGAATCGATACCGGCGGCGCGTGCTGACGCCACAACACCGTCGAAGCGAGCAACCATATCCTGCTCGGAAACCGGAGGCGCCGTCTCGACCGCGGCTCCCATCCCATGCTCGGCATGCTCGCCAAGAACCGGCGCTTCCGCCTCCGGATTGAGCGTTGTCGTGATCGCCGGCGTGATCCAGCCGACCTCGTTGCGGAACGCATCGATATTGCCACCTGCCCAGCGCGACCAGGTAAGCCCGGTGGCAGAGAGAAACAGCAGGCCAAGCGCCGTCCACAGGCCTATCAGCATATGCAGTCGGCGGGCACGAGCCGAAGCTGTCACCGCGACAGCCTTGGGCCGTTTCGCACTTCGCTGCCAGTACCAGAGCAGCAGGCCACCGACGATCGAGAACCAGAGCCAGGAAGCGGCAAGCTCGCTATAGTGCCGGCCGATATCGCCCAGCAGCAGATTACGATGCAGGTAATCCAGCGTGATGCGGAACGGCAGGATGCCGCTGGTGCCATAAGTGATCATTTCACCCTGCACCGCCAGTGATGCCGGATCGATAAACACCGTTCGCGTCTCCGATTCCCCGAGGCCCGGCTCGGTGAACATTACCCGTGTCGTCAACCCCGGCTCGGTCGAGGGCCGCACGGCGAACAGCCGAGGCCCCTCGCCGATCGACTGACGTGCAACCCGAATTTGGTCGGACAACGGCCGCGCCGGACCATCGGTACGCGCCATCAACTGGTCGCGATAAAGGAAGTTTTCGATCTGCGGCGTGAGCACGTAAAGCGTACCGGTAATCGCCGCAACGAGCAGGAACGGCCCGACAAACAGACCGACATAAAAATGCAGGCGCGTTATGAACTGCCTGATGGCGGCAAAGGCCGGTTGCGATGGCGCGAGTTCAGCAGACATGCGCGCCTCCGGGCGGAGCGATTGCACATTGCGATGCCGGAAGGACGATCCGGTGAAAAGTCATGGTGATCTCCAATAGGACGACAGCCGGCGTAAACCGGCAGAAAGGTGACGTCAGACTGGAAGAACGGGCGGACCTCGCGCATCGCCGCTGAGCCCAAGCTGCCGCGGCGCAGCGTTTGACTCGAACACGACAACAAGCGTCGCCGAGCGGGCGGCCGTGACGGCAACAGGTTCCGGCACCTTGGCAGGTATGCCGACATGGACAGCGGCCGCCACCTGGCAGGCGGTCAGACAGCAATCCTTGGCATGCTTGGCGTTTTTGGGTTCACCCGAACCCGGCATCCCACCATGCCCGGCATGGGGATCGATTGCCTGCCGCGCCTCATAACCCATATCGCCAGAGGCACAGATGATGGCTGCCTCGCTGGACGCGAATGCCATCGCGCCGGTGCCGAAGCCCCCGACCAGGGCCTGCAGCGCCAAAAGAACGCCGATCAGCGCAGCGAACGGCACGCCACAAAATCCGTCTCTGATCAGGTATCGAAGGAAGCGCATGAATGAAGTTCATCACCATGAAGGTGATGATTGTCAATGCGACATTAATGCATATTGCCGCGCGACATTTGGCCCTTGGGCAATCCGCCAAACAAAAGGCCCGCGAAGATCTTAACTCGCGGGTCTTTTAAATCATGTGACAGATACTTACTGACCGGTCTGGCCGCCGGTGTTCTGGCTCCACTCGCGGATCGCCTCGTCGAAGGCCTTCACGCCGTCCGGCCCCTTCTGCAGCGTCAGCAAGGCGCGACGGCCGTTGCGATAGGCAAGCGGGATATCGATCCAGTTGCGGGTCCGAAGAAGCTCAAGGTTGGTCCGCTGGGCATCCGGGAAGTCATTGAGCGCGATCATGTGGAAATCGTCGGTGATCTTTGCCGGAACGGCAACCAGCGCGTTTCCACGATCCTGCTCCGTCTGCTTCATCGCAATGCGAAGAACGCTGTCGATGGCACCACCTTCGAAGTCCGGCGGGACCGCAAAGACGATTTCGATCAGGTGGCTGGCCGGCAGCGACGAATCGTTGTTGCGCTTGACGGTCAACAGAGCAGTCAGGCCGCGCCCCGGCACGGTGATACGTCCCTGAACGACAGGCTCCGCCGGTCCGCCGTTCTGCGCAGGTTCACGCTGCAGGGACCAGGAAACCGATCCCTCGATCGCAGTCGGCGCAGTCTGGCCGATACGTTCCTCATAAAGGAACATCTTTTCGCCGGCGGCAGCCGGTGCCGTGGTGCTTGTCGCGCCCGGAGCTGCGGGGGCAGGTGTAGCACCACCCGCAGGCGCAGCCGCACC
>DLSX01000074.1:0-23566 GCA_002500765.1 Neorhizobium sp. UBA7851
GGCTGCGGCCGGGGCAGCAGCAGGGGCCGGCGGCGGAGGCGGCGTGTAGCCAGCCGGCGTCAGATCGGTGATGCGTCCATCCGTGTAAGGCTTGTAGGGATTGTGAGCCGTAAGATAATCGGCAACAGCCTGCTCGAGGTTGGGACCGAAGTCATAGGCGTTCTGTGCGGCAGTCGCAAAGATCTTGAACCCGTCACCGCCACCACGAACATAGTTGTTGGTGACGACGCCGTAGACCTTGTTCGGATCGATTGCGACGAAGGCATCGCCTTCCTTCACCTGCACGTCGCTGGTCCGCGAACCGACCGGCTTCGACTTGTCGAAGGAGAACTTCATGCCAGCAACCTGCGGGAAGCGGCCTGCACCGTCGTCGATCTGGCTGACGCCGCTTTCGAGCGCGGCAACAAGGTCGGATCCCTTGATCTGGAAGGTGGCGATCGTGTTCTGGAAGGGCAGAACCGTCAGCACTTCACCCATCGTCACTTCGCCGGCATCGATCGATGCGCGCAGACCACCGCCGTTCTGGATGGAGATGGTAATGCCCTGATCCTTGACGCGATCGAGCTGCGCATCGGCAAGCAGGTTGCCCATCGAGCATTCGGCTGCGCGGCAAATCTTGCGGTCGCCCTCGATTGCCGTTTCGGTCGAGCCGACGACCTTCTTCTTCAGCTCGTCGATCGGCGCCTTCAGCTCGTCGACGCGCTTGACCATGTCAGGATTTGGCTGGAACTTGACGTCGACCGGGATAGGTTCGCCTTCTGCAGACTTGACCACACCATTGTCATCGAACACGACCTTCAGGTCACCGAGATAACGGCTGTACTGGAAAGCCTGTACGACCGGAACCTTGTAGCCAGCGGGATTGTCCACCCAGGTCGGATAAGGACCCGCGGCACCCTTGACGGTGTTCGACAGAAGCGTGTGGGTGTGGCCGCCGACAACGACGTCGACATCCGGGATCTTGGCGATGTAGGCGAGGTCACGCGGATAACCGACATGGGTGAGCGCGATGATCTTGTCGACGCCTTCAGCCTTCACCGCCTGTACGGCTTCGGTGATCTTGGCGATATCGTCGGCAATGGTGATGTTCGGACCGGGATTTGCGATTTCCGGCGTATCGTTGGTCACGGCACCGACGATACCGATCTTCTGGCCGCCGACTTCGAGAACGATATGGGGCTTGATGCGGTCGCCGATCTTGGCGGCTGCCGCTGGCACGACGTTCGCGGTAACGACCGGGAACTGAACCTTGTCGAGGAAGGTGGCGAGAACGTCTTCGGAATCGTCGAATTCATGGTTGCCGACGGTCATCGCGTCGAACTTCATCGCGTTCAGAACTTCGGCTTCAACTGCGCCCTTGTAAGTCGTGTAGAACAGCGATCCTTGGAAGTTGTCACCCGCATTGAGCAGCAGAACATTCTTGTTTTCAGCCTTCAGCGCGTCACGCGTCTGGTTGATCGCGGTCAGCAGGCGCGCTGCACCGCCAAAGCACTCGCCCTTGCCCTCTTCTTCAGCCGAGCAGGTGGAATCGTACTTGTTGACGGATTCGATACGGGAGTGAAAATCGTTGATGTGCAGGATGTTGAGTTCGTAGTCGGCAAACGCCACTCCGCTCGACAAGGCCATGACCGATGCGGTCAACAGCCCCAATCCCATAGTTTTCATCATCATTTCTCTCCTTGTTTAAGCACCGCGCAGGCGCACGGCTGTTCCCGATTGCCTTAACTTTTCAGCGTGACAGTGATTGTGCAGTGCATGTTTTCACCAAGCAAAATCGGTTTCAAGGTAAATATGACAAGGGCGCGCCGCATCATTTTACCCCCATAACGCGAAAACCCCGCTCGCGCGGGGTTCTCCATAAATATCGAATATTGTGCGTTGGATCAGATGCGTCGCGTCAGGGAGAACTGCGCACCGCTATCCTGCGTGCAGTTCAGCTGGCTGGTGCTCACCAGCGCGCAATTGACGCGCGACTGCGTCTTGCGCACCAGCGACGTCATGTTGATCTCGACCATAGTCGGCGACAGCGCCGTATAGGTACCGGATGCCAGCAGCGCGTTGCTGTCGCTGGCGCGCGTATTGAACGTGCCCGCCTGGAAGGTGGAGACGATGCCGTTCGGATCGACCCAGCTGCCTTCAACGCCCTGCGGCTGCGGGGCTGCTGCCATCTGCCGCGGCGGAGGTGAAGACACACAGGCGCTCAGACTGGCAGCTGCGATCAGCGCAAAGCCCATTTTCAGTTTCATGATTTATCTCCCGCGATTCGCTCGGTCATGCTTGATAACGACCATGGCGTCCCGCTTCATCTATGGCAAGCCGCCCGCTTGTACAGTGCCGGGACATTCTGTCTCGACAGAAAACGCCCGCTTGTGCGCGGGCGTCCTCATAATACACAGAAATCAGGCTGCCGGCTCCGGTATTAACGTACCAGAATGTTCTTGAACTGCCAGGCGTCCTTCTCGTCGATGTCTTCCGGGAACAGACCCGGACGACCTTCGAGAGGAGTCCAGTCGGTGTAATGGCCTTCGACCGGGCCGAGGTAAGGCGTCTGCACTTCAAGGCAGCGCTTGTAATCCACCTCGTCGGCCTCGACGATGCCGGCCTTCGGGTTTTCCAGCGCCCAGACCATCCCGGCGAGAACCGCCGAGGTGACCTGCAGGCCGGTGGCGTTCTGGTAAGGCGCAATGCGGCGGGTTTCTTCCAGCGACAGGCGCGAACCGTACCAGTAGGCATTCTTTTCGTGGCCGTAGAGCAGGACGCCGAGTTCGTCGACGCCATCCTCAAGCTCGTCCTCGTTCAGAACGTGCAGGACCGGCTGTGCCTTGCCGCCATTGCCGAACATTTCGTGCAGCGACAGAACCGCGTCATTGGCCGGGTGGTAGGCGTAATGGCAGGTCGGGCGGTAGACGACTTCGCCGTCCTTCTCGACCGTGTAATAATCGGCAATCGAGATCGACTCGTTATGGGTGACGAGGAAACCGTATTGCGGGCCCGGTGTCGGGCACCAGGTGCGCACGCGGGTATTGGCGCCCGGCTGTTCCAGATAGATGGCCGCCTTGCAGCCTTTCTTGTGCTTCTTGGCGTTTTTCGGCATCCAGTTTTCGTGCGTACCCCAGCCGAGTTCGGAGGGCTGCAGGCCTTCCGAGATGAAGCCTTCGACCGACCACGTGTTCCAGAACACGTTGAGCGGTTTTGGATGCTTGGTGCGCTGGGTGTCGCGTTCGGCAATGTGTACGCCCTTGACGCCGAGCTTCTTCATCAGCTTGGCCCAGCCTTCGCGGTCATGCTGATCCGGCTCGTCGAATTTCAGACCGGTGTCATTGGCAAGGTTGACCAGCGCCTGCTTGACGAACCACGAGACCATGCCGGGATTTGCACCGCAGGTGGAAACGGCGGTCGTACCGCCCGGGTTCTTGGCCTTTTCCTTGCGCACGGTTTCGCGCAGCGCATAATTGGTGCGCTCGGAATTCTTCATGCTGGTATCGAAATAGAAGCCGAGCCACGGTTCGACGACCGTGTCGATATAGAGAACGTCGAGCTTGCGGCAGAGCTTCATCAGATCCAGCGAACCGGTATCGACCGACAGGTTGACGCAGAAACCCTGGCCGCCCTTGCCGTCGTCCAGCAGCGGCTTCAGAAGCTCCTTGTAGTTATCCTTGGTCACATGTTCCTTGATGTGACGGACGCCATGCTTGGCAAGGATTTCCATGTCGGCTGCGTCTTCGCGCGGGTCGATGACTACCATCCGGCTCTTGTCGAACTTGAAGTGGCGTTCGATCAGCGGCAGCGTGCCGCGACCGATCGAGCCGAAGCCGATCATGACGACCGGGCCGGTAATTTCGGCATAAACCGGGTAGTTGGTATCCGACATGTCATACTCCCTATAAATCGACTGCTCGATTGAAACCGCAGCCTGGCTTCACGCATAATCAGCGAGTGTGACGCGTGTTCTGATGGGCGGCCCTAGATCACAAAAATCGGTCACAATAAAGTGCTTGTTCCACGAACACGGCAAGGGCAAGGCACTATTTTCTCAAAGCCTTAATCGGCTGTTCCCGACGCAGCAGATCGACGAGTTCCGCCCGCTTTTTCACCAGGCCCTTATAGCCGACTTCGGCCTCCGACATTGCCTCCAGCTGGTCCGCCATGGAGGCGGCAAGTTCCGCCGCATTCGGCTGCGCGAGAATGGCTCTGAGCGGATCGAGATAGATGCGGATGGTGAACAGGATATCGCCGGACCGGGGCAGCTTCCGAAGCGTCTGCCGCTCCACCCGGATCACCGCCCTGTCGGGTGGAATGCCATGTTTTTCGTCTTCCGGCATGGCGTCCGGATGATAGAGCGCATGCGACCAGTTCATCGACCAGTTCCAGCGAACGACGATCCGGTCCTCGGAAAGGTTGTCGAACATGCGGTTGATCAGACCAGCATTGCGACTGCCGCCTTCGAAACCCGGCACCGGCGCATGCACCTCGTCCATAGACAGACCGAATTTATCCGACAGGCGCCAGGACGACGGAAAGGCGAGAAACGCAGCAGCAATCCGCCAGCCATCGTCACCCTTGCGCATGATCACAAGATCGTCCTGAACCAGAAGGCCCGCGCGATGGAGCGGCATCATGCTTCCGTCGGCGATATCCGTGTCGACACCCGCCGCCGTCATGCGCGTGCCATCGAGACTGTAAGATGCGGAATGACGCTGCGGCAGATAATCGGCAAGGAGATCGAGAACCTCCTGCTGCGCCGCTTCCGTATCCGGTTCGGCTCGCAATACATGCTCGCCATATTCCGCGACCAGTTCGCGCTTCAGCAGAACCTGCTCGGCCAAATCCGCATCCGGTTCGATCCATCGCTCCGGTTCAAGCTGCAAGAGACCGATCGTGAACGGTTTCGATGATCCGTCATAAGGTGTGTATGTGGGCGGCGAATAGGCAGGCATCGGATCTGCGATATCTCCTGTTTGCCGCAGTTTCGTTTCAGGGCCAGATCTTTTCAAGCCCGCTCCAGGGCCCAGCTCAGACAAGTTCAGCCCGAATGAGCCCGCGCAGCGAATTGCCGACGAAAATCTTTCGCCCGGCCGTCATCGCGTCCTGCAGGTCGGCAGGCGTCAGAACAGCTCCCTTTGCGCGGCGCTCGCGGATGAGATCCGCTCTCAGGACACCGGGCAGAATTCCGCTCGTGATCGGCGGTGTCAGCAACATGCCGTCCGGATCCTCGACGAACAGATTGGTAATCGTACCCTCGCACATCTCGCCGCGTTCATTGGTCAGCAGCACCTCGTCCGCTTCGTCGGCGGAAAACTCCGCACGCGCCGCGTCATAGGGCTCGCGGCGCGACGTCTTGTGGCGATAGAGCGGATCGTCGGACTTGAGCTTCGTAGCCCCTATCCTGACTTTCCAGACGGCATCCTCGGGAGGCGCCACGAACGGGGTCACCGTCACCTCGATCTTGCCGCGAAACGACAGAACCAGGCGGACACGCAGAGGCGTATCGCCCTCGACGGCGTCATCGAGATGCTTCTGCGCATCCTGCGGCTGGCGAAAACCGAGTGCGTCGGCAGAGCGACTGAGCCGTCTCAGATGCTGCTCAAGCCGGGTAAACCCCGTTTCCGGTGTCCAGCGCATCGTCTCGATCAACGAGAAATCCATTGGTCTCCCACCGCAAACCGCGCCTTCAACAGGCACTCCGCATATTCAGCCTCGGACACCGAATCGAAGACGATGCCGCCGCCGACATTGAAGACCGCCCGCCCGCCGGAAAAAAGGCTGATCGTGCGGATTGCCACCGAAAATCGCATCGGCCCTTGAGGATCGCACCAGCCGATCGCTCCGCAATAGGCGTCACGCGGGCCGTCTTCCAGCTTGTGCAATATGGTCATGGCGCTCAGCTTCGGCGCGCCGGTGATCGACCCGCAGGGAAACAGTGCCCGCATGATCTCCGGCAGCCCGGCATCCGGCAAAAGCCTGGCGCGAACATGACTCACCATCTGATGCACGGTCGGATAGGTCTCGATGTCGAACAGTTTCGGCACAGAAAGCGTGCCCGTCTCGGTGATGCGGGAGATATCGTTGCGCAGCAGATCGACGATCATCCGGTTTTCCGCCAGCGTCTTTTCATCCGCCAGCATCTGCGCCTTGATCACATCGTCTTCCTCAACCGAAGCCCCCCGTGCGGCAGTTCCTTTCATCGGATGGGTTTCTATCCAGCCCTCTTCATCGACTGAGAAGAACAGTTCAGGCGAACGGGAGACGATCGCAGGTCCGCCAAGTTCGGCAAGCGCACCGTAACGGACCGGCTGGCGCGCGATCAGCGACCAGAACAATTCCCGCGCGTCGCCCGGCCAATGTGCTTCGATCGGCATGGTGAGATTGCCCTGGAAACAGTCTCCCTTGCGCAGATGATCACGCAAGACGGCGAAACGGGCGGCATAGACCTGCTCGTCCCAACTGGCACGTGGCGCGCTGAGGACAGCCGCGCTTTCAAGCTCCTTCGATGAGACCTGTTTTACACGGTGGTTTTCGCTTGGCGCCTCGAATACGCCCATGCAGACAAGCGGCGTCTTGCGACTTGCCGCCGCAAGCGGGATGAGTTTCTCTTCGAAGGCAAAACCGGCTTCATAAGAAAGATAACCGGCAAGCCACTTGCCTAACTGTCGATGCTTTTCAAGCCGATGCAACGCCGGAATGACTTCGTCCACAGTGTGCGCAATGACAATTTCAACCGGCGCCGAAAACAGCTTTACTTTCGATGCGAGATCGTCACGGAAGAAAATATATGGAGAGGAGCCATTTTCCATGTCCCCCACCGTTCTTACTCCTTGCCCCATTGCTTGCGACGCTAGCTAATACAAAGGTGGCAATAGCACTGAGACAGAACTGTTTGAAGGGTGGTTTGTGAGATCCACAGGCCCTTAGGAACGGAAAGATGGGTGATGATTACACATGGTCGAAGCTGATCGCCATGAATCTCGAAATGCATGTTCTGTGTGATCCTTGCGAGAGGGACGTCGAGATTGAACTCGCGAAGATGCCGCCAGGTGGAAAGGTCATCGGCGCACACTTCAGATGCATCCGCTGTGGTCGGCTTGGTTCGGTCACAATTTCTCACAAGAGCACCGCGCATCCTCCCGCAAACGACGCGCGACTGAAAGATAGGGGTTAGACAAATCCCTTCTATCTCCGATGGAAATCGCGCAGATGATCCACCAGCGCACGCAGCTTCGGCGCCATGTTGCGGCGACTGGGATAATAAAGATAGAATCCGGGAAATTCGGGGCAGAATTCCTCCAGCAGAGGCACAAGTTCGCCGCTTTTGACGAACGGGCGGAAACTGTCCTCCATGCCGAAGCTGATGCCCGCACCGGAAAGCGCAAGCTTTATCATCAGCGCCATGTCCGTGGTCGTGATCGCGTCGTCGATCGCAACGGAGAACTCGCGTCCGCCCTCGGCGAATTCCCAGCGATAGGCCGGAAGGTTCGGCGCCCTCCTCCAGCCGATACAGCGTCGCTCGGTCAGTTCGCGCGGATGGCTTGGAACACCGAACCGTTCGAGATAGGTCGGCGAGGCGACCGCAAGCTGGCGCTGCTCACCCGAAACCGGCACCGCGATCATGTCCTGCGCGATCACCTCGCCCAGCCGCACCCCGGCATCATAGCCTTCCTCGACGATATCGAACTCCTCATCCGTTACGGTGATATGCAGTTTCACCTCCGGATTGTCCTCGGCAAAAGACGCCAGCATAGGCCCAGACAGAAAGCTCTNNTGAGACGGCAAGCCGCAACTGCCCGCGCGGACGATCCCGCAGGCTAGCCGCAGTCTCGATCGCCACCTGCATGCCGGAGAATGCCGGCGCCACCTGCGCGTAAAGCCGCTCGCCCGCTTCCGTCAGCGCGACGCTGCGGGTCGTGCGCGAGATGACGGCAATGCCGAGCGTCTCCTCCAGCTTGCGGATCGTCTGGCTCACAGCCGACCGGGTAACGCCGATCCGGTCGGCGGCCGCACGAAAACTCTTCTCTTCAGCAACGATCACGAAGGCTGCAAGGGCATTGAAGTCGGGCAACATTGGTTAGCTTCACTTACCATACTGGAAACGATTGGGCGGCTTATCGAGACAATGACCTGCGATTACCTTTCTGACAACCGCAATGATGCGGTGAATAGGGAAGGAAAAGTCATGGAAAAGATTGTTCTTATCACCGGCGCTTCCAGTGGCATCGGCGCAGGCATCGCCCGGGAACTGGCAAAAGCCGGAGCGACTGTCGTGCTCGGCGCGCGCCGCATCGATCGGCTCGAAGCTCTGGCCGATGAAATCCGCAAGAACGGCGGCACGGTGATGACCCGCAGGCTCGACGTCACCGATTGTGCAGATGTCGCAGCCTTTGCGGACGCTGCACGAAACGAGTTCGGACATGTCGATGTGATCGTCAACAATGCCGGCGTCATGCCCCTGTCCCCAATGGCATCGATGAAGGTCGACGAATGGGAGACGATGGTCGACGTCAACATCAAGGGCGTGCTTTATGGCATAGCCGCCGTATTGCCGGAAATGACGGAACGCGGCTCAGGCCACATCATCAACATCGCCTCGATCGGCGCACTTCAGGTCGTGCCGACCGCTGCCGTCTATTGCGCTACCAAATATGCGGTGCGGGCGATTTCGGACGGGCTTCGGCAGGAAAACGACAAGCTGCGCGTCACCTGCATCCATCCCGGCGTGGTGGAAAGCGAACTGGCAAGCACGATCACCGATCCTGCCGCCGCTGAAGGCATGAAGACCTATCGCGCAATCGCGCTCACGCCAGACGCGATCGGCCGCGCCGTTCGCTTCGCCATCGAACAGCCTGAGGATGTCGACGTCAACGAAATCGTCGTTCGCCCGACAAGGGCTGCGCATTGATCACTCCATCGCGGGGGGTAGCGACCATGAACAATCCGCTTGCCATCATAATCGCAATCATCATCGCCACCGCAGCCTCGCTCGGTGCGGTCGTCCATCTGGCAAAGGCAGAAAACAGCATGAGCAGTCAGGCAAAACCGCAAAACCACCCCTATCTCGGCATGTGGGTCACCGGCGATGGCCGCATCCGCCAGGAACTGCTTGCCACCGGCCGCTATGACGAAGCCCGAGGCAATCGCAGGAGCGCCTATCAGGGTCGTTACGAGGTCCGCGATAGTCGTATCGACGACTGGGACGACACCGGCTTCACCGCCGATGGGACATTCGTCGAAAATGACGTCCTGCACCACGGCGGGATGATATTTTACCGGGAGAAATGAGCGGGATCGGGCAGCTGGCGTTCCCATAAACGCCAGTTACCGTTCAGAGCCGGGCCTGCAAATCCAGCAACGGGATTGACCTCAGGCTACCCCGACCCGCAACAGGTCGTGGAAATGCACGATACCGATCGGCCGCTTTTCCTCGTCGACCACCAGAAGCGCGCCGATGCTGTGCTTGTTGAGGAGCGCCATGGCAGCGGTAGCGAGCGTCGCCTTGCCGACCGTCTTCGGGTTGGCGGTCATCACCTCGTCCACGGTCATGATGCTCAGATTGCCGTCGAGATGACGCGCGATGTCGCCATCGGTCAGAACGCCGCAAAGACGCCCCTCGTCATCGATCACACCAACACAGCCGAACCGTTTCGCCGAAAGCTCATGGATGGCCTGCGGCATCGACACGCCCTTGTTGACCAGCGGAACACGATCGCCCGTATGCATAAGGTCGCTGACATGAGACAGCATCGCCCCGAGCTTGCCGCCCGGATGGTAGACGCGGAAATCGGCAGCCGAAAAACCACGCGCTTCGAGCAGAGCCACGGCAAGCGCGTCACCGAGCGCGAGCTGCAGCAGCGTCGATGTCGTCGGCGCCAGCCCGTGCGGACAGGCTTCCTGCGCCTTCGGCAGCAGAAGAACGATATCGGCTTCACGCGCCAGCGTCGAGCTTTCGCCCGAGGTCAATGCGATCAGCGGAACTGAGAAGCGGCGGGGGAAGGAAACAATGCCCTGCAACTCGGCCGTCTCGCCGCTCCAGGACAGCGCCAGCACCACATCGCCGGGCGCGATCATGCCCAGATCGCCGTGATTTGCCTCGACCGGATGAACGAAGAAAGAGGGTGTGCCGGTCGAAGCGAGGCTGGCGGAAATCTTGCGGCCGATATGTCCGCTCTTGCCGACGCCGGTGATCACAACTCGACCATCGATTGCGCCGATCGTCTCCACGGCCTGCCGAAAGGCCGATCCAAGACCATCCTTCAGCGCCTCCTCAAGAGCGCTAAGCCCTTGCTGTCCAAAGGAAATCGTCCGCAAGGCGGAATCGACGACGTCGTGTTCGACGAGTTGTAATGCGCGCTTGATCATGGTCGGCAGGCTTAGTCCTTTTTCCACTTCAAGTCCATCAGCTTTCGGCGTGGCCGTTTGTCCATCCACCGTCGTAAGGCTTCTTCAACCAATCCTTAACCACAGTGATTTACGTTTGGGTAAGCATTTTAAATCGCCGGGCATTCGATGAAGAACACGCTTTTGACAGGTACGGCCCGACGCGGGCGGCGGACGGCTATGGGCCTTGTCGTCGCGGTCGCAGCCGTGTCCTTTGGCAGCGCGCCCCATGCTCAAAGCCTTTTCTCGAACACGACCACGCCCCTGCCCGGCCTGCCGGACAGTCAGTTCGGAACTGCCGGCACGACAAGCGTTACAGGCGGCGCCACCACCGCGACATGGCCGACACCGTCCGCCGTGGGTGGCACGGATCAGAACACATCCTACACCGATGACCCGGCGTTGGCTGCCGCGCTNNCGCGCCGCAACGTCCCGCCCAGCCGGAAAACAACGGCGTAACGGATGAGCTGAACCAGCCTTACGAAGAAGATCTCAACCAGCAATACGACCAGCCGCTGGACGCCGGCACGACGCCTGTCGACCGGCCCGAATGGGACGAACAGCGTCTCGAGGCGGCCGAAGCGCCGGGAGTGCGCCTGGGCACCTTCGTTCTGCGCCCCTCGGTCAACCAGAGCATCAACACCGAGATCACCCGCGACCAGGGCTCGAAGGAGACGCGCAACTACCTCGCAACGGGCATACGCGGAACGCTGACCTCCGACTGGTCGCGACACGCACTGACAATTACCGGCGAAGGCGTATATGAGCGCAATTTGAACGGAAACCAGAACGACACGGATCCGAATGCGCGGCTTGGCGCGGATCTTCGGCTGGATCTTGCAGACGACACGATCGCCCACATCACCGGAAACTATCGATTCGAGCGCGAAGATGTGTCCGATCCGAACGCGATCGGCGACGCTTCCGAGCAGGCAGGTGTCCATCAGTTTGAAACGGAAGCCTCCATCGAGCGTGAGGTTGGACGCATTCATGGCCTGGCCGCGATCGGTGCCAGCCGTGATGTCTATACCGATGCCAAACTGTCCGATGGCACGGTCTTCAGCATGAAGGATCGAAATCGCACCGGTATCGACGGACGGCTGCGCCTTGGCTACGAACTGTCGCCGGCGATCATCCCATTCGCCGAAGTCGCACTCGGCCACACATTCTACGATCGGCGCCGCGACAGCGCAGGGTACCAGCGTTCGTCGGACAGCTATGCGGCACGCGCCGGCGTGGCATTCGATTTTGGCGAAAAACTGCGCGGTGAACTGGCCGGTGGTTATCAGCGCGTATCCTATGAGGACGCTCGACTGGATGCCGTGGATGCATTTACCGCCGACGGCAATGTCAGCTGGTCGCCTCGCCGTGGCACCGATATAAATATCGGGCTGCGCAGCACGGTCCAGGACTCGACCGCTGCAGGCCAGGGCGGCTGGGCGGAATATCAGTTGAGCTCGGCTCTCGCCCACCAGATGCGCGACCACCTCGTCGCCCGACTGACGGGAAGCGCGACCTATCGCGACTTCCAGGGATCCAGCGACAACAACGTAACCTGGGTTGCCGGCGCCGGCCTTACCTGGAGCATCAACCGCTATCTCGAAATGACCGGCGACATCGAATACGAGACCACCACGGGCGGCGGTTCCGATCAGAATATTCTGCGTGCGGGCGTCGGGCTGACATTGCGCAGATGATCACATTTCCGTGATTTCGCGTGATGCACATTGAGCATATGTCGCATTCCCTGCTTGACACTTTTGCCTTCAAAATGAGCAAAAACCAACCATCCGCCTCATGAGGTGACGACAAGTTGTCGCATCTTACGGCAATTGGCGGGCGCGCGAACAAATGTTTCTTACCGCAGAAGCGGGGTCTCTCTGCCATGCTCGAAACGCAATGGTAAAACCGGGCCGCGTCAGAACCGCGTTGTAAAATAGCGGCATATCCGGATCTCAGCCCCTTTCATCCGTTCGCACATGCAGCATATAGCGGCGCATTCGGCACCTTTTTGCCGCAATGCAACATTGCCGCATGGCGTAAGTTGAGGTTTCTAAATTGGCTAGTCTAACCAATAACGGCACGAAGGCCGGAAGCACACAGTCTTCCCGAGCCGGCGCCAACAATTATCAGTTCGCTCTCATTGCTCTGACGTCGCTGTTCTTCATGTGGGGCTTCATCACCTGCCTGAACGACATCCTGATCCCGCATCTGAAGAACGTCTTCCAGCTGAACTACACCCAGTCGATGCTCATTCAGCTGTGCTTCTTCGGAGCGTATTTCATCGTTTCGCTGCCGGCCGGTGCGCTGGTCAAGCGCATCACCTACAAATGGGGCATCGTTGTCGGTCTGCTGATCGCCGCCGTCGGTTGCGCGCTCTTCATTCCGGCAGCTGCCTATCGCGTCTACGGACTGTTTCTCGGTGCACTCTTCATTCTCGCATCCGGCGTGACGATCCTGCAGGTCGCCGCCAACCCTTACGTGACCGAACTCGGTGCGCCGGAAACGGCTGCAAGCCGCCTGACGCTGACACAGGCCTTCAATGCGCTCGGCACGACCGTCGCTCCGCTTTTCGGCGCCTTCCTGATCCTGTCGGCCGCAACCGGCGACATCGCCAGCACCACCGGCGAGCAGCTGGAAGCCATGCGCATTGCCGAAGCTGATGCCGTACGCTTTCCCTACATGCTTCTGGCAATCGCATTCCTCGTTCTTTCGGCAATCTTCGCAGCATTGAAGCTTCCGCAGATCGAAGAGGAAACCGTCGAAACCGAAGCAGGCGAACGTGCCTCCGCATGGTCCTACCCGCACCTCGTTCTCGGCGCTATCGGCATCTTCGTCTACGTGGGTGGCGAAGTTTCGATCGGCAGCTTCCTGGTGAACTACCTTGCGGAACCGAGCATCGCCAATCTGCCGGAAGCAGAAGCGGCCCATTACGTCGCCTATTTCTGGGGTGGCGCCATGGTTGGACGCTTCATCGGCGCTTACGCGATGCGTTACATCGAAGACGGCAAGGCGCTCGCCTTTAACGCCATCCTGGCTGCCGTCCTTCTGCTGGTAACGGTTTTTGCCGGCGGCAAGCTGGCAATGTGGGCGGTTCTCGCGGTCGGCCTGTTCAACTCGATCATGTTCCCGACCATCTTCAGCCTGGCGCTGAAAGGCCTCGGCCGTCACACCAGCCAGGGCTCGGGTATCCTGTGCCTGGCAATCGTCGGCGGCGCGATCCTGCCGGTCGTCATGGGCGCGCTGGCCGACACGATCGGCATTCACCTCGCCTTCCTGATGCCGGTCATCTGCTACATCTATATCTTCTATTACGGCATCAAGGGCCACAAGGCCGCCTGATAGCGGAGATGCTGGCGGGGCTGTCTGCCCCGCCGTTTCGACAAACGAAAAAGCCCCCGCGACATCTCGCGGGGGCTTTTTCGTTGAATAGTTTCTGGCCGAGCTTACTTGAGCTTGGCAGCCAATGCCTTGAGCGGGCCTTCGATTGCCGGGCGGATATCCGGGCGCTGCAACGCGAATGCCAGGTTGGCGAGAATGAAGCCATCCTTGGCGCCGCAGTCATAGGTTTCGCCGGTAAACAGATAGGCAGCAAAATCCTGGTCCTTGGCCAGCGCCAGCATGCCATCGGTCAGCTGGATCTCGTTGCCGGCGCCACGCTCCTGGGTTTCCAGTATCTTGAAGATTTCCGGCTGCAGGATGTAGCGACCGTTGATGAAGAAGTTGGACGGCGCCGTACCCTTGGCCGGCTTTTCGACCATCTCGGTGATCTTGAACCCGCCATTGCCGACGGACGCGCCTTTGCCGACGATACCGTATTTATGCGCCTGTTCCGGATCGCATTCCTCGACGGCCAGAACGTTGCCGCCGGTCTGGTTGTAGAGTTCGACCATGCCCTTGAGGCAGCTCTTTTCCGACGACATGATCATGTCGGGAAGCAGAACCGCAAACGGCTCGTCGCCGACGATATCGCGGGCGCACCAGACGGCGTGGCCGAGACCGAGCGGAACCTGCTGGCGGGTGAAGCTGGCCGTACCGGCCTTCGGCAGGATATGCGACAGAAGCGTCAGTTCGGCATTCTTGTTGCGCTCACGCAGCATCTGCTCAAGTTCGAACTGGATATCGAAATAGTCTTCGATGACGCCCTTGCCGCGGCCGGTGACGAAAACGAAATGTTCGATGCCGGCTTCAGCCGCTTCATCCACCACATACTGAATGACCGGCTTGTCGACCACGGTCAGCATTTCCTTTGGAACGGCCTTGGTCGCCGGAAGAAAACGCGTGCCGAGCCCGGCTACCGGAAAAACTGCTTTGCGGATCTTACGCTGTTCAGACACTCATGCCTCCTGAATGCACTTCATTGTGCGGATATGAAAACCTTCGGGGTTCTAGCGTGCAATTGCTACTGTTTCGCAAAAGGCTCCCACGAACCCGTGATCTATGGTAAAGAATTTGTTGACTCTATTCCGTTAAGACATCGTTGAGCCGCATACCAGTCGCGCCATGAACGGCGCATGAAGGGATGGATACGACTGCCGATGACCAAATTTCGCACCCGCTCACGTAGCTTCGCACTCCTGCTCGCTGCCGGCCTCGTAACGGTCATGATGCCGTTAAATGCCCAGGCTGACGCCGGTTTCAAGAGATGGGTTGCAGATTTCTACGAGACAGCAGCCAAAAGTGGCATCACCCGTTCGACCTATCAGAAGGCTTTTGCCGGCATCAGCGAGCCGGACCCGGAAGCACTGCAGAAGGCGCAGTACCAGCCTGAGTTCAAGTCGCAGATCTGGGAATACCTGGACAGCCGCGTCAATCCGTACACCGTGCAGGTCGGCCGCCAGATGGCTGCCCGGCATGGCGGCACGCTGAACGCCATCGAGCGCCATTTCGGCGTCGACAAGAACATTCTCCTCGCCATCTGGTCAATGGAATCCAATTATGGCGCCGTGCTGGAGAAGCCGGAACGGCTGCACCACGTACCGCAGGCCCTTGCGACCCTCGCCTGGGCCGACCCAAAGCGCGCCAAATTCGCCCGCACACAATTGATCGCAGCATTGAAAATCCTGCAGGCCGGCGACGTCACCCCGAAGCAGCTGACCGGCTCGTGGGCGGGCGCCATGGGCCATACGCAATTCATCCCGACCAGCTATCTGCTTTACGCGGTCGATGCCGACGGCAACGGCAAGCGCGATATCTGGCACTCGATCCCCGACGCGCTGGCGACTTCCGCCAACCTGCTTGCCAAGAATGGCTGGACCACAGGCAAGACCTGGGGTTACGAGGCCGTTCTCCCATCAGGCGCAGCCAAATACGAAGGCCAGACCAAGACGCTTGCCCAATGGGCCGCCCTTGGCTTCGTCCGCCCCAACGGCAAGGGCTTTCCGCGCGGCACGGACCGCGCGAGCCTCAAGCTGATGGGCGGCTCAAACGGACCGGCCTTCTTGATGATGAAAAACTTCTTCACCATCAAGAAATACAACGCTGCGGACAGCTACGCCCTGGCTGTCGGACTTCTGGCCGATGAGATCGCCGGTTACGGCGGCATGCAGCAATCCTGGCCGCGGCCGCATGGCACGCTCGATATCAAGGAAAAGTTCGAGCTTCAGAGCCGCATGAAGGAACTCGGCTATTATGACGGCGAGGTCGACGGCAATTTCGGCTCCGGCTCCAAGGCTGCCATCTCGGCAATCCAGAAGCGCCTGGGCATGGATCAGAACGGCGAACCGTCGCAAACGCTGCTCCGCGCCTTGCGTTGACAAGTGAACCTGCGGGCGCAAGATCTGTGACCATAAAAGCCCGTCGGGATTCGTGACGATGCCTGTTAAAACCATGGAAAAAAGCCTTGTTCGGCGCGTCGGTTGCGGCGTGCTGGCGGCTGTCATCCTGGCAGGCAGCTTTCCCGTCGTCGCAAGCGCGCAGGAACAGGTGAGGCGCCGCAACCTGTTCGATCTGCTTTTCGGCGGCCCCCGTTACGAGCGGGAGGAACCGCCTGCCCGGTATAACCGCCGGGACGGCTCGAACGGCGAAATCGCCCCCCGTCGCGAGCGCAACCGTAATGCAGCAAGACCTGCTGCTCCACGGCCTCCGGCACCACTTGCACCGCCCAAACCCGATCCGGTTGCCAAGCTGGAAAATGCTCGCAAGATCCTCGTTGTCGGTGACTTTTTCGCCGGCAATATCGGCGGCGAACTCGAGACCACGTTTGAGGCGTCACCCGGCGTTGCGGTATTTACCCGCAGCGACGGTTCGTCGGGACTGGTTCGCGACGACCATTATAACTGGCTGAAGGAACTGCCCGGCATTATCGACGAGGCAAAGCCTGCGATCGTCGTCGTCATGATCGGCGCCAATGATCGGCAGCAGATGACGTCCGGAGCGAAGGAAAGATTTCCGACCGATGCATGGTTCGGCGAATACCGTCGCCGTGTCACGGAAGTCACGCGCATAATAACAGGCCGCAAGCTGCCGCTCCTGTGGGTCGGCCTGCCGTCCTTCCAATCGCCGTCGATGATGGCCGACGCCGTCAAGCTCAACGCCATCTATCGTTCCCGCACGGAAGAAGCCGGCGGCGAATTCGTCGATATCTGGGACGGGTTCGTCGATGAAGACGGCAAGTTCATCCTGACCGGTTCCGATGTCAACGGTCAGCAGGTCCGGCTACGTGGCGCCGATGGCATTACCTTTACCGCAGCCGGCAAGCAGAAGCTGGCCTTCTATGTGGAGAAGCTGGCACGTCGCCATCTCGGCGACATGGCAAGCCCCGAACTGGTGAACATCGGGCCGGGGACGCTGCCGGATCTCAATCTTCCGGCCGATCCCAACAAGGTGCTCCCGGCTTTGCCGATCAGTCTTTCCGATCCGGACCTCGATGGCGGCAAGGATCTTCTGGGAGCAATCCCGAAGACAGATGGCCTCACCCAGTCTCCGCGCGAGCGACTGGTGAAGCGCGGCGAAATGGACCCGGCTCCGACGGGACGCATCGACAACTACAAGATCTCGAAGAGCCAATAAAAACAGGCGCCATTGACGGCGCCTGTGTTGTTTAAGTCTGCTGTTCCTTGTGGGTCACCAATAGCCCAGCGCTCTCCACCAGACCGCACCGACGGTGGCGAAGATGACAAGGTTGACCAGGCACATGATGAAGCCGACACCCCACCACTTGCCCATCGTGATGTAACCGCTGCCGAAGATGATCGGCGACGTGCCGGTCGCATAATGGGTCAACGTCATCATGATCGACGACGAGGCCGCCATCATCAGCAGGAAGACGGCATGGTATTCGGCCGGGATCAGCATCACGCCGACGGTCAGGAAGGCGAGCATCATGGCACTGACATGCGCGGTGGTGCTGGCGAACATGTAGTGGGCGAAAGTGAAGATAAGCACCAGGATGGCGGCCGTCATCTGCCAGCTGAGCTCGGCATGCGAGATCATGTCCTTCATGCCGTTCGAGAACCAGCCGATCACGCCGAGCTTGTTCAGCTGGTCAGCCATCATGACGAGCGCACCGAACCAGATCAGCGTGTCCCAGGCGCTCTTTTCCGACAATACATCGTCCCAATTGATGGTGCCGGTAATAAGTAGCGCGAACAGGCCAAGGACTGCGACCACGGTCGGATCGAGCGTATAGGCTGCCCCAAAAATCATAGCGGGAACATTGGCCCAGAGCAGCAACAGCATCACGAAGGTGCCGATCATCACCATTTCCTTGCCCGAAAGCGGCCCCATCGCAGCCAGTTCCTTCTTGGCATAATCGACCGCATCAGGTGTCCGCTTCAGCTCCGGTGGCGAGATCATGTAAAGCACGAGCGGCATGACCACGAGCGCGACCAGACCCGGCACGAACATCGCCAGTGCCCAGGTAACCCAGGTCAGTTGCATCGCGCCGCCGGTCGACTTCGAGATATATTCGAGCACGAGCGGGTTGGGTGCCGTCGCCGTGACGAACATCGCCGACGAGATCGGGTTGGCGTGATAATTCACCAGCGCCAGATAGGTACCGACCTTGCCCTGCGTTCCCTTTGCCGGATCCGAATCGAACGCATTGGCGATCGATTTCATGATCGGATGGATGATGCCGCCGCCGCGTGCGGTATTGCTCGGCGTAAACGGTGCCAGGATCAACTCGCAGAAGACCAGCCCGTAACCGATGCCGATCGTGCGCTTGCCGAGAAGCGCGATGAAGCCGAGGCCCAGACGGCGACCCAAACCGGTCTTGCGCAGGCCGAGCGAAATCAGCACGGCAATGACAATCAGCCAGATCAGAGGATTGGCAAAGCTGCTGAGCGCATCGGCAACGGCACCCTTCGAGTTCGGCGAGGTCACCTGCATCAGCGAGACGATGACGATCGCCATCAGTGCCATGACGCCGATCGGCATGACCTTCAGGATGATCGCGAGGATGGTGGTCAGGAAGATCGCCAGCATCTTCCAGCCGTTTTCATCGAGACCGCCAGGTGCCGGTATCGCGAGAAGCGTCAGGAGAAAGATTGTCGTGATGATTGCCGGAATGATCCGGAAGGGAACCATCTCTTTGAAATAGCGAAAAACAGCAGGAACATTTACAAACATGATCACATGTCCTCAGGCGTCTTGAATTTTGACTTTCGTCAGGCTTCTTGACCGACCCGTCGCATGTTCAAGCCTCTCATCCCTTGATACGTGTCAAACTTCCGAAGGAATAAAGCCTTCCTCCAACTCGGTCCGAAAGAGAGCAAAAAACGCCGCTTCTCCACCAAGGGAAAAACGGCGTTTTTGAATGTTCGGTTTTGACGATGGAAGATATCTCTCAGCGCGGCAGGAGAGAGCTTCCCATCAGCGCCTCGTCGATGGCGCGGGCGACCTGACGGCCTTCGCGGATCGCCCAGACGACCAGCGACTGACCGCGACGCACGTCGCCTGCCGTCCACAGCTTGTCGACCGAGGTCTTGTAGTCGCGCTCGTTGGCAACGACATTGGTCGAACCGCGGCGGTCGACATTGATGTCCAGCTTGCCTTCTAGTTCGGTCAGCACGCCGGTCTTCATCGGACCGGAAAAACCGATGGCGATGAAGGCAAGATCAGCCTTGATGATGAAGTCGGTGCCGGCGATCGGCTTACGGCGCTCATCCACTTCGCAGCAACGCACGCCGGTCAGCTGACCGTCTTCACCGATGAACTCGAGCGTCGCCACCTGAAATTCACGAATCGCGCCTTCGGCCTGACTCGACGAGGTGCGCATCTTCGTCGCCCAGAACGGCCAGACGGCAAGCTTGTCTTCCTTTTCCGGCGGCTGCGGACGGATGTCGAGCTGGGTTACCTTGACCGCACCCTGACGGAATGCTGTTCCAACGCAGTCGGATGCCGTATCGCCGCCACCGACGACGACCACATGCTTGGCGCCGGCGAGGATCGGCTCGGCCGCCCATGCGACGCTGTCGATATTTTCACGACCGATACGGCGGTTCTGCTGCACGAGGTAAGGCATAGCGTCATAGACGCCATGCAGGTCGGCACCGGGAATGCCGGCCGGACGCGGCGTTTCCGAACCACCGCAATAAACGACGGCATCGTGCTCGGCGGTCAGCTCCTCGACCTTCTTGTCGACGCCGATATTGACGCCGTAATGGAAGGTCACGCCTTCGCCGGTCATCTGCTCGACGCGGCGGTCGATGAAGTTCTTCTCCATCTTGAAGTCTGGAATGCCGTAGCGCAGTAGGCCGCCGGCCTTGCTCTCGCGCTCATAGACATGAACTTCATGGCCGGCGCGGGCAAGCTGCTGGGCAGCCGCCATGCCGGCAGGACCGGAGCCGATCACGGCGACCCTCTTGCCGGTCTTCACAGTTGCCGGATGCGGCACGATATAGCCAAGCTCATAAGCCTTGTCGGCGATCGCCTGTTCGACCGTCTTGATCGCAACCGGCGCGTCCTCGAGGTTCAGCGTGCAAGCTTCCTCGCACGGCGCGGGACAGACCCGGCCGGTGAATTCCGGAAAATTGTTGGTGGAATGGAGGTTGCGGATCGCCTCTTCCCACTTGTTGTTATAGACCAGATCGTTCCAGTCCGGGATCTGGTTATGCACCGGACAGCCGGTCGGGCCGTGGCAATAGGGAATGCCACAGTCCATGCAGCGGGCCGCCTGTTTGGTCACTTCCGCATCAGACATCGGAATGGTGAATTCGCGGAAATGGCGGATACGATCCGACGCAGGCTGATACTTGCCCACCTGCCGGTCGATTTCCATGAAACCCGTAACCTTGCCCATGTCATTCCCTCTTCAAAGCAGGGTGCCCGCAGGCCCCCAGTACCAGTAGGCGAAACCAATGACCGCCCCCAGCATGATAAACTCCCATCCGATCGTGCCGTTGATCAGATAACCTGCAACCGGAACTGCTACGCCTATCGCCAAGGAGACGGCAGCATGCATTTTTCGCATCATCGCTCCTTCTCGGCAGCTATCGCAGCCAGTTCTCGATCTTTAATCCCGGAACCCGGGAAAACTCTCTTTCATTGTCCGTCACAAGCACCGCATCCAAGGCAAGTGCATGCGCGGCTATCAGCATGTCCATATCGCCGATTGGCTGCCCGCTACGACTAAGGCCATTCCTTATGGCTGCGTAGTGAACATCAGCAGGCGCTTCCCACGGCAAAATCTCAAAATCGGCAAGAACCGATTCCACCAGGTTCGTCAGACGTTCCGAGCCCTTCTTTGCGACGCCATATCTCAACTCGGCCGCGACGATGATGCTGGTCATCAGATCACCCTCTTGCAGCAGGGCTACCCGCCGGCCGGCCCCGCCGCCGGGATTTCGGATGAGATCCGAAATCATGTTAGTATCGAGCAAGTAGCTCACTCAGGAAGATCCAGATCCACCGGTTGAAGCGGAAGGTCCTCGATTTCCGGAAACTCCATGCTCAGCGGCTCAGCCTGCAGAAGATACGCGACAAGTTCGCCCGGGGACCGTTTCCGCCCTTCGGGACGGATAGTAATGATGCCGTCAACTTCCTGTCGAATGACAACCTCATCACCGGGAAGTTCGAAATCACTGGGAATTCGCACAGCCCGGCTTCTTCCGTTCATGAAGACCTTTACTTTTCGCTCTTTTGCCGAAGGGTACATCATCGCCTCCATATTGTGATATGACAACGTCATATCACAATACACATGGAACACCAATCACTCCGCAGCCACACCCATCCGCATGCGTTCCATCTCGACCAGTGCGCGGCGATATTCGACCGGCATGACCTTGCGGAACTTCGGCCGGAACTCGCTCCAGCGATCAAGGATATCCTTGGCGCGGGTGGAGCCGGTGTAATGCATGTGGTTGGAAATCAGCTGATAGAGACGCTCCTCGTCGTGGCGCGTCATGTCCTCGGAAACGTCGACACGTCCCTTGTGCATGATGTCGCCGCCGTGATGGTGCAGCTTTTCCAGCATGTCGTCCTCTTCCGGAACCGGCTCGAGTTCGACCATCGCCATGTTGCAGCGTTTGGCAAAATCGCCCTTCTCGTCCAATACGTAAGCGACACCGCCCGACATGCCGGCCGCGAAGTTGCGGCCCGTTTCGCCGAGCACCACGACGACACCGCCGGTCATGTATTCGCAACCGTGGTCGCCAACGCCCTCGACAACCGCAATCGCACCCGAGTTGCGCACCGAGAAACGCTCGCCGGCGACGCCGCGGAAATAACACTCGCCCGTCGTCGCACCGTAAAGCACGGTATTGCCGACGATGATCGAGTTTTCGGCGACGATCTTCGAGTTTTCCGGCGGGCGCACGATGATGCGGCCACCCGAGAGACCCTTGCCGACATAGTCGTTGCCGTCGCCCACCAGATCGAAGGTGATGCCGCGGGCAAGGAAGGCACCGAACGACTGGCCGGCGGTACCCGTCAGCGTCACATGGATCGTATCGTCCTTCAGACCCTTCTGACCCCAACGCTTGGCAAGCGCGCCCGAAAGCATTGCACCGGCAGAACGGTCGACGTTCTTGATCGGCACTTCGAAGACGACCGGCTCCTTGCTTTCAAGTGCCGCCTGAGACTTCTCGATCATCTTGCGGTCGAGAATGTCGTCGATCGGGTGCTTCTGGCGCTCGGTCCAGTAGGTGGCGGACTTCGGCGCTTCGACCTTGTGGAAGATCTTCGAGAAGTCGAGGCCCTGGGACTTCCAGTGCGCCAGCATTTCGTCCTTCTCGAGCAGGTCGGAAAGGCCGATAATGTCGTCGAACTTGGTGAAGCCGAGCGATGCGAGAATCTCGCGTACTTCTTCAGCTACAAAGAAGAAGTAGTTGATGACGTGTTCCGGCGTGCCCTTGAAGCGCTTGCGCAGAACCGGGTCCTGGGTGGCGACGCCAACCGGGCAAGTATTCAGGTGGCACTTGCGCATCATGATACAGCCGGCAGCGATGACCGGAGCCGTCGCGAAACCGAATTCGTCGGCTCCGAGCAGAGCGCCGATGATGACGTCACGGCCGGTCTTCAGGCCGCCATCAACCTGCAGGGCGATGCGCGAACGAAGACCGTTCAGCACCAGCGTCTGCTGGGTTTCGGCAAGGCCGATTTCCCAAGGGCTGCCGGCATGCTTCAGTGAGGTCAGCGGCGAGGCACCCGTGCCGCCGTCGAAGCCGGCGACCGTGATATGGTCGGCGCGTGCCTTGGCGACACCGGCGGCAACCGTGCCGACGCCGACTTCCGAGACGAGCTTGACGGAAATGTCAGAGGTCGGGTTGACGTTCTTCAGGTCGTGGATCAGCTGCGCCAGGTCTTCGATCGAATAGATGTCGTGGTGCGGCGGCGGCGAGATCAGGCCGACGCCCGGCACCGAGACCCGCAGCGACGCGATGTACTCGGACACCTTGTGGCCCGGCAGCTGGCCGCCTTCGCCCGGTTTTGCTCCTTGCGCCATCTTGATCTGGATCTGGTCGGCCGATGCCAGGTACTCGGCGGAGACGCCGAAGCGGCCCGACGCCACCTGCTTGATCTTCGAGCGCAGCGAATCGCCTTCTTCAAGCGGGATGTCGGCCACCACGCGGTCCGAACCCAGGATCGAGGCCAGGCTCTCGCCCTTGGCGATCTTGATACCCTTGAATTCGCCCATGTAGCGGCGCGGATCTTCGCCGCCTTCGCCGGTGTTCGATTTGCCTCCGATGCGGTTCATGGCGATGGCCAGGGTGGCGTGGGCTTCAGTCGAGATCGAGCCGAGCGACATCGCGCC
>DLSX01000074.1:23650-23941 GCA_002500765.1 Neorhizobium sp. UBA7851
CGGCGGCTCTGGTCGTTGATGATCTGCGCGTATTCCTTGTAGGTGCTGAAATTGTTGGCGCGGGTCGAGTGCTGCAGCTTGGCGATGGCGTCCGGGGTCCACAGGTGGTCTTCGCCGCGCACGCGGAAGGCGTATTCGCCGCCGGTGTCGAGCGCGTTGGCCAGCACCGGATCGTTGCCGAAGGCGAGCGAGTGCAGGCGCAGCGCCTCTTCCGCCACTTCGAACAGGCCGATGCCCTCCACGGTCGAGGAGGTGCCGCGGAAGTACTTGTCGACCAGCGACTTGTTCAAG
>DLSX01000112.1 GCA_002500765.1 Neorhizobium sp. UBA7851
TCTTCGACCTGCCGTTCCTGTTCCAGAATGCCGACGAAGCCTACAAGGTCCTCGACGGCAAGTTCGGCGACCAGATGAACGAAAAGCTCGATGCCGCCGGCCTCGTCAACCTCGCCTACTGGGAAAACGGTTTCCGTAACCTCTCCAACTCCCAGCATCCGGTCACCAAGTGGGAAGATTTTTCGGGGATGAAGGTTCGCGTCATGCAGAACAACATCTTCCTCGACACCTTCCAGAACCTTGGCGCCAACGCCACGCCGATGGCCTTCGGCGAAATCTACTCGGCGCTGGAAACCAAGGCGATCGACGCGCAGGAAAACCCCTATGTGACGATCGACACCTCGAAATTCTTCGAAGTGCAGAAGTTCGTGACCGAGACGAACCACGCATACACGCCGTTCCTCTTCCTCTTCTCCAAGGCGATCTTCAACACCTACGCCCCGGAAGAACAGCAGGCCCTGCGTGACTGCGCCATCGTCGGCCGCGATGTCGAGCGTCAGGTCATCACCGACCTCAACAAGAAGTCGCTGGCCAAGATCGAGGAAGCCGGCATCAAGGTGAACAAGCTTTCGCCGGAAGAACAGGCCCGCATCCGCGAGAAGTCCATGGTCGTTTATGAGAAGCACAAGGCCCAGATCGGCGCCGACGTGGTCGACGGCATTCTCGCCGAGCTGAAAACGATCCGCGGCAACTGATCCGGATACACTCCCCGGAAAAGCTGTCGTGAGTGAAGCCCGCACCCCGCCGGTGCGGGCTTCTTTGTTTATTCCGGCACCGCCGGAAGCACGCTGTCACGTTTTTTCAGCATCTGTTCGCGGATGAAGATGAACAGGCCCGACGCGACGATCAGCGCGGCGCCGATGAGCATGCTGGCCCGCGGCACATCGCCGAAGAACATCCAGCCGAAGATGACGGCCCAGATCAGAAGCGTATATTGAAGCGGCGCCACCGTTGCCGCATCCGAGATCTTCAGCGCCCGGTTGACCAGCATATGCGCCGCCATGGCAACGATGCCGAGCAGACCTAAAAGGCCGAGATCGAAACCGGACTGGATCGGCGACCAGTCGAAGGGCGCAAACGCCAAACCCGCAAGCCCCGCCCCCATCACCTGGAAGAACACCAGCGTCGTGTCCGGCGTTCCACGCAAAAAGCGGCCGGAAATCATCATGAAGGCGAAGGCCGCACTGCCTATGATCGAGATCACCGCAGGCGCGGTGAACATCGCCGCCGACGGTTCCAGCGTGATGATGACGCCGACGAAACCGATGGCGATCGCCGTCCAGCGCCGCCAGCCGACCTTGTCGCCCAGAAGCAGCGGCGAAAGCGCCGCCACATAGATCGGCGCCGCCAGCCAGTATGTCATCACATCCGCAAGCGGCAGATACATCACGGCGTAGTAGAAGCAGAAGACCTCCGCCGTCGAGCAGACCACGCGGGCGAGCTGCATCCACGGCCGCTCGGCCTTAGTCAGCGCCGGCAAGCCGGCCAGCCAGACCATAGGCACCAGAATGACGAGCGCCGCAAGGCTGCGCAGAAGCACGACCTGACCGAGCCCGTAGCTGGCGACCAGCCATTTGCCCAGCGTGTCGTTGAGCGCGAACATCAGCATGCCGAGCAGCATCAGCGCCGGACCGGCAACCGATATGTTCCGCAACGCGGCGCTGGAGGAGATTTGCATGATCGGTCTCCTCAGAGTGACGAGGCGTCAGAGAACCGGCGACCGACGGTGAAAGCCTTGTCCAGATCTGGGTTGAGTTCCATGCCGAGACCCGGACCGGGCGGTACGGTGATCATGCCGTTCTTCACCTCGGGAAGCGCCGTTACCAGATCGCGATACCATGTGTTGTAGAAGGCGCGCACGCTTTCCTGTACCAAGGCATTCGGCGCATTGAGAGACAGATGCGTCGAGGCGCAGAGCACGACCGGGCCGGTGCAATCATGCGGCGCGACCGGCAGGTGCCAGGCCTCCGCCATCGAGGCGATCTTGCGCGATTCCGACAGTCCGCCGCACCAGGAAATGTCGAGCATGACGATGCCGGCAGCGCCGGTTTCCAGATAATCGCGAAAACCCCAGCGGGTGGCGAGCGTTTCCGACGCCGAGATCGGCGCGGGCGAGACTTCCGCATACCGTTTCAGGCTGGACAGGCTGTCCATCTTGATCGGGTCTTCGTGCCAGAAGGTATTGTAGGGCGTGAGCGCCTTGGCGATCTGCATCGCCGGCAGGAGCTGCCACATCGAATGGAACTCGACCATGATGTCTATTCTGTCGCCGACGGCCTTGCGGATCTTCTCGAACGGTTCGAGCGCCGCCTTCAGATCGGCTGACGAGATATACTGACCCTTGGTCTTTTCCGCCGCCTGGTCGAACGGCCAGATCTTCATCGCCGTGATGCCTTCGGAAAGAAGCGATTCTGCCAGTTCGTCAGCGCGATGCAGAAAACCGTTCAGGTCATCATAGTCCTTGCCGGTCGAAAGCCCGTAGTTGGCAGTGGTCTGCCCCGTCGCCTTCTTGATATATTCGGTACCGGCGCAGGTATTGTAGGTGCGGATTTCCTTGCGCGAAAAACCGCCAAGCAATTGCGCGATCGGCTGGCCGGTCACCTTGCCGAAAATGTCCCAGAGCGCGATGTCGAAGGCGGAATTGCCGCGCACTTCGGCACCCGACGAACGAAAGCCGACATAGCCGACCAGTTCCTGTGCCAGAAGATCGATCGCCAGCGGATCGCGGCCGATGACGCGCGGGGCGACATATTCGTGAATATAGCTCTCCACCGTTTCGGCCCCGAAAAAGGTCTCCCCCAATCCGGTAATGCCCTCATCGGTGTGAACCAGAACCCAGAGCAGGTTGCTCCGTTCAGTGACTCGCACTGTCTCCAGCTTGGTGATCTTCATGTTTCCTCCCAGAATTTCCCAACAGGCTGTATTTCTAGGGGAATTGCACCGGGATCGAAAGCCGTTTGCGGCCGCTAAAGTACGCCGCGCTAATAAATTTACGGTGCTTTTATCCGCGTCGCTCATCCTTTTTCAAAAGCCGACGCCGCTTTCGTAAAAATCCCCGAGCAAATCCTTTGACATGAGGTCCGAAGGGCTCTTTCATGGGCCCAAGAAACGTCGCCATGCTCCGAGGAAAGGGCTGGACGGCATATAAAGCAAGAAAGAGGAACATCATGAACGTCGCTTCCCGTCCGAACGACATCCAGGCCGTCATTGAGGCCGACCGCGCCCATGTCTGGCACCATCTGTCCCAGCACAAGCAGTATGAAAGCGTCGACCCGAAGATCTATGTCGAGGGCAAGGGCACTCGCGTCTGGGATGCGACCGGCAAGGAATATCTCGATGCCGTGGCAGGCGCCGTCTGGACCGTCAATGTCGGCTACGGCCGCACCTCGATCGCCGATGCGGTGCGCGACCAGCTGGTGAAGCTCAACTATTTCGCTGGTGCAGCCGGCAACGTTCCGGCCGCCCTTTTCGCCGAAAAGCTGATCGAGAAGATGCCGGGCATGACCCGCGTCTATTATTCGAATTCCGGCTCGGAAGCGAACGAGAAGGTGTTCAAGATGGTGCGCCAGATCGCGCACCGGAAACACAATGGCGGTAAATACAAGATCCTCTACCGCGACCGCGACTACCACGGCACGACGCTCGGCACGCTGGCCGCTGCCGGCCAGAAGGAGCGCCGCGAGCAATATGGCCCGATGCCGGACGGTTTTGTCGAGGTTCCGCATTGCCTCGAATATCGCAGCCAGTGGGGTGACGTCGAAGATTACGGCCTGCGCGCAGCCAACGCGATCGAGGAGGTGATCCTGCGCGAAGGCCCGGAAACCGTCGGTCTTCTGTGCCTCGAACCGGTTACGGCCGGTGGCGGCGTCATCACACCGCCCAAGGGTTACTGGGAACGCGTGCAGGAAATCTGCCGCAAATATGATGTTCTGCTGCATATCGACGAAGTCGTTTGCGGCATGGGCCGCACCGGCAAGTGGTTCGGTTACCAGCATTACGGCATCGAGCCGGATTTCGTCACCATGGCGAAGGGTGTTGCCTCCGGTTACGCCGCGATCTCATGCACGGTGACGACCGAGAAGGTCTTCGAACTGTTCAAGGACGATCCCACAGATCCGCTCTCCTATTTCCGCGACATCTCCACCTTCGGCGGCTGCACTTCGGGACCTGCCGCGGCCCTGGAAAACATGCGTATCATCGAGGATGAAGGCCTGCTCGAAAACACGCTCAAGATGGGCGAGCGACTGATGAACAACCTGCGCGAATTGCAGAGCCGCCATCAGGTGATCGGTGATGTCCGCGGCCTCGGCCTTTTCTGCGGCGCCGAACTGGTCATAGACCGCGCGACCAAGGAACCGGCGCCGGAAAAGATGGTGCAGGCCGTCACCGCCGATTGCCTGGCGCAGGGTGTCATCATCGGCGCCACCAACCGCTCGGTTCCCGGCCTCAACAACACGCTCTGCATGAGCCCGCCGCTGATCATCAATTCAGCCGAAATCGACCAGATCACCGGTGCGATCGACAAGGCGCTAACCAAGGTTTTTGGCTGAGGTTGAGCAGCGGCTATCCCGAAAGCGTCTTTCCTCGACAATTTCGGGCGCAGCCCCTCATCCGCCTGCNNCGTAATGACGGGGAGAAGGACACAAGCTGCACTCTCCTCGCCTCAATCAGGGCAAGTCCCCTCGCCCCGTTTACGGGGAGAGGGTTAGGGTGAGGGGCTAATCCGTCCGACATAAGCGGCAAAGCCGCCGGGGAACATACATGACCAATTCCGACTTCCGCCCGATCTCGGGCGTTGATCTGCCGCGATTTGCCGGCATCGCAACCTTCATGCGCCTGCCGCATATTCCTCTCGACGACGCGCGGCTGAGCCAGGTGGATATCGGCCTGATCGGCGTGCCATGGGATGGCGGCACGACCAACCGGCCAGGCCCCCGCCATGCCCCGCGCCAGCTGCGCGATCTCTCCAGCATGGTGAGACACGAGAATGGCGCAACGCGGATCAGGCCCTATGATCTCGCAAACTGCGCCGATCTTGGCGACGTTGGCCCGAACCCGGCCGATGTCGAGGATTCGATGCAGCGCATCACAGCCTTTTATGAACGGGTAAAGTCGGCTGGCATCATGCCGCTGACCGCGGGCGGCGATCACCTGTCGTCACTGCCGATCCTGCGTTCGCTCGGCCGCGACAGGCCCTTGGGCATGATCCATTTCGACAGCCACACGGATCTCTTCCACTCCTATTTCGGTGGTTTCAAATATACCCACGGCACGCCCTTCCGCCGCGCCGTCGAGGAAGGCCTGCTCGATCCGAAACGCGTCTGCATGATCGGCATCCGCGGCCCGGCCTATGATTTCGAGGACCGGGACTTTGCCGATGCCGTCGGCATTCGCGTCATCCCGATCGAGGAGTTTCACGCCCGCGGCGTCGAGGATGTCATGGCGGAGGCGAGGGAAATCGCCGGCTCGGACGAAACCTATGTCAGCTACGATATCGATTTCATCGATCCTGCCTTCGCGCCGGGAACCGGCACGCCGGAGATCGGTGGACCCAACAGCTATCAGGCATTGCAGGTCGTGCGCGAATTGCGCGGGCTGAATATCGTCGGCGCCGACATGGTGGAAGTCTCGCCGCCATTCGACACGAGCGGAGCAACCGCCTTCCTCGGCATCACCGTGATGTTCGAACTGCTCTGCGTCATGGCCGAGATCATCGGCCGGCGCGGCAAGGCCGGTTAGCGCCTCTCAAACCGCACTTGCCATGCTCGTGTCATTGAGAAGACCGCTGATGGCGGAGATCAATTGCGACGGCACGAAGGGTTTCTGGATCAGCACGCTGTTCGGCACGCCATGCGACGTCCATTCGGATGCGCTGTCTGCGGTCACATAGACGACGGGAATGTTCGACTGACACTCTCGGGCATGGCGACCGACCTGCCAGCCATTGGCGCCCTTGCCAAGGCGGATATCGGTAATGACGCCGGAAAACTGCGCGGCATCCGCATCGAGCGCCGCGATCGCCTCTTCGGCCGAAGCGAAGGATGCGACCTCGAATCCGTGCTCAATTAGCAACTCTTCGGCGTCGAGCCGCAAAAGGTGGTCGTCCTCGACCAGAAGCAATTGGATTGATGCATCATCCGCCATGATCCGTCCTATCGGATGCGGCGGTAAAAAGAGGGCCGCATCCTGGTTTAGGCTTCGACCCGACCGTCGTCACCGTTCCGTCCAGCCGCCAAACGCAATCAGGAGGAACTGGTTCCCCATTTTGATGCAATCTTTGCGGATAGTTTCTCGATGTGATGCATTGACCTCACCAACCGATCCAAATCGAGACGCCGCAGGCCTGAGGGGGCCGCCTGCAGCGCCTCGACACGGCACGGCATGCCGTCGCCTATTGCAGCGCGACGGCACCGTCCGGACGGGAAAAATAACGGCGCCATGCACTGGGCGTCGTGCCGGTCACGCGCCGGAACACGCGAGAAAGATGCGACTGATCGGCCAGTCCGCAATCAAGCGCGATCTCGCAAAGCGGGGCGTTGGTCGTCATCATCCGCTGCTTGGCATGCTCGACGCGGCAGGAGACGACATAGTTGTGCGGAGGGACACCGAACGTCGCCTTGAATGCAGCGGAGAAGTAGCTTGTGCTCAACCGAACCTGCTGGGCGAGTTCGTCGAGCGGAATGCCGTGGGAAATACGCTCGTCAATATATTGCTTCACCTTCTTGACCTGCCATGGGGCAAGGCCGCCGGTGGCAACCTGCTTCTCCGGCCGGTTTGAAGCAACCGGCTCGACAAGCCGCAATGTGCCGGGTTGGCGCTCGGTAATCCTGGTATCGATGGAAAAGGGATTTTCTGGATATAGGCCTGCGAGATCGGCATAGATGGTGCTCATATCGAGCGGGTTGATCTGACGGGCGACAACAGCTGCGGTGGCGGACATCTGCGCTCTCCTGTGGGTCTGTTGAATTTTCACCAGCCCATATTGAGACGACCGCCGCCAATCGGATATTCTACAGTCAGTCAGTTTTCGCACCCATGGGTTTTAGCCGCATATACTCGGGTATGATTGCCCTTGGCGGAAGCTGCCGCGTAGGGTCGGTTCGAGCTTGAATCACGGCAATTTCAATGAATTGAGGATATGACGGAAAGCCCAATCATTCTGGTTGTTGATGACGAGCCGCTGATCCGGCAGGCACTCGACACGCTGCTTCGTTCCGTCGGTTACCGCGTGCGGACATTTGCGACCGCGCTCGACCTCTATGAGGACGATTGCCTGCCTGAGGCCAGCTGCCTGATCCTCGATATCCGGCTCCCCTTCACCAGCGGCCTGGATTTCCAGCAGAAACTCACCGATCGCGGCATCGTCGTGCCGATCATCTTCGTCACCGCCCATGGCGATATCCCGATGACGGTCCGTGCGATGAAGGCCGGCGCCGCCGATTTTCTCTCCAAACCTTTCCGGGATCAGGACATTCTCGATTCCGTCGCCGCCGCGGTGCTGAAACACCAGGAGTTTCTGGGCTCCAGCAAAACCGAGGCCGATCTGAAATCCCGCTACACCCAGCTGTCCCCTCGCGAACAGCAGATCATGGCGATGGCGACGGCCGGCCTGATGAACAAGCAGATTGCCGGGGAGCTCGGCCTGAGCGAGATCACCGTCAAGATCCATCGCGGCAAGGTTAGCCGCAAGATGAACGCCAGAACCTTTGCCGATCTGGTGAAAATGGCGGAATTGCTTGGCCTGTCGCACCGATAGCCCACCGTTGGAATGAGCAGAATAAACGCTCGTATAATTTAAACCCGGGTCTCCAGAGCGCATATTACAGGCAAAGTAAAAGACCGGGATTTCCCGGAGATTGGTTCATTCCCGTTGAAAGCGCCTGTCATCATTGCCATCATCGACGACGAGGAAAACATTCGTCGCGGGATGAGCGGCCTCTTGAGATCACTCGGTTACGAAGCCCGTACGTTTGAATCCGCAGAGGCATTCCTCGCGACCACCGCCGCGACCGACTGTTCGTGCATCGTCTCCGACGTGCACATGGACGGCATGAGCGGCATCGACCTCTTCCAGACGCTGGCTGCGCGCGGAAGCGGTGTCCCGTTCATCTTCGTCACCGCCTTTGCCGACGAAGTCGGGCGGCTCAATCTCGGCAAGGACACCTGCGTCCTGCCGAAACCCTTCAAGGTCGATATCCTTATCGACTGCATCGAGAAGGCAACGCATCCGACAGCCTGAACGCCCGAGGAAGGAAGCGCATGTGCACGCATCAAAACGTCATCAGGACCGTGACGCCGAAGACGCGCGGTTGCGAGGAATGCCTTGAACTCGGCATGACCTGGGTTCACCTGCGCCTGTGCCGCGAATGCGGCCATGTCGGCTGCTGCGACCAGTCGGAAGGCAAACACGCCACCGCGCATTTCAGACACAGCCGTCACCCGATCATCGAGGGTTATGACCCGCCGGAAGGCTGGGGCTGGTGTTATATCGATGAGGAAATCGTTGACCTGCCGGACCAGACACCGCAGGTCGGCCCGATCCCGCGCTACGTTTAGGGCCGAAACGAAGAGACGGAACCGGTCATTCGCCGCGGCTCAATGGGTCGTGGCAAGATATTGATGGATGGCAGCGACCACCACCGATCCCTCCCCCACAGCAGAGGCGACACGCTTCACCGAACCGGCACGCACGTCACCCACGGCAAACACGCCCGGCTTGCTGGCGGCATAGGGATGGCGCGTCATGTCGTCGGAAGACAATCCGGTGCAGACGAAACCGCTGCGATCGAGTTCAAGGCAACCGTCTAGCCAGTCGGTATTCGGCTCGGCGCCGATCATGACGAACAGGTTGGACGCATTGCAGCGCGCGGTCTCACCCGTCGAGCGATCGACCCAGCTCACGCTTTCGAGCGTCTGGCCACCATCGAGTTCGGTAATCTCGCATCCTTCGCAAAGCGTGATATGCGGTGAGATCTTGATGCGTTGCACGAGATAGTCCGACATGGTCGAGGAAATCCCGCTGCGCACCAGCATATGCACATGGCGCGCGGTTCTGGACAGAAACACCGCCGCCTGTCCGGCGGAATTGCCGCCACCGACGATGACGACCTCCTGGTCGGAGCAGATCTGTCCTTCCATCGCAGTCGCGGCATACTGGATGCCCCGGCCTTCGAACCTGGCGTAATTGGGAACATCGAGCTTGCGATAACGCGCGCCGGTCGCAACGACGACTGTCTTCGAACTGACCGAACGGCCGTCGCTCAAGCCGACGACATAAGGCGCCTTCGAGCAATCGAGCGATGCGGCGCTGCGGGACACACAAAGCCGTGCCCCGAATTTCTGCGCCTGGATATGCGCTCGGCCTGCGAGCGCCAGACCGGAAATACCGGTCGGGAAACCGAGATAGTTTTCGATCTTGGACGAGGTACCGGCCTGACCGCCCGGCGCCATGGTCTCGACCACCAGCGTCTTTAACCCTTCCGAGGCAGCATAAACGGCCGATGCAAGTCCCGCAGGACCGGCACCGAGCACGACGACATCGTAAAGCGTGTTGTCCTCCGGCGGTTCGAACAGCCCCAGATCGTCGGCCAGCGTTTCGTTGGACGGCCGCTTGAGCACGCCGTGGTCGGGAGTAATCAGCGCCGGCAGATCTTCAGCAACCAGCCCGAACCTCTGCATCACCTCCGGCGCGTCCGGATCGCTCACGCCCATGATCGTCACGGGATAGAGATTGCGGATCAGAAAGCGCTGTATGCCGAGCAACTCGCCGCTTTCCTTGTGCCCGATAAGAATGCCGCCGCCCGTCGCATGCCGCACGAAACCGGCCCGGCGCAGGATATAGGAGCGGATGATCGTTTCTCCGATATCTGGCTCCCCGGTAATCAGTGCACGGAATTTCTCGTGGCAGACCCGGATGACCCGCGAGCCGGCGATGCAAAGACCGGACAGAAGAATGCTGCGATGGGTGAACATGTTCTGTTCACCGCTGAACTGGCCTCTTTTGTAGCTGTAGAGATGATGCCGGCCCTTGATCGGATCGTCGGCGAACATCTGGACCTCCCCCTCCAGAACCAGCAGGAAATCGATCGAATGATCGCCGCGTCGGAAGACATAGGTATCCTCCGCGACCACTTCCTCCGTCCCGTAAGGACGGATCCGCTCGATCATCTCATCGGTGAGGAAGGGAAAGGTTTGTGCCGGGCGTATCCACGGATCAGTGGGATCGAGAGGAAGATCGGGCATCAGAAACTCCCCATCGCAACATCAACCAGGCATTGCAAAATGTATCAAACAAAAGCCGGCATCCGCAAGATGGATGCCGGCCGTTGAAGGCAGGTTACTTATTGGTGTCGCGCAGGATCTCGAACAGGAACCAGGCGCGCTTTTCCGTCTCATCGATCCAGTTTTCAAGCAGGCTGGCGGTGCCGACGTCGTTGTACTCATCGCAGACGTCGTGCAGTTCGCGCATGCCGGCGATCAGCGCGGCATTGTCCTCGCGCAGTTCAGCCAGCATTTCATGCGGATGAACGAAATCGGCATCGTTATCCTCGATCCGCTGCTTGCGGGAAATGTCGCCGATCGAACGCAGCGTGTTGCCGCCGACCTTGCGGACGCGCTCGGCCAGCGGATCGGTCATGGCCAGCAGCTCGTCACCGTGATCGTCGAGCATCAGATGGAAATCGCGGAAATGCACGCCGGACATGTGCCAGTGGAAATTCTTGGTCTTCAGATACAGTGCGAAGACATCGGCAAGCAGCGCATTGGCACCGCCGGAGATATCCCTGGTGGCTTCGGCGCCAAGGCCCGTCGGGGTCTTGAGATCTGCCGAACGGCGCGATTTGGCGGACTGTTCCATGGTCATATCCTTCCTTGATGTGGAATTTGAATTATGCGGTTCTGAAAGATGATGGCGGATCGCTTGCGGGAAACGTCTCGCGCAGCGCTTCGTCGACATCCTGATCGGTCTCGACATGCGGAGCTTCCGCTTTCGCCACGACGAGATCCAACGGTTCGGGCAGGCTTTCGAGACCGTCACGCAGACCATCGTCCGCATCTTGACGCTTGTTCGTCATGTCATGCCTCCGGTTTTGCTGTGAACACCCGCACCGCCACTCACAGAAATGAGGTTACGGCGTTTGCGTTCCGATGATGAGACAATATCGCCCTGCCCCGTCCGCGACTTGGACAAATCCATCTGCACGAGCAGCGCCCAGGCTTTTCGATGGCAACCTGAACGAGCCGGTTGCGTACTTTTCGACAATTCAGGATTATTTCAGAGAAGCATAGCACGGACTTATCCGATAGTCTGTCGCAGGAATAAGGTAAAACGGTCAGGCGCGGCCAATCGACCGAGGGGCAGGACTTGCAGGGTGACATGAAGAATTGGGCGCAGCGATCCGGAGGCCATTCGGGTAGTGCAGGCAACCATCGGTATCGCCTGGCTTTCGGCATAGCTTCCGGGCTGGCCATTTTCGCCATCGATACATTCACCACGCTGGCAAGCGCCGTTGCCGTCCTCTACGTGTTGGTCATCGTGCTGGCGGGGGATCTCGGCAGCAAGCGCATCATCCAAGCGACCTCCGCCATCTGCGCCATCCTGACCATGATCAGTTTTGCGACCTCCCACGGGCAGGATCTGGAATCGCAGGCGACCTTGCGGCTGCTCTTCAGCCTCGCCGCCAATGCCGTGACGACAGTTCTTCTGCTGCGGCGCGTCGGCGACGAGGCGGCGTTGAAGGAAAGCGAGCTCCGTTACCGCACGATCTTCGAGACGCTGGCCGTGGCCATCTGGGAGAACGATTTTCGCGCCGTGAAGGCAGAGCTCGACAAGCTGCGTGAGCGCGGCATCGTCGATATCCGCCAGTATCTCGCCGAAAATTCCGATTTTGTCATTCGCATGCGCAAGGCTGTTCGGATTACCGACGTCAACCAGACCGCCCTGCAGCTGATGGGCGTTGCGTCCAAGGATGAGTTCTTCCGCACCCTCGACGATTTCCTGCCGGACACCGATGGCGGCTTCACCCATTTTCTCGCCGGCATTTTCGAGGGACAGACCGAATTCCAGTCGGAAACCGTCGTTCGCAGCCGGGATGGCAGGCTGATCCCGATCCTGGTCGCCTTGAGTTTCCCGAAGGACGGATCGGGCCTCGACCGCATACAGGCAAGCGTTGTCGACATGACAGAGCGTTACCAGTTCCAGGAAGCGCTGGAGACCTCGCGGCAGGAACTGGAACAGGCGTCCCGTGCCGCGATGATCGGCGAAATCTCCGCCTCGATCGCCCATGAGGTGAACCAGCCGCTGTCTGCCATCATGACCTTCGTGCAGGCGGGCACGCGCTGGCTGAACCGGCAACCGCCGGATATCGAAGAGGCGAAGCTGGCCCTGCAGGATGCCGTAGGGGCGACCGAACATGCCGCCCAGGTGGTCAAGCGCGTGCGCATGCTGCTGGGAAAATCGAAATCGGAAAATGCGGAGGTGACGGTCGATGCCGCCATCGCCGATGCGGTACAACTGAAGCAGAAGGAACTTACAGCCGACGGCGTGCAGGTGAACCTTTCACTCATGGCTCAGGGCGGAACCATCCGGGGAGACCGGGTTCTCTTGCAGCAGGCTTTCCTCAACATCATCATCAACGCCATGCATGCGATGGACACGGCGCAAACACGCACGCTGGCAATCCAGAGCAGCCTTGGCGACGACGGCATCACCATACGTTTTACCGATAGCGGCGCGGGATTGGGCACGATGCCGCCGGAAACCCTGTTCAAGCCGTTCAACACGACCAAGCCGAACGGCATGGGCCTCGGTCTTGCCATGTGCCGCTCCATCATGATGGCCCATAGCGGCACGATCTCGATCCGCGACCGGGCCGATGCGAATGGCGCGATCGTGGAAGTTCGACTGCCGCTCGCCATGGATGACGAAGAGGCGGTGCCGCTGACCGCCTGATGCCGGTTTCTACACCTGCGAGGACGGCAGCTTTGCTACGGCAGCTTTCAGTGCCACACCGCTGACGCGGGTCTTCATCATGTCCCTGATCAGCGTCGAGATGATCTCGGCGGCCTCTCGGATCGGCAACCCGCCTTCGCGGATATTGGAGATGCAGTTGCGGCCTGAATCCGGGTTTCCCTGCTTCGGGCCATAGGTGATGTAGGCTCCGAGACTGTCGGCAGCGGAAAGCCCCGGGCGCTCCCCGACCAGCACGATCGTCAGTTTTGCCCCAAGCGCCTCACCGGCAGGATCGCCGAGCGCAACACGGGCCTGATTGGCCAGCACGATCGGTGCCGCCGAAAGGTTCAACGCTGCGAGCTTCGGCACAAGCGCCTCGATCAGCGGCGTCGCGTTGAGATCGACCGCGCTGGATGACAGACCGTCCGCCACGACGATCGCCACGTCATAACCTTTGCCCGCCCTCGCCTGCTTCAGCCGCTCGGTCGATTCCGCCGTGAGCAGTCGTCCGAGATCCGGCCGGCGAACATAGACGCTGCGATCACCCGCCATGCTGTCGACCCCGACGACCGACAGGCCGAAGCGGTTGAGCCGATCGGTGAGCGAGGCCCGGTCGACGCTCCTCCAGACCGCTTCGCGCGCCCTTGCATGATCGAGCAGGAAGGAGAGCTGCGCCTGTGTCGGCAGACCCGCACCATGGCGGCCGAGCGAGACGCGCGCATCGGTCATTTCTCTGAGGTCCAGCCGCTGTTCGGTGGCGGAGGGTTCGATCACCTTTGCCATGTCAGGCTCCGATCAGATTGCTTGAGCGGACATAATTGGAAAGCGCTGCCGGTTCGCCGATCAGCGCGCCGTCGGGATCCGTCAGCCCGATCTCGGAAAGCCATTGCTCGAATTCCGGCGCCGGTGGCCGTTTCAGCGTCTCGCGGCAATAGACGGCATCGTGATGCGACAGCGACTGGTAGTTCAGCATGATGTCGTCGGCACCGGGAACGGTGATGACGAAATTGACATTGGCCGCGCAGAGCAAAGTCAGCAGCGTATCCATGTCCTCCTGATCGGCATCCGCATGATTGGTGTAGCAGACGTCGACGCCCATCGGCAGGCCCAAGAGCTTGCCGCAGAAATGATCCTCGATCCCGGCGCGGATGATCTGCTTGCCGTTGAACAGATATTCCGGGCCGATGAAACCGACGACGGTGTTGACGAGTAGCGGATCGAACTCGCGGGCGACCGCATAGGCGCGCACTTCCATCGTTTGCTGATCGACGCCGAAATGTGCGTCGGCGGAAAGCGCCGCGCCCTGCCCCGTCTCGAAATACATCACGTTCGCACCCGGCATGCCACGCCCCAGCGACCGCCCCGCCTCATGCGCTTCTTTCAACAGTGCAAGATCGACGCCGAAGCCGCGATTGGCCTTTTCCGATCCGGCCACCGACTGGAAAACGAGATCGACCGGCGCACCGCGTTCGATCGCCTGGATTGCCGTCGTCACATGGCCGAGGCAGCAGGCCTGGGTCGGGATTTGGAGCTTTTCGCGCAGCTCGTCGAGCAGCGAGACGATGCGGATATAGTCATCCGTCGCATCGGTTGCCGGATTGACGCCGATCACGGCATCGCCCGATCCCATCAGCAACCCGTCGATCGCTGACGCGATGATACCGCGGCTGTCGTCGGTCGGGTGGTTCGGCTGGTTGCGGGTGGAAAGCCGCCCGGCAAGCCCGATCGTGTTGCGGAAACGGGTGACGACGCGACGCTTTGCCGAAACCGCGATCATGTCCTGCAGCCGCATGATCTTCGAAACCGCCGCGACCATTTCCGGCGTCAGCCCCCATGTCACGGCCTCCAGCCGGTCATGCGTGATCTCGGGCTTGAGCAGCCATTCGCGGAATTCGCCAACTGTAAGCGAGGAGACTGCGGAAAAGGCTGCCGGATCGTGTCTTGCCGCGATCAGCCGGGAAATCTCGTCATCATCAGACGAGATCAGTTCCTCGCCGACTAAAGCCTTCAGCGGCAGATCGGCCAGCGCCATCTGCGCTGCCAGCCGCTCGACCGGGCCTTCCGCCGCGATGCCCGCCAGTTGATCGCCGGAACGCTCCGGCGTCGCCTTCGCCAAGAGCATCTTCAGATCATCGAAGTGAAAGACAGTCTGCTCGATCGTCGTCTTGTAGGCCATGAAGGATCAACCCATTGAAAAAGCGCGTGCAGTCAGCCTCCCCGGAAAACGCTGCTTCCTCCAAAGCACCGTCTCCCACTCCGATTAAGCACGACAAACACGTCGCTTTTCAAGGTCAAACTTGATCGACTGCAACGCAGGCATGCTTGACCTCTGAGCGCGCTCCAATATCTACGCCGCATGGATTCTCAAGGCACAACAGACACGTCCCGTTTCGATATCACTTCACTGCGGGAAACCATCCGCCGCATCGCCAGGGGCCGCGATACCTGGGCCTTGCGCTGGCAGGCTTTGCTTGCCTTCATCGACATCTGCATCCTCGCATTCTTTCTGCTCGGACCCTACCTGCGCGACGGGCCGTCGTACCTGATCATCGACTATACGATCGCCGTCTGGGTCGGCTTGGAACTGGCCGCCCGTTCGCTTGCCGCCCCCTCCTTCGGCCGCTTTCTGAAAATGCCGATGACCTGGGTAGACCTCGTCATCCTCGCAACCCTCTTGTTTCCCGACACGCTCTTCAACTTCGCCTTCCTGCGCGTCATGCGGATCTGGGCGATCGGCAGAAGCCCGCTTCTGAAGGAAGTCATGCGCCGCTTCGGCTGCCTGCATCTGGAAGACGTAACGCGCGCCTGCCTGAATTTCGCAGTTTTCCTCTTTATGGTGACGGGCTTCGTCTACACGACCTTCTTCTATGATCGCCCCAACGGAGAAGGTTTCGTCGACGCGCTCTACTTCACCGTCGCGACCATCACCACCACAGGTTTCGGCGACATCACGCTTCCCGGCACGCTCGGCAAGCTGACCTCCGTCTTCACCATGATCATCGGCATTTCACTCTTCGTCAGGCTGGCCCAGACGATCGTGCGACCGCACAAGGTCCGTTTCGCCTGCCCCGAATGCGGCCTGCAGCGGCACGATACCGATGCCGTCCACTGCAAGGCCTGTGGTCACCTGCTGAACATTCCCGATGAAGGCGACTGACCAAGATCCGATGACGTGATGATTGTCCTTCCGTGTCGTATATCGACTGGGCCGGCCCACGAACTGTCGCTAATCTCCCCCGCATGGTCAGGAGACGGCAATGGCAGAATTTCCTTCGAAGGCAAACGTGGTCATCATCGGTCTGGGCGGCATCGTCGGCGCCTCGATCGCCCACCATCTGGTGGAACGCGGCTGGGACGGCATCGTCGGCATCGACAAATCCGGCATTCCGACCGATATCGGCTCGACCGCCCATGCCTCGGATTTCTGCTACACGACCAGCCACGATTATCTCTCGGTCTGGACCACGCAATATTCCATCGATTTCTACGAGAAGATGGGCCACTACGCCCGTATCGGCGGCCTGGAAGTGGCCCGCACCGGCGATGACCTGTGGATGGAAGAAATCAAGCGCAAGCTGACCTCCGCCAAGGCCTTCGGCACCCGCGCCCATTATGTTTCGCCCGCCGAGATCAAGGAAAAATTCCCGCTGATCGAGGAGGATCAGGTCCAGGGCGGCATGTTCGATCCCGATGCCGGACTCGTCATTCCCCGCAGCCAGACGGTTGCCGGCAAGCTGGTCGATGCCGCCGAAAAGGCCGGCAAGCTGAAGGTTTTCGGCAATACGCCGGCCACCTCGCTGATTGTCGAGAACGGCCGCATCAAGGGCGTCGTCACCCATCGGGGCACGATCATGGCCGATCATGTCATCGTCTGCGCCGGCATCTGGGGCCGCCTGATCGCCGAAATGGTCGGAGAAGACCTGCCGGTCATGCCGGTCGACCATCCGCTGACCTTCTTCGGCCCGTTCAACGAATTTGCCGGTACGGGCAAGGAGATCGGTTATCCCCTCCTGCGCGACCAGGGTAATTCCGCCTATATGCGCGACACCGGTGACCCGAACACCACGGAAGGCGGCCAGATCGAGTGGGGCTATTACGAGACCGACAATCCGCGCCTCTGCCACCCGCGCGACATTCTCGAAAAGCATGAGGCGCGCCTGTCGCCCTCGCAGCGCGATCTCGACATGGAACAGATCCTGACGCCGCTGGAGCGGGCGATGGAACTGACTCCGATCCTCGGCGAGCTCGGTTATAACGAAGGCCATTCCTTCAACGGCCTGTTGCAGGTTTCCGCCGCCGGAGGCCCATCCTGCGGCGAGAGCCAGAAGGTGCGCGGCCTCTGGTATTGCGTCGCCATCTGGGTCAAGGACGGCCCCGGCTACGGCAAGCTGATCGCCGACTGGATGACGGATGGAAGGACGGAAGTCGACCACAATTCGATCGACTATTCCCGCTTCTACCCGCACCAGTTGACCGAAGACTTCATCGAGGGCCGCACCCGCGAGGCAGCGCAAAAGATCTATTTTCCGGCCGTCCACCCGCGCGAACCCTACGCGACCGGCCGCGGCGCCAAGAAGTCACCCTTCCACGAGCGCGAGAAGGAACTCGGCGGTTACTTCATGGAACTCGGCGGCTGGGAACGCGCCCATGGCTATGCCGCCAACGAGCACCTGCTGGAGAAATACGCCAATCAGGTGCCGGTGCGCGAAAACGAATGGGACAACCGCCATTTCTGGCGCGTCTCCAATGCCGAACATCTGGCGATGAGCGAGGATTGCGGCATCGTCAATCTTTCCCATTTCCACATGGTCGATATCGAAGGCCCCGACCATGTCGAGCTGCTGGAATGGCTCTGCGCCGCAAAGATCGGCGGTGACGCCAATATCGGCAAGGGCATCTACACCCACTTTCTCGACGACGAAGGCATGGTACGCGCTGATTTCACCGTGTTCCGCATGGAGGACCGCTGCCGGCTGGTGAACGGCGCCGATGCCGGACCCCGCGATTTTCATTACATGAGGCGCGTGGCCGAAGACAAAGGCCTCGATGTCACCATCACCGACGTCTCGGAGAAATTCATCACCATCGGCATCTGGGGTCCGAACGCCCGTGACACGCTGAAGAAGTTGGTTGCCGATCCCTCCGGTCTCGACGTGGAAAATTTCGCCTTCGCCGCCATCAAGCCCATCGAGATTGCCGGAAAACCCGTCACCGCCTTCCGCATTTCCTATGTCGGTGAACAGGGCTGGGAACTGCATATGAAATACGAGGACGGCCTCGCCGTCTGGGATGCCCTGCGCGCCACCGGCGTCATGGCATTCGGCGTCGAGACCTATGCCAATTCCCGCCGCATGGAAAAATCGCTGCGCCTGCAGAACGGCGATCTTCTGACCCAGTACAACCTGATCGAGGCCGATCTCGCCCGTCCCAAGGTCAAGGAGGCCGATTTCCGCGGCAAGGCCAAGCATCTGGAATACAAGGCTAGGCAGCACCAGCCGGCCATGCTCTGCACGCTGGTGATGACCGACAACACCGATGCGAGCGGCGTGAAGCGCTACCCCGTTGGTTCCATGCCGGTGATTGACCCGGAGACCGGCAAGACACTGGTCGATGAGTTGGGCCGCATCTCCTACACGACCTCCGTCGCCTATGGTCCGACGATCGGCAAGAACATCGCGCTCGCCTACCTGCCCTGGGATTATTGCCAGCTAGGCCGCAAGCTCACGGTGAACTATTTCAACGAGGACTTCCCGGTGGAAGTGGCAGCGGTGGGTTACAAGCCGCTGTATGATCCGGAGAATTTAAAGCCGCGGACGTAAACATCCCCGATTCTCTCATTCCTGTCCTTGTGACAGGAATCCAGCCAGCCAAAGTCCTTGGGCTGAAAAAACTCTTCTCGCCGCGCAGACGCGCGTCGGCTGGATACCTGTGACAATCCTCGGGTTAAATCCGAGGAACAGGGATGAGGGTAGAAAGTGAAGATCGCCCTCCAAACCGCCCTCAGGCGCTTTGCCGGCGCTCCATCTCGACATCGCCCGCCAACTCCGCGGCAATCTCCTCCGCCACTCGTTTCGCCTGGTTGCGAATATCCGGCACCGCCGTGATTTCCCAGAACTGGCCGGCGGTCAGCGCACCAACGGCATAGAGCCTCTGCTGCACGGTTCCATCGGGACAGCAGATACGCGACCGGGCATCGACACTGACCCCGAGACCAAGCCTGTCCATGCCGATCACCGATGTCTCACACATCTGCTGCAAAAGCGGCGAATGGGCGATACCGGCGCGCTCCATGCCGGTACAGTTGACGATCCAGTCGACGGTGATCTCCTGCGTCTCGGATGTGCCTCTTTTTCGGAAGCGGATGCCTATATGACCGCCGATCTCCCTGATCTCGCGAATGAAGCCGGCATGGACCGTCACCGTGCCGTCATCCATCAGCGGCTTGAAGCGTGACCAGACCGGTGGCGCGAGACGATGCCGGTGGATATTCCACCAGGCGAGCGCATGCCGCATGAAACGGGATCGTTGCGCATCATTGAGTTCCTGCCAGAGCTGCTGCGTGCGATGCCGCAAGCCATCCATCAGCCCGCGCCAGTCTGCGCCTTCGCGCACCTGGGCCCGAAAGCCGGCAAGAATCTCGCTGATCTCCCGGCGTTTTGCAGGCAGGCGAGGTTCAACCGGCACCGGCTTGATCGTGCTGTGTGGATGCGGGACGAGGCCACGTCGGGAAATGACATGGATCCTGCCGCGATGCCCGTGAGATCGAAGCGACAGGACCTGATCGACCATTGTCAGCCCGGAACCCAGAATGCAGATATCGTCATCGGGCTTGACAGACGACAGCCAGCCGAGCCGCCATGGATTCTGCACGATGCGGCGTTGCATCTTTTCTGGAACAAGATCCGACGCGATCGGCATTTCCGCATTGCCGACACCAAGGCAGAGCGCGACATGCCTTGCCCGTAGCACAGTGTCATTGTCGAGATGGAATTCGACATCCGCCTCGCCGGGCATCATGCAGGCGGTTGCCTTGGCCTTGATGAAATCGATGGCGACCCGGTCATCCCGGCGGCGCAGCAGCGATGCGAGCCTGTCTCTCAGGTAAAGCCCGTAATCCCCGCGAGCGGCAAAATAGTCGCCGACCGGCTTGCGCCCCTTCTCCTTCAGCCAATCGAGAAAATCGTCCGGTTCCTCCGGAAAGGCACTCATTCGCGCGGCCGGCACATTCAACCGATGCAGATAGAATTCGCTGCGATAGGCGGTGCCGCGACCAAAACCCGGGTCATCACCGATAATGGCGATCGACCGCTCGGGCCCGAGCTGGCGCAGAAGATTGATCGTCAGGGCAATGGCGGAAAAACCGGAACCGACAACAGCGACGTCATAGATCACGGGCCTACTCCTGCTCTATTTCGCAAAGCCGGTCGCCATCCCCACGGCGTCCGATATCACTACCAACTTAGTCGGGATAAAGCGCCTGTAAAGCCCCGTCGCTGAAGGAAGCTGTGACAAGCCAAGTTTTCGGCCCGCAGGAAATACGGCAGGCATTCTTTTCAGGTGGCGATTTCAGCCATCTCGCAGCGCATAATGCGTTCTCAGCGTACGCACCTCCCGCTTGACAATGCGAAGCTGTCCGCCCGGCTCGCACAGTGCATTCAGTTCTCGCAGCACAAGCGCATGAGCAACACCGAAAATCCGGGCGAAACTGCGGCTGTCGCAGGCGGTCCCGAGCTCGGCCGCAACGACCAGCGCCGCCTGCATCGATGTCAGCCTTGCGTCTTTCGCCTGTTTTTCCTCGACAAGCGAAAGGAACTGCTCGGCACCATCCACGCTTTCGTTCACGTGGCTTCACGCCTGCGCAAAGAGACCATGATCGACTTCGAGGTCGGCGTATCGCTTTCGTCTCCGGCGCTGCCCAGCGGCACGAGAACGTTCAGTTCGGGATAGTAACCGGCGATGCTGCCGCGCGGAATGTCATAGGGCACGAAGCGGAAATCCCGCGCCACGCGGGAGATGCCATCATCGTAATCGGTAACGACGTCCATCCGGTCACCGGCTTCCGCGCCGAGTGCCTTCAGGTCTTCGGGATGGATGAAGATAACCTGGCGCTCGCCATAGACACCCCGATAGCGGTCATCGAGACCATAGACGGTGGTATTGTACTGATCATGCGAGCGGAAGGTCTGCAGCGCGAAACGACCGCCGCCCTTGCGGGCGCGCTGGTGCACGGTTTCCTGCGGCAGGGCGACAGCCGAAAACGATGCCTTGCCCGCCGGCGTGTTCCATTCGCGATGGGAAGCCGTATTGCGCAAGAGAAAGCCGCGCGGCTTGCGGACACGGGCGTTGAAGTCGTCAAAGCCCGGAATGGTCGCCGCGATGTGATCGCGGATGAAATCGTAGTCGTCGGCAAGAGCCGCCCAGCGCACGACGTCTGTGCCGACGGTCGCTTCGGCAATGCCGGCGATGATGGCCACTTCCGAAAGGAGATGCGGTGAAGCCGGGCGGTTGATGCCCGCTGAACCATGCACCATGCTCATCGAATCCTCGACGGTGACAAGTTGCGAATTGCCGAGAGAATTCAGATCCATCTCGGTCCGCCCGAGGCACGGCAGTATATAGGACACCTCGCCCGGCATCAGATGCGAATGGTTCGGCTTCGTCGCGATATTGACGGTGAGCTTCATCCGGCCGAGCGCAGTCTCGACCAGCGTACTATCGGGCGTGGCCCGGGCGAAATTGCCGCCAAGCCCGATAAAGGCCTGTGCAGAACCATCCAGCATCGCGCCGATCGCGGAAAGCACGTTATGCCCATCGGCACGCGGTGCGGTGAAACCGAAGTGCCTTTCCAGCGCATCGAGGAAAGCGGCAGGCGGCTTTTCGTTGATGCCGACAGTGCGGTCTCCCTGCACGTTGGAATGGCCGCGCACCGGGCAGAGGCCGGCCCCTTGCCTTCCGACATTGCCGCGCAGAAACATGAAATTGGAGATTTCGCGGATCGTCGCCACCGAATGGACATGCTGGGTGACGCCCATCGCCCATGTGCAGATGACTTTGTCGGCCTTCATGTAGACGGCCGCGGCACGCTCGATTTCCGCGCGCGTCAGGCCCGACTGATCCTCGATCTCGATCCAGGTCGTGGCATCGACGGCGGCGCGATATTCGGAAAAGCCGACGCAATGCTCGGCGATGAAGCCGTGGTCGAGAACCGGAGTATCACCCGCGGCAACGGCTGCGTCTTCGGCGGCGAAGACAGCTTTGGCCATGCCGCGAACGGCGGCCATATCGCCACCGAGACGCGGCTGGTAATAATGGCTGGCGATCTCCGTCGAGCCGCCACGCAGCATCTCGATCTTGTCCTGGGGGTCGGAGAAACGTTCGAGACCCTTTTCGCGGATCGGGTTGAACACCACCACATCGGCACCACGCATCGCCGCACGGCGCAGGTCGCCCAGCATGCGGGGGTGATTTGTGCCTGGGTTCTGGCCGATGACGAAGATCGCATCCGCCTTCTCGAAATCCTCCAGAAGCACCGTGCCCTTGCCGACGCCGATCGACTGTTTCAACGCGACGCCGCTCGCCTCGTGGCACATGTTCGAGCAGTCGGGAAAATTGTTCGTGCCATAAACGCGCACGAACAGCTGGTAGAGATAGGCGGCCTCGTTGCTGGCACGACCGGACGTGTAGAACTCCGCCCGGTCGGGACTATCGAGGCTCTGGAGGATAGCCCCGATCTCGGAAAAGGCGTCCTCCCACGCGACCGGCAGATAGCGGTCGCTTGCCGCATCATAACGCATCGGATGGGTCAGCCGGCCGTTGAGCTCCAGTTCGTAATCGCTCAGCTTGCGCAGCTCGGACACCGTATTGGCGGCGAAAAAGGCGGGCGTGGCGCGCTTTTCCGTCGCCTCCCAGGACACGGCCTTGACGCCGTTCTCGCAGAATTCGAAGGAAGATCCGTGTTCGGGATCACCCCAGGCACAGCCGGGGCAATCGAATCCGTCCGGCTGGTTTGCCTTCAACATGGTGCGGGCGCCGGAGAGCGGCGATCCGCTTTCGAGAAGCCGTTTGCCACAGCTTTTCAACGCGCCCCAGCCGCCAGCGGCCGAGGATTTCTTGCCAATGAACGATGCAGTCATGACGAATGCTATTGACGATCGTCAATGACGCTTCAAGCCGGCTGTTCATATGGATCGATAGACAAAACCTATCAACAGCTTCGTCACCCGACCCGCGGTACGATACAGGCCTCACCACCACCGAAAATACGCGAGCGGCTGAGGAAACGCTTCTCCCGTCCGTTATCGAGCGAGAACATGCCTCCCCGGCCCGGCACGACATCGATGATCAATTGCGTATGCTTCCACGCCTCGAACTGGCTGCCGCTGATATAGACCGGCACGCCGCCGATCTCGCCCAGCTTCACGTCATGGTCGCCGATGATGAAATCATCCGCAGGGTAACACATCGGCGATGACCCGTCGCAGCAGCCGCCCGACTGGTGAAACAGGATTTCGGGATAATCCTGCCGGATTTCGGCGATGAGATCGAGTGCCGCATCGGTGGCGGTGACACGCGGCTCGCCGTTGACATGAGTATTCATGGCCTCTCCTCCCGGAGTGCGATTTAAGCTCAGGCGATGAGCTGGATGAAGTCTATCACAATAGCCAGGAAAACACCCGAGACAGTCATCGCCAAGCCCAGAAGGAATATCCGGCTTGCCTTGTCATAGACCCGTCGTTGCAGTGAATCGTGCCGTAAAAAGATGACGAGAGAACTCCCCTGCGTGATGATCCCGGCAGACAGCAAAAGCATTGTCGGCAGGTCAATCAGGGTCCAGGGAACCGGATTTTGTGCCCATTGGCTTAGAAACGTAAGCGAGAACGAGAGAATGATCCCAACAACGGTCAGCGTGCCGTTGCGGAAGAGCATTTCTACCAGCGGTTCGTTTTCATTCGACATCGCGGAACATCTCGACTGTCGGAGCCTGACTGCCTATCGAATATTCCTTTCTCAAGAATTTCAAGGGTGGCTGACGGACAAGAAAGCTGGGCAGGAGTGTTCTTCCCTGCCGCGCCGTCGGGGGGCGCTTGCCCCTCATCCGCCTGCCGGCACCTTTTCCCCGTTTTGACGGGGAGAAGGAGGATGTGGCACTGCTTCGCCCCAATCTCCGACGTCAAGCAAGGCAAGTCCCCTCTCCCCGCAAGCAGGGAGAGGGTTAGGTTGAGGGGCAGGCCGCAAGTACCGGCCATCCAGCCCCGACAATCAATCTCAAGCCTTCCCTCAGAAGAACCCAAGCTTCTTCGGGCTGTAGCTCACCAGCATGTTCTTCGTCTGCTGGTAGTGGTCGAGCATCATCTTGTGCGTCTCGCGGCCGATGCCGGACTGCTTGTAACCGCCGAAGGCCGCATGGGCCGGATAGGCATGGTAGCAATTTGTCCAGACACGACCGGCCTGGATCTCGCGACCGAAGCGATAGGCGCGGTTTCCGTCGCGCGTCCACACGCCTGCGCCAAGGCCGTAAAGCGTGTCATTGGCAATCGACAGCGCCTCATCCTCGTCCTTGAACGTGGTCACCGAAACGACCGGCCCGAAGATTTCCTCCTGGAACACACGCATCTTGTTGTGGCCCTTGAAGATGGTCGGCTTGATGTAATAGCCGGCGGCCAGCTCACCACCGAGATCGTTGCGATCGCCGCCGGTCAGCACTTCGGCCCCTTCCTGCTTGCCGATGTCGAGATAGGAGAGAATCTTCTCCATCTGCTCGCTGGATGCCTGCGCGCCGATCATCGTGGCCGAGTCGAGCGGGTTGCCCTGCACGATCGCTTCCACGCGTTTCACCGCTTTCTCCATGAACCGATCATAGATCGATTCATGCACCAGCGCGCGGCTCGGGCATGTGCAGACCTCACCCTGATTGAGCGCGAACATCGCGAACCCTTCCAGCGCCTTGTCGAGGAAGTCGTCGTCTTCGTTCGCCACGTCGGCAAAGAAGATGTTCGGCGACTTGCCGCCGAGTTCCAGCGTCACCGGAATGAGGTTCTGGCTGGCATATTGCATGATCAGCCGGCCTGTCGTCGTTTCGCCGGTAAAGGCGATCTTGGCGATGCGCGGGCTCGATGCCAGCGGCTTGCCGGCTTCGAGGCCAAAACCGTTGACGATGTTGAGAACGCCGGGCGGCAGGAGATCGCCGATGATCTCGGCCCAGACGAGCAGCGAGGCGGGCGTCTGTTCCGCCGGCTTGATGACGACGCAGTTGCCGGCGGCAAGCGCCGGCGCCAGCTTCCAGGCGGCCATCAGGATCGGAAAGTTCCACGGAATGATCTGGCCGACGACGCCGAGCGGCTCGTGGAAATGATAGGCGACGGTATCGTTGTCGATCTCGCCGATCGAGCCTTCCTGGGCGCGAATGCAGGAGGCGAAATAGCGGAAATGATCGATCGCGAGCGGAATGTCGGCCGCCATGGTTTCGCGGATCGGCTTGCCATTGTCCCAGGTTTCCGCCTGGGCCAGCACTTCCAGCTTGTCCTCCATCCGCTGGGCGATCTTCATCAGGATGTTGGAACGTTCAGCGGGCGCCGTGCGGCCCCATTTATCCTTGGCGGCATGTGCCGCATCGAGCGCCGCGTTGATATCCTTTTCGTCCGAACGCGGGATTTCGCACAACTTGCCGCCGGTAACCGGCGTGATGTTGTCGAAATACTTGCCGCCGATCGGCTCCTTCCACTCGCCGCCGATATAGTTGCCGTATTTCAGCTTGAACGGCGATTCGACGATTTTCTGGTGCAGCATGTCATCCTCCCTTGATGTGCTGGCTTGCCGGTTCTTTGACCAGGCCCGAGAGGAAATCTGCGTCGTCCCGTTCTTGACGAAAAGCAGGTCGCGACGATATGGCGGCGCACACTGTCGCACCCTTGCTACAGTGGAGCACAGCAAACCATGCGGCAGCGCAGCAGAATTCGATTTAGCTCAATGCAGGCCGAAACGGTTCATCTTGCGGTGAAGCGTCGCCCGGCTCATGCCGAGCGCGATCGCCGCCTGCGAGACATTGCCATTGGTACGCGACAGCGCGCGCATCAGTGCCGCTCGCTCCGCTTCAACCAGATCCTGCCGATCATCGGCCCTGTTTTCATCGAGAGCATCCGCCGCCGGAATGCCCGCAGCGATACGGGTATCGTCCAGTGAAAGCGCCAGACGCGCGGCGCGTGTCGCCCCGATGACGAGATCGTTGCGATCGACCGCCAGAAGTGCTGCCGCAGCATGTGGCGCCTGAGGCACCATCAGGAAACGCGCGCCGGGAAAGGCGGAACGGAACAGGTTGAGTTCGATCCGCAGCGCTGCATCGCGCACCGTCTGCGCAAGGATAGAAAGCACCATTTCATTGACATCGTCCCGGCATGTGGAAATGTCGAGAGCCGCCGCCACTTCGCCGCGATGATCGCGGATCGGCGCGGTGGTGCAGCTCAGCCCGGTATTGGACGAGAAGAAATGCTGGTCGCGAAAGATCGACACGGCCCGCTCATCGGCCAGCGCAGTGCCGATACCGTTGGTCCCGATACTGGCTTCGGTCCAGATCGCGGCTGTCCACAGGCCGAGATCATGGAAGGCCCTGTCATCACCGGCAGAGCCGCGCCGTTCGAGCGCCACACCGTTCCGGTCGGTCAGAAGCAGGCAGCAACCCGACTTTCCGACAGAGGAAAACAGCTTGTCCATTTCCTCGCGCGCTTCAACGATCAAGCGTTCCGACGCCTGCCGTGTCTGGCGAAACTCGCCGTCGGTGAGACGCTGGGGTGTACGTTCCTGCTCCGGCGCCAGATGGTGCATGACCATGCAGCGCCGCCACGAAGCGACCACCGGCGAACTGGCCGCAGCGGACTGGGCCGAGGCATAAACCTCGTCCGCATGCAGGGAAACAGGATGCATGGGCTCCTCCCAGGCGAATGCTTGCATCAAGTTTCGCTAAAAAGCCGATGCTTTGCAATCGTCAACCAGCCGGCCCACGAACTATTTATCGACATACCACATGCGCCCTGTCATGCGCCCTGTCATGCGGCATGGCGCGTCGAAGGCTCGCATCTGGCGAAAGGCGCAAAGGCGCGCCGCACCCGCAGGATTATTTCCGGTTCGGCGGCCACCAATGGCAGGCGCACATCCGCCGCGGACTGATGCAGGAAGAACTGCGCCTCCTTCAACGCTGCGACGTCATCCACATCGACGGCCGTAGCGGCAACCGACATGGCCTGCAGAGGAGAATTGCAGCCCCCGCCGCGCTCAGTCATTGCCACCATGGTCTGGACGGGAGACGGAATGATATTGGCCAGGGCCGACAAAGCTCCGTGGCCGCCCATGTCGAGGAATTCCATCAGCTCCCCGTCACCTCTCGACAGATGCGAGAACCGGTTCTTCAGCCACGCCGGCAAGCCAGCGAAATGCTCGAACCGCCCCGCTCCGTGGCAGATGCCGACAACGGCATCGATTTCGGCAAGCGCCTCCACCAGCGCCGGACCGTAGTCCTTCGCCGTACGCCCCGGGTCGTCATCGACGACTATCGGAAGATTGACCGCCGCGGCGATCTCGCGAAAGTGAGCGCTAACGCCTTTCAGCGTCGGTTTCGAATAATAGGGCACCGTCACCAGCAAGGCGTCCGCGCCAAGCCTTTCGGCACGGCGGCATCTCTCGATCGTCTTTGCGGTGCAACTCGTTCCGGCCGCAACGATGACGCTCATGTGTGGCCGGCCACGGAAAACTGCGGTTTTCAGAAGGGTTTCGCGCTCATCCGCACCAAGCGTCGGCCCTTCGCCGATAACGTCGCAAACGATGACACCATCAACGCCGGCAATGATCTGCCGATCGATCGCCGCCTCGAATGCCCCCATATCGACACGCCCCTCGGCAAACGGTGTCAGCAGGGGTGTGTAAGTTTGACGCCTTGCGCGAAGGAAGGATGTCATGGTTTGGCTCCTGTTTTTACGGGAACCAACATTGCCCTGCACGCATAGGATTTCGATATGTGGGGCGAGACTATGACATCAAAGTCTTATATACATCCATTTGCCTTGACCGCGGCGATGCACCATATTCCGCGCCAGACACGTAAACCGAACGACACCTTGGCCCTGCGCCTGGAGACTTTATGACCGCATCGCATGCCGCTGATTCCGATCAATCTTCGGAGACTCGCAAATTCCTTGTGTTGCTGATTGGGTCTATCGGGGTCGTTTACGGCGACATCGGGACGAGCCCGCTTTACGCCTTTCGCGAGGCTTTGCGCCCGTTTGCCGCCAATGGCATCCAGGATGAGCAAGTCATCGGCCTGATCTCGCTGATGGTCTGGACGCTGACCATCATCGTCACCTTCAAATACGTCCTCTTTCTGCTGCGCGCCGACAATGACGGCGAAGGCGGCACCTTGTCATTGCTGGCGCTTCTGATGAAGAAGACCGGGAGCTATATGCCGGTGCTTTTCTTCGCCGGCCTGATCGGCTCGGCGCTGTTCATCGGCGACGCAATGATTACGCCTGCGCTATCGGTCATGTCCGCGCTCGAGGGCATGAAGCTTATTACCCCCGCCTTCTCGGATTACGTTCTGCCGCTTTCCGCCGCCATCATGGTCTGTCTTTTCATGGTGCAATCCAAGGGTACGGCGGCGGTCATGAAGTTTTTCGGACCGATCACTGTCGTCTGGTTCCTTGCCATGGCCTGGGGCGGCCTCATCCATATCGGCGACGACTGGACGATCCTACAGGCGCTCAACCCGCTCAATGCGCTCTGGTTCATTACCCATGCAGGCTGGGCAGGCCTGATCGTGCTCGGCGCCGTCTTCCTGACCGTTACCGGCGCCGAAGCGCTTTATGCCGACCTCGGGCATTTCGGCCGCAAGCCGATCAGCGTCGCCTGGTTCATCCTGGTTTTCCCGGCGCTGGCGCTCAACTATCTCGGCCAGGGCGCCCTTGTGCTTGCCGATCCGACCAAGATTTCCAACCCGTTCTACCTGCTTTATCCCGACTGGGCGCTGCTGCCGATGGTGATCCTCGCCACCATGGCGACGATTATTGCCAGCCAAGCCGTCATCACCGGCGCCTTCTCGCTGGCCCGCCAGGCCGTCCATCTCGGCTTCCTGCCGCGCCTTGCGATCAAGTTCACCTCCGAGACCAATACCGGGCAGATCTATGTCCCGGCCGTCAACATGATCCTGTTCCTCGGCGTCATCATCCTGATCTTCTCTTTCGGGGATTCGGAATCGCTTGCCACCGCCTATGGTATCTCGGTCACCGGCGCGATGGTGGTCACTTCGTTGATGTCCTTCCAGTTCCTGCGCGCCGTCTGGGGTTACAAGGCGATTACGGCCGCAATCCTTCTCGCCCCGCTTTTTGCAATCGAAGTCGTGTTCCTGACAGCGAACCTGTTCAAGATACACGATGGCGGCTGGGTGCCGGTCATGCTGGCGCTGGTCATCATGCTGACCATGTGGACCTGGACCAAGGGCTCCAAATATCTGAAGGAAAAAACCGCCAGGAACGACATTCCGCTGGAAACCTTCATCAATTCGATCGAAAGCTCAATCGAACGGGAAACCGCGAGCGCTCCCGTGACCGTGCCGGGAACCGCGATATTCCTGACCAGCGTTCCCGACCGCACGCCCGCCGTCTTGCTGCATAACCTTAAACACAATCACGTTCTGCACGAACAGAACGTCATCCTGACCATCTGGACGCAGGACAAGCCCTATGTGCCGCAGCAGGATCGTGTCGAGATGACCAGACTGTCGAAGCGCTTCATCCGCCTCGACATCACCTTCGGCTATATGGACGAGCCCAACGTCGCCAAGGCGCTGACGGTCTGCAAGAAGAAGGGTTTCAAGTTCGAGATCATGCAGACCTCCTTCTATCTCGGTCGCCGAAACCTGATCGAGACGCCGAATACCGGCCTGCCGCGCTGGCAGGAAAAGCTCTATATCATCCTCGCCGATTTCGGCATCGACCCTTCCGCCTATTTCAAGCTGCCGCCGAACCGCGTGGTGGAACTTGGTGAGCAGGTGGCGATTTAGGGTCCAAACTCAAGTCCAGCAAAAGTGGATACCGGTTTTGCGTCAGGATTTGCGTTAAAACAGAAATAGAGCGCCATGACTGTCGTCGCATCCTATGTCTACACGAACGGAAAACGCGGGCGCCCCCTCGCGATAGACGAACCGTGCCCGACGCTGACCGGAGACGAATTCGCCTGGATCGGCCTGCACGAGCCGACGGCCGACGAACTGAAAATGCTGGCCAAAACCTACGGCCTGCATGAGCTGGCAGTCGAGGATGCGCTGCATGCTCACCAGATCCCCAAGGTGGAGGCCTATGGCGAACAGCTGTTCGTCGTCGCCAAGACCGCGCATCTTGAAGGCGACAAGATCTGCTACGGGGAAACTGCGATCTTCGTCGGGCGCCACCACATCATCACCGTGCGACACGGCTCGCTGCGAAACCATATCGGCGTCCGTGCTCAGCTCGAAGCCTCTCCCCGCCTGCTGGCGCAGGGGCCGGATTACGTCCTGCACGGCATTCTCGACTTCATCGTCGACGGCTATCTGCCGACCGTCCAGACGATCGAGGACCGGGTTCTGGAAATGGAACAGAGGATGCTCGCCAATTTCCTCGAACGTGACCAGATCCGCCGCCTGTTCAGACTGCGGCGCCAGCTGATCCTGTTCGGCCGCATTCTTGGGCCCATGTCGGAACTGGTGGGCAAGCTCGTCAATCTCGACCTGCCCTGCCTCGACAAACATGCCAAACCCTATTTTCGCGATGTGCTGGATCACACCCGACGGGTGGAAAGCATGGTCGGCGGCCTGCGCGAAGTCATCACCTCGGTTTTCGAAGCATCGAACCTTCTCGAACAACAGCGCCAGGGCGTCATCACCAGGCAGCTCGCCTCATGGGCCGCGATCCTTGCCGTTCCGACAGCCGTCGCCGGCATCTACGGCATGAATTTCGAAAACATGCCGGAGCTGAAGACCGAATACGGCTATTACGTCGTGCTCGGTGCAATCGTTATTCTCTGCGGGTTTCTCTATTATCGCTTCAAAAAGGTCGGTTGGCTCTAAGGCAAATCAGGCCGCCTGTCAGTCCTGCGTAAGAAGAGTGCAGACTTCCTGTGGAGTAGCCGCGGAACGAACGGCGTCGGCCACACTGTCGTCCCTGAGGCGGCGAGCGATGCATGACAGGAGATTTAGGCCCTGCTTCTGATCTGCCGAGGGCAAAAGCAGCAGAACCACGAGATCCACCGGCACCTCATCCACGGCCTCGAAATCCATCGGCTCAGACAGCCGCAGGAACATGCACAATCCCCTGTCTAATTCATCGATAATGGCATGCGGAATGGCGATCCCCTGGCCAATTCCTGTCGAGCCCAGGGTTTCACGGTTGGCCAGCGCTGTGGAAACGACCGATGAACTTATCCCGGTTTTCTTGGACGCAAGTTCCGACAGCTTGATAATGAATTCTCTCTTCGATGCCGCGGCCAGATCCAGACAGACATTCTCCGGCGTGAGATAATCGCTAACTTGCATGCTTGCTCCATCGGGCATTTTCAGAACTCAGGAACCGTCCACCAGCCGGTATCCGACGCCGGTTTCGGTCAGGATGTATTGTGGCTGATCGGGTGTCGCTTCGATTTTCTGTCGCAGCTGGCGCACATAAACACGCAGATATTGCACATCTGTCAGCCCGTCCCATACCTGTTCCAGCAGGAAGCGATGGGTCAGAACCTTGCCCGCATGCTGCACGAGAATGCGCAGGATATCGTATTCCTTCGGCGACAGTTTCACATCTTTGCCACCGATCTTCACGATACGTTTTACGAGATCGACAGTGAGGTCTCCCGTCTGGAACACCGGCTTTTCCCCCTGAACCTGCAGCCGATGGCGCAGCGCCACGCGGATGCGCGCGCCGAGCTCGTTCATGCCGAACGGTTTCGTCACGTAATCGTCCGCGCCGAGTTCCAATGCCTTGACGATGCCCGCCTCGTCGGTGCGGCTGGAGAGAATGACGATCGGCAGGGTCATCCCCTCGCCACGCCATTTGGCCAGAAGATCATGCCCCGACATGTCCGGCAGGCCGAGATCGAGAATGATCAGGTCCGGCCTGTCGCTATCGACCAGTTCCATCGCCACCTTGGCATTCATCGCCTCGCTGACCGCATAGTCCTGGGCGCCGAGCCCCACCCGCAAAAGCTTGCGGATCGGCGGCTCGTCATCGACGATCAGGATGCGCACGGCGTTTTCAGTCATTCTCGTCTCCCAATACGGGTATTTCCACAGGAACCGGCATCCTGATGGTGAAGACCGCGCCCGATCGATCGGAACGGTTGTCCGCCCGGATCGTACCGCCCATGGCTTCGACGAAACCCCGGCAGATGGCAAGCCCAAGTCCCGTTCCGGCCCTCACATGATCGATTTTGCGCACCCGGTAGAAACTGTCGAAGATTCGCTCCAGATCCTCGGGGGGTATCCCCGGCCCCTCGTCCATCACCGACAGAAGAACGATATTGCCTTCCCGCCGGCCGCCGATATCGATCGCCGTTCCCTCCGGCGCATATTTGGCCGCGTTGTCGATGAGGTTGAACAGGACCTGCTCGAACAGGACCGGATCGACCTTCAGCATCGGCAGGTCCGCGGGAATGCCGACCTCGACCCTGTGGCCGGCGGTGATCTTCGCGGCCCGGCTGAGCGCAGTGCCCACCATGTCGCCGGCAAAATGGAAAGCATAATTCGGCTGCATCGCACCGGAACCAAGCCGGGTCATGTCCAGTAGGTTGACGATGAAGCGGTTGAGCCTCTCGGACTCGTCTATGACGGTCGACAGAAGCTCTGCCCGCGTCTCTTCCGGCAGGTGGCTGCCGAGATCCATCAGCATGTCGGCCGAGCCCATGATCGCCGCGAGCGGGGTTTTCAGGTCATGGCTGATCGAGGTCAGGAGCGCGGTCCGCAGCCGGTCGGTTTCGGCGGCAAGCCTTGCCTTGTCGACATCGGAGACCAGCTGGATGCGCTCGATTGCCAGCGCCGCCTGGTCCGCCAGCGCATCGAAAAGACGTTGCTGCTCCGGCGTCAGCAATGGCCCCTGCCGGTCATTGTCGAGACCGATCACGCCCACGGCCTCGCGACCCGTGCGAAGCGGCAGGTAAAGGCGCTTCGCACCCGGCAGCGTATCGGCGGCGCGGCCTGCAGGTCGGTTATGCTCCCAGGCCCATCTGGCGGCAGCGATATCGGCATCGACAAGCGTATCGTCGGGCGGATATCCCGCCTTGACCGCGATCGAGCCATTTTCCGGCAACAGGATGACGACGCGCACTCTCAGCATCGAGGCGATCTGGAAGGCTGTCGCCCAAAGCACATCATCGAGCGTGCCGGTTCCGGCGAGCTTCTTTGAAAAGAGATAAAGGTCCTCTGTCGTCCGTGCCCGCTGACGCGCGGCAACCGCCTGCCGCTGTACGGCAGCGGTCAGGTTGGACGCCACGAAGGCCACACCAAGATAGAAGAACAGTGCGATCACGCTTTCCGGATCGCGCACAGTGAATGTGTAGCGCGGTTCGAGAAAGAAGAAGTTGAACGAGATCGCGCCAAGCAGAGAGGCGAACAGGCCAGGCCCAAGCCCCCCGCGCACCGCCGATGCCAGGACCGACATCAGGAAAACGAGCGCCAGATTGCGAACGTCGAGCGTCTGATCGAGTGCCACACCGGCCGCGATGGCAAGAGCCACAAAGACGGCGCTCTGGAGATAATGCTTCAGTCGAAAAGGCTTTGGCGGCTGCGCGACCTTCACGCCACGTTCCGGCGTACCATCTTTGGCATCGCCGGAAATCACATGAACGCTGATATGTCCGGCATGGCGGATCAGGTCATGCGTGACCGATCCCTGCCACAACTGGCGCCAGCGCGGCTTTGCCGGCCGACCGACGACGATATGGGTGAAATTGTTGACATTGGCATAGGCGATGATGTCACGCGACGGGACAAGCCCCGGCAGCGTCACCACTTCGGCACCGAGCTGCTGGGCAAGCCGCATGTTGGCGGCAAGCCTGTCCTTATCCTCTTCCGAAAGCGTTGCATCCTGCGGCGTATCGAGATGCAGCGCCGCCCAGGGCGCACGCAGCCGATCCGCCTGCCGTCTTGCATAGCGGATCAGGCTGGCACCGTTGCGACCGTGATCGATACAGACGAGCAGCCTTTCACCCGCTGCCCACGGGCCGGAGATAGCATTCGCCTGCATGTGGTTGAGCAGCTGCTCATCGACCCGCTGAGCCGTTCGTCTCAGCGCCAGCTCCCGAAGCGCGGTGAGATTGCCGGGCGAAAAATAATTCTCGATCGCCCGCCGCGCCGTCTTCGGCATATAGACCTTGCCGTCGTTGAGCCGTTTGATGAGGTCTTCGGGGGTGATGTCGATGATCTCGACATCGTCGGCGCGGTCGATGATCAGGTCCGGCACCGTCTCGCGCACCCGGATACGTGTGATCTGCGCCACCACGTCGTTCAGGCTCTCGACATGCTGGATGTTGAGCGTCGAATAGACGTCGATGCCCTGCGCCAGAAGCTCCTGCACATCCATGTAGCGTTTCGGATGGCGGCTACCGCTCGCATTCGTATGCGCCAGTTCGTCGACCAGAACCAGAGCGGGCCGGCGGGCGAGAATGGCGTCGAGATCCATTTCTTCGAGGCTCTGGCCGCGATAGTCTATCTTCTTGCGGGCAATGATTTCGAAGCCGTCGACCAGCGCCTCGGTTTCCTTGCGGCCGTGGGTCTCGACCACGCCGATCACCACATCGACACCATCGGCTTGTCTGGCACGGCCGGACATCAGCATCTCATAGGTCTTGCCGACGCCGGGAGCAGCGCCGAGAAAGATCTTCAGCCGCCCACGACCTTCCCGTTCGGCCTCTCTCAGAAGCGCATCCGGCGAGGGCCTGGTGTCCGGTTCTCGGCCGTTCTCACGATTGGCGTCGGGCATGGGTTACCTGTTCGATGGCGGATAGCGCCTGCCCCTCACCCGGCCTCAGCTTCGCTCGGCCCTCTCCCCGCGAGCGGGGCGAGGAGGAATGGAGAGCTTGCGGCTCCCCCCCCCCCCCCCCCCCCCCCCGCCGGGAGGGGGGGGGGGGGGGGGGGGGGGAGGTAGGGGGGGGGGGGGGGGTGGGGGGGGGGTGGGGGGGGGGGAGGGAGGGGGGNNGAGGAATGGAGAGCTTGCGGCTCGGCACCTTCTCCCCGTATCGACGGGGAGAAGGTGCCGGCAGTCGGATGAGGGGCAAATGCCTGCATTCGCTACGTCTTAGAGCCATCCAGCGCCATGTTCAACGCCAGCACGTTGACCACCGGTTCACCGAAGAAACCGAGCTTACGGCCCTCGACATGCGCATCGACCAGCGCCTTCACCTTGGCCTCATCCATGGTACGCGCCCTGGCAACGCGCGCCACCTGGAAATAGGCGGCTTCCGGCGAGATATGCGGGTCGAGCCCGCTGCCCGAAGCTGTCACCAGATCGATCGGCACCTCGGCATCCGGATTGGATGCCTTGGCCGCCTCGTAATCGGCCTTCACCCGGTCGATAAGTTTCTGGCTGGTCGGGCCGAGGTTGGAACCGGAGGATGAAGCCGCGTTGTAACCATCACCGGCAGCAGACGGGCGGCCGTGGAAATATTGCTCGCCGGTAAACGACTGGCCGATCAGCGCCGAGCCGATCACCTGGCCGTCCTTTTCGATCAGGCTGCCATTCGCCTGCGCCGGAAACACCGCCTGCGCGATGCCGGTCATGGCAAAGGGATAGATCAGGCCGGTGATGGCCGTGGTGGCGACGATCATGACGATGGCCGGACGAAGTTGTTTCAACATTATCGTGTCTCCTTAAGCGAGGCCGAGCGCGGTGATGACCACGTCGATCGCCTTGATGCCGACGAACGGGACGACGATGCCGCCGAGGCCGTAGATCAGAAGATTGCGGGACAGAAGCGCACCGGCGCCGACGGCGCGGTATTTGACGCCCTTGAGCGACAGCGGGATCAGCGCAATGATGATCAGCGCATTGAAGATGATCGCCGACAGGATGGCGCTTTGCGGCGTGGCGAGCCCCATGATGTTCAGCACGCCGAGCTGCGGATAGAAGGCCAGGAACATCGCCGGGATGATGGCGAAATATTTGGCGATGTCGTTGGCGATCGAAAACGTCGTCAGTGCGCCGCGGGTCATCAGCAACTGCTTGCCGATCTCGACGATCTCGATGAGCTTCGTCGGGTCGCTGTCGAGATCGACCATGTTGCCGGCCTCGCGGGCCGCCACCGTGCCGGTATTCATCGCCACGCCGACATCAGCCTGGGCCAGCGCCGGAGCGTCGTTGGTGCCGTCGCCGCACATGGCGACGAGCTTGCCCTTGGCCTGTTCCTCGCGGATCAGCGATAGCTTGTTCTCCGGCGTCGCCTGGGCGAGAAAGTCGTCGACACCCGCTTCGGCAGCGATGGCTGCGGCCGTCATCGGGTTGTCGCCGGTAATCATCACGGTGCGGATGCCCATCTTTCTGAGCTCGGCGAACCGTTCGCGAATACCGCCCTTGACGATGTCCTTCAGGTGGATGACGCCGAGAAGCTTGCCATCGCGGGCAACCGCAAGCGGCGTACCGCCCGCCTTGGCGATTTCTTCGGCGATCGACTGCAACTCGCGAACCGTCTGCGACTGCGGGCTGGCGGCAACGGCCGTATTACCCGCAACCGGCAGCGTAACGCCGCTAACATGGGCGAGTACCGCTTCGACCGCACCCTTGCGGATCTGCGAACCGTCGAGATCGACGCCACTCATCCGTGTCTGGGCGGTAAATGGCACGAAGGTCGCCTTGAGGCTTGCCATGTCGCGGCCGCGGATCGCGTATTTCTCCTTGGCCAGAACGACGATCGAACGTCCTTCCGGCGTTTCGTCGGCAAGCGAGGCAAGCTGTGCCGCATCGGCAAGTTCCTGTTCCGAAACGCCACGGACCGGACGAAACTCGGTCGCCTGGCGGTTGCCAAGCGTGATCGTGCCGGTCTTGTCGAGCAGAAGCGTATCGACGTCGCCGGCAGCTTCCACGGCGCGGCCGGACATGGCCAGCACATTGAAGCGGACGAGACGGTCCATGCCGGCAATGCCGATGGCCGACAGAAGCGCGCCGATCGTCGTCGGGATCAGCGTCACGAACAGGGCAACAAGCACGATGACCGGTATCGAGCCACCGGCATAGGATGCGAAGGCCGGGATGGTCGCGGTCGCCAGCACGAAGATCAGCGTCATGCCGGCAAGCAGGATGTTGAGCGCAATCTCGTTCGGCGTCTTCTGCCGCTCGGCCCCCTCGACGAGCGAAATCATCCGGTCGATGAAGGTCGAGCCGGCAGCGGCCGTGATCCGCACGCGGATGACATCGGAGAGAACCTGTGTGCCACCGGTGACGGCCGAACGATCGCCGCCCGATTCACGGATGACCGGGGCACTTTCGCCGGTGATCGCCGCTTCGTTAACGGAAGCCACGCCTTCGATCACTTCGCCATCGGACGGAATGATGTCGCCGGCTTCGACCAGCACGATATCGCCAACCTTCAGCGAGGTACCGGCAACCATTTTATAATCGCGGCCATTGGCACTGTTCAGCAGTTTCGCCTGGGTTTCCGTGCGCGCCTTGCGCAGGCTGTCCGCCTGCGCCTTGCCGCGGCCTTCCGCAACCGCCTCGGCAAAATTGGCGAACAGTACGGTAAACCAGAGCCAGAGGTTGAGCTGGAAGGAGAAACCGAGATTTTCGCCGCCGTTGGCGAGATCGCGCAGGAAGAGAACGGTCGTCAGGACCGAAACCGTGGCCACGACGAACATGACCGGGTTCTTGGCGAGCGTGCGTGGATTGAGCTTGGTGAAAGCACCACCCACGGCGGGAATGAGAATGCGACTATCGAGGATACTCGCGGATTTGGACTGGCTCATAAAGAGGCTCCAGCTTGGATGAGGCGACCGCGCCACTCCTGAAAAATCAGGAATGCCGGTCAGCCGTGCAGGATTTCGACGGCGCAGACGATGGCGAGAATACCCGCCATCATCGCGAGAATTGCGTTGGAGCCGCACCATCTCCGCGATCCTTTCGGGGACCTCCCCTCGCCCCGCATCTGCGAGGCAAGGAGGGACTGGCGGCGGAGTGCCTGACGAAGGTTCATGGTCTTGTCTCCTAGAAAGTCTGGCCGGCGATCATCGACAGGTGTTCGACGATCGGGCCGAGTGCCAAAGCGGGGAAGAAGGTCAGGCCGCCGACGATCAGGATCGTGCCGACGAGAAGACCGACAAACAGGCCGCCATCGGTGGGGAAAGTGCCGGCAGAGGCCGGAACCGTCTTCTTGGCGATCAGCGAGCCGGCAATCGCCAGCGCCGGGATGATCACCAGGAAACGCCCCATCAGCATGCCGAGGCCGAGCGTGATGTTGTACCAGGGCGTATTGGCCGTCAGGCCGCCGAAGGCAGAACCGTTATTGGCTGCGGCAGACGTATAGGCGTAGAGGATTTCCGAGAACCCGTGCGGGCCGCCGGTGCCGACCGATGCCACTGCCGAGGGCATGACGCTCGAGATCGCGGTGGAAACCAGCATGGCGAGTGGCAGGCAGAGGATGGCGAGCACGGCCATCTTCATCTCCTTCGCCTCGATCTTCTTGCCTAGATATTCCGGCGTGCGGCCGACCATCAGGCCTGCCACGAAGATGGCGATGATGATGAAGAGAACGATACCATAGAAGCCCGCACCGACGCCGCCGACGATGACTTCGCCGAGTTGCATGTTGATGAGCGGAATGAGCCCGCCAAGCGCCGTGAACGAGCCATGCATGGCATTGACGGCGCCGCAGGATGCCGCCGTGGTGATGACCGCAAACAGCGAGGACATGACGATGCCGAAGCGGACTTCCTTGCCTTCCATGTTGCCGCCGGAAAGGCCCATCGCATGCATGATCGGGTTGCCGGAAGCCTCGGCCCAGTAGACGACACCGACGCCGATGACGAACAGGATGCCCATCGCGCCGAGGATCGCCCAGCCCTGGCGCTGGTTGCCCACCATGCGGCCGAAGACATTGGTGAAGGCGGCGCCGATCGCAAAGATCGACAGCATCTGGATCATGTTCGAGATGTTGTCGGGATTTTCGAACGGATGCGCCGAATTGGCGTTGAAGAAACCGCCGCCATTGGTGCCGAGCATTTTTATCGCCAGCTGCGAGGCGACGGGGCCGACGGCGATCGTCTGTTGCGCGCCTTCGAGCGTCGTGGCGTTGACGTAAGCTCCAAACGTCTGCGGCACGCCAAGCCAGACGTAAATGAGCGTCAGCACCATGCAGATCGGCAGCAGGACGTAGAGCACGGCGCGGGTCATATCGACCCAGAAATTGCCGATCGCCTTGCCCGAAGCGCGCGAAAAGGCGCGGATCAGGCCGATGGCGATCGCCATGCCGGTTGCGGCGGAAACGAAGTTCTGCACGGCCAAGCCCGCCATCTGGCTGAGATAGGACATGGTGCTTTCACCGCCATAGCTTTGCCAGTTGGTATTGGCGACGAAGCTGATCGCGGTGTTGAAGGACAGGTCCGGTCCGACGGCCGGCATGCCGGCCGGATTGAGCGGCAGCACGTCCTGCAGGCGCAGGAGAAAATAGAGAACCAGCGTGCCGGCGAGATTGAACATCAGCAGCGCGAACGCATAGGTCGTCCAATGCTGCTCTTCGCGTTCACTGGTGCCGGCCAGCGCATAAAGTCCCCGTTCGATCGGAACGAGGACCGGTGAAAGCAATGTGCGGTCGCCGGAAAACACCCGCGTCATATAGGCGCCGAGCGGTTTGACGAGCACGATCAGGATCCCGCAGAAGACGAGGATCTGTAACCATCCATTGAGGGTCATATGAGGAAACTTTCAGTTCCCGAAGGCTTCGTCAGAAGCGTTCGGGGCGGATGAGAGCATAGGTGAGGTAGAGTGTGAGAAGGACGGTAACCGCACCGCCGAGCACGTAGTCGAGTATCATCGCGCTCTCCCCTTCAAAGCCTGTCGCAGGCACGGGTGTAGGCGAAGCACAGGCCGAAGAAGACGACCACCGTGCCGATGAGAATGATGTCCATCATGATCCGGGTCCCTTTGATATGATCGAGACCAGACAGGCCGACAGGCGCCATCGGGATGGACGGCACCTCGGCAGTTTCTGGTATGGAGAGGATCTTTCGATCTCCCGAGCCCGAATATGGCGCTGGAGCGCATAGGGGTTCGAGACGGCCGGGAGGGGAAAGATATAGGAATTTTATAGGAATTTTGGGGGTGACGTTGGCTGAAGTTTGCCCCTCACCCTAACCCTCTCCCCGTAATGACGGGGAGAGGGGCCGTGCTTGAATGAACCCGAGAGAGCGCAGCTTGCGTCCTTCTCCCCGTCATTACG
>DLSX01000041.1:0-10904 GCA_002500765.1 Neorhizobium sp. UBA7851
GAACGGCCGCCAACGCTTGCGCCGGCATTCACGCCATCTCGCCCTCCCACCGACGCCCCCACACCGAGGCCGCCGCCGGCACTTCTACCGACACTGGCGCTGACACCGCGATCACCGCCGATGGACAACCCTTGCGCATGCACCGGCGCTGTCCCGGCTGCGACAAGACATGTGGACATCAACGCCGAAACAAACAGTTTCTTCATGACAGTCTCCTCCTTGAGGGCCTGCCTGCAGGACCCGCGGATTCGAATTCCGCCAAGGCAAATTAGTTTCAGCATTATCTAATATAATGCCGATGAATATTAATGATTTATGATGTCGATACAGCGCGCCCTCCGGGCCGTCCAAATACGGATCGTTGCGGATCATATTTTGAGGAAGTTGCGCCTTGCATCCTCGTGGCTGCGCGTGTTAATCGCCTTCCACATCTACCGTGCCCCGTTGGCGGAATTGGTAGACGCGCCTGACTCAAAATCAGGTTCCGAGAGGAGTGCTGGTTCGATTCCGGCACGGGGCACCACGATATTTAGATTATCGTCCGATTATCAACTACCTGTAAGAGGCCGGCAAAAAGCCGGACCGCCCTTCTGCCCACCGCGGATTTTTGCCGGCGTGTCGGCAAACCCTGATTTGCCGACCGGCATAGCCGGGCACATTCTCGTGATGAATCCGCAGCTCTCTGGCCTGACGATCCAGGTCCAGATCAGATCAGCCCGGTGGTCACGGCGGCGAGGATGGCATAGCGCGCTGTTTTCGCCAGGCCGACCAGCAGGATGAAGATTGGAAGCGGTTCCTTCATGACACCCGCCACGACGGTGATCGGATCTCCGATGATCGGCAGCCAGCTGGCGAGCAGGGACCATTTGCCGTAACGCTGATACCAGGCCTGCGCTTTTTCCAGACGATGCGCGGAGACAGGAAACCATCGGCGCGATTTGAAGCGTTCGATGTAAAGCCCGAGGAACCAGTTTATCACCGAGCCAAGCACATTGCCGATGCTGGCCACCACGACCAGCCCGAGAACCGAGTAGCCGCCATTGGCAATGAGGAGCGCCAGGGCTGCCTCCGACTGCGCGGGCAGGATTGTTGCGGCAACCAGCGCCGTGAGGAACAGTCCGATATAACCTGTCACTGGTGGTAGCGATCCTTACGAACCGGGTGAGCATGCTCGTGCCCACCCGGAACCAGTTTTGCACCCGCGACATGGGCGTGGCCTGCATCGATGTCCGTGTGAATGTGGCGCTCGTCGGCTTCCACGGCAGGCCACAGCAGCGCCGCCGCTGCGGCACCTGCCGCCGTCAGGGCTGCCAGGACGAGATAGGTGGGCGTCAGGCCGACGGTTGCTCCCATCCACCCGGCGAACGGATAGGTGATCAGCCAGCAGCCATGCGACAATGCGAACTGGGCGGCGAACAATGCCGGGCGATCTTCCGGTGAGGCCGAGCGTCGCAGGATACGCCCGGATGGCGTGAGGACCAGCGAATATCCGACGCCGATCACCGCCCAGACGACGAGCAGGCCTGCATAGGAATTAACGACCGTTCCGACCAGCAACGCGACTGCCAGCACGACCGTGCCCGACAGCATGACGGGACGGTCGGCAATGCGTCTCAACAGGCGCGGAAGCATGAGGGCGGCCATCATCGAACCCAGACCGAAGGCTGCCAGGGCGAATGCGGTATAGCGTTCGCCGAGCGCCATGGAGCCCTGGACGAGCACGACGGTGTTGACGAAAACCATCGAGCCGCCAGCCGCAACGGCGAGGTTGAAGGCAAACAGGCCCCGCAGACGCGGAACGGTCAGGTAAAGACGGATACCCCGCGTCGTCCGGTCATAGATGCTGCGCGGCTCGCTCGGTTTCGGATCAGGCAGAAGGACCGAGACGACAAGGCTCGCCGACGCGAGAAAACCGACGACGGTACCCAGATAGAGGTTGTGATAGCTCATCAATGCCAGGAGCGCTGCCGCCAGCAGAGGGCTGCCTACCTTTTCCAGATCATAGGCGAGACGGGAGAGTGACAGGGCGTTGGTATAGTCGTCTTCGTCCGGCAGCACATCGGGAATGGTCGCCTGGAATGTCGGCGTGAACGCGGCGGATGCGGCCTGCAGTACGAAGATCAGGACATAGGCCTGCCAGACGTCGGTGATGAAGGGCAGACAGAGCGCCACGGCGGCACGGACGAGATCGAGTGACACCAGCATTGCCCGACGCGGAAGCTGTTCCGTAAAGGCGGTCGCAATCGGAGCCACGACGACATAGGCGATCATCTTGATGGCAAGCGCCGTGCCGAGAACGGCGCCGGCACTTCCATCGGCCAGTTCGAATGCCTGCAGGCCGAGGGCGACGGTCGCAAGACCTGTCCCGAGGAGCGCAATGACCTGGGCCAGGAACAGATGTCGATAGGTCCGGTTGTTCAGAACGCCCAGCATGTCGTGATGCTCCTGACGCCGCAGCGTCTAAAGATACTTGGTAATGGTCTTGAACTCGTCGAGCGTATGGCGCTGCTCGCGACCGAGCGATCCGACGGAGTCTTCCAGACAGTGATCGAGATGGTCCTGGATCAGTGTCCGCTTGGCATTTGTAATTGCCTTTTCGACGGCGTGAAGCTGCTGCGCGATGTCGAGGCAGGGCTTGCCCGCCTCGATCATGGCAATGACACTCTTCAGGTGGCCATCGGCTCGCTTCAGCCGCTTGATGATGTCTGCGTGAGTATCATGCCGATGTTCGCTCATGCCCTTTACCTATCCTCCTGGAGAGGATATGGCAACGACGAATCCTGTTCGAATCTCCGTTTTAGGGTATTCAGCAACGCATGCTGCTTCGAGACCGACACTCACCGGCAAACATGATGGCCGCCCTTTTGGCGTGTATTGCCGTGCTCGTCTACGCGTTCTCGTCTCCAGGCAACCATGCGCCAAACCTGCATGGAGCCGCGTCTGTCGCAGTTGTTGGCGATCACTCCCATGACCAGGGCGATTATTCGCGCGACGACCTGGATGCCACATCGGACGATATCGGGGAGTCCGATCACCACCATGCCGACCATACCCATGAAAAGGCAGGCCTGGCGCAGGGCGCTGGCCCTGTTCTGCGCAACTCCCGCAGCGCTGACTATCTGACGCGAGCCTCCAGCCTCCTAACCGGCCCTCCCTACGGGATCGACCGCCCCCCACGCATCGTAACGTTGCTCTGATCCATGCCGCTGAGGCGGCGGTTCAACACGTTTACGGAAAAATCAATGACATCACGTTTCTTCGGAGGCGGCGGCCGCGTGCTCGGCTCGCCGGTTCTCCAGACCATGCTTGTGGTCGGCGCCTTGCTTCTCATGACAGGTGCCGCAGCTGCCCATGCCGTCGCGGAAGGCGACAAGGGCTACATCCAGGAAATATCGGGCGTAAACCTGATTCCCTTCGTTTATCTCGGTGCCAAGCACATGGTCACCGGATATGATCATCTGCTGTTCCTGTTCGGTGTGATCTTTTTCCTCTACAGGCTGAAGCACATCGGCATCTATGTCAGCCTTTTCGCGGTCGGCCATTCGACCACGATGCTCCTTGGCGTCTATTATGGCTGGAATGTCAGCTCCTACCTGATCGACGCGATCATCGGCCTGTCGGTGGTCTACAAGGCGCTCGACAATCTCGGCGCCTTTCAGCGATGGCTCGGCTTCCAGCCGAACACCAAGCTGGCGACCCTGATCTTCGGCTTTTTCCACGGTCTCGGTCTCGCGACCAAGATCCTGGAATACGACATCGCCGAAGACGGCCTCGTTCCAAATCTTCTGGCCTTTAATGTCGGCGTCGAAATCGGGCAGCTCATCGCGCTCGTCATCATCCTCATCGGCATGAGCTATTGGCGCAAGACATCCGGCTTCCTGCGCCACGCCTACACAGCCAACGTTCTCATGATGACTGCCGGATGGGTCCTCGTTGGATACCAGCTCACCGGTTATTTCGTCTCCTAATTCTGAAAGGAACACCCCATGTTCAATTCCCAGGCTCCCGGCGCAGACGACCTGCCGTCCTCGGCCCAGCTCCTGAAATCGACCATCATTTCCGGCATGGCGGCCGTGGCGATCCTCGTCACCATTGTGCTCCCATCCGAATACGCCATCGATCCGACAGGCATCGGCTCGGCCCTCGGCCTGACCGAGATGGGCGAGATCAAGACACAGCTCGCCGAAGAGGCGGAAATGGATCGCCAGGCCGATCAGAACACGGCCCAACCCCCGGCAACTCCGAACATTGAGTCTTCTGCGACCCCGCAACAAGGGTCGAGCATTCTCGACCGGATCATCCGCGAGCTCGGCATCTCGGCGGCCTATGCACAAGCGGCAACACGCCAAGATGAGATGTCCATCACGCTGCAGCCGGGCGAAGGGGCGGAAGTGAAGCTGGTAATGCAGAAGGGTGCGCAGGCAAACTTCTCCTGGAGCGCCCCGAGCGACGCGCGCGTGAACTACGACATTCACGGCGATGGCGGTGGTGAAAACGTCAGCTATGAAAAGGGACGTGGCGTCTCTGAGCATAGCGGCGTGATCGAGGCCGCCTTTGCCGGAAACCATGGCTGGTTCTGGCGCAATCGCGGCTCAAGCCAGGTCACCGTTTCGGTCAAGGTCGACGGCGCCTACAGCGAGATCAAGCGCATGAGGTAATCTGCCCAAGGGGCCTCCCGCGCTTCGCGCGGTAGGCCCCGATCCCTCGCAATTGCTCGTGCCGTTTCCTGAAAAACGTCCGTCTGGAAACAATATCGGGCATGCAGCTCGCGCTCCCCGTTGCGGTGCCCGAGATTTTTCCTAAATGACTGGACGTGATGATAACATGGAGAAGAATTGCATGAGTGCCGAATTCGGCCCCTACGTCCAGATGTGCACGCTGGCCCAGCAGATGGCTGTCCAATACCAGAAGGACGCCAACCTCGCGCTGGCGCCTTTTCTGAAGCATTTCATGGATGAGGTCGAAGTGAACGTGGCTTCAGACATGTTCGATCATCTGGGCTTCATGGAAAAAATCCGTGATCCGGTGGAACTGGGTGCGGAAAAGGCTTCCGATGCCAGGCGCAAGCAGTTCCTCGAGGCTTTGGCGGCAGCGCTCAACGAGCGTATCCATCGGCTTTGAAGTGCCGGGAACAGTCGCGGCCGTTTGTTCGGCCGCTCCACCTTTGAAGATATCGGGCAATTCGAGATCGTATGAGCTCCGCCTTGGCACCCCTTGAGAGCCGCTCCTGCAAGGCATGCACGCTCTGTTGCCGGCTGCCCGACATCGATGACCTCGACAAGCCCGCCGACGAATGGTGCCGGCACTGCATCGCCGAAAAGGGCTGCTCCATCTATGCGGATCGCCCCAAACTCTGTCGCGATTTCCTCTGCCGCTGGATGACCGACGAGGGATTGGGCGATGAATGGGATCCGCTGAAGTCCCACATGATGGTCTATGGACAGGGACAGCAGATCACGGTTCTGGCCGATCCGGACCATCCCGATCTCTGGCGTCATCATCCTTATATCTCACAGCTCGAAAGCTGGGCTGCGAATACGGCACCGGCAGGGGGATATGTGATCGTCTTCTGGCGCGACGAGGTGGTGAAAATTTGAGTTTGATCACCGACGCCAACTGACACGATGACGCGCGGCCTTGTCGCGGCTTGCGCCCCCTGGCCCTCCCGCTAGCATCCCGGAACAGGCAAGGCCGATCACGACAATTTGCCGAAGGCAGGCCAACCTACCGGGCTGTCCAACAGTTTACAGAATGGCGGATTGTGCTCTACAGCTTCGGCCCAATTTGGCCCAATCGGCACAGTATCGAACGACGGTGTTCGAAGGCGACATAAAGGAGAAGCGCATGGCGCTGGCAGGTTCCACCACGAGATTCAGCAGCGGAGTTGCCTATGCCGGCTTTTTGACCCTTGCCATGGCGGCAACGGTCGGCAGCGCGCTGGGTTTCGAACATATCGGCGGCTATATTCCCTGCGCGCTCTGCCTGCTCGAGCGTGATCCCTATTATTTCGGCATCCCGATCGGCATTCTCGCCCTTGGTTCGGCTGCCTTCGGCCTGCCGTCCTGGATCACCCGCTCGCTTCTCGCCGTCGTCGGCATCATGATGCTGGTCGGCGGCGGCATGGGTGTCTATCACTCCGGTGTCGAATGGGGCTTCTGGCCGGGACCGACCGCCTGCGGCGGCAGCTCGGCAGTCACCACCAATGCCGGCAATCTTCTGGGCGACCTCAACACGGTGCATGGTCCCTCCTGCGCCGATGCGGCGCTGCGCGTGCTTGGCCTTTCCTTCGCCGGCTGGAACGTCGTTGCCAGCGTCTTCCTCGCAGCCGTCGCCTTCATCGGCGTGAAGAAGGCCGCATAAGCGGCCTTTTGCAAATCGGCAGATGCAAACCGGGGGATGCGGCCCGATCAGGGCTGCAGCTCGGTATCCCAGTAGAGATAGTCCATCCAGCTTTCATGCAGGTAGTTCGGCGGAAACAGCCGGCCGTTATTGTGAAGGTCCTGCACGCTCGGCGCATAGGGCCTCTGATGCGGGATCATGCCGGCCTGTTTCGGCAGTTTGCTGCCCTTCCTGAGATTGCAGGGCGAACAGGCCGCCACGACATTTTCCCAGGTCGTCTCGCCGCCATGGGCGCGCGGAATGACGTGGTCGAAGGTCAGCTCGTCATGCGCGCCGCAATACTGGCATTCGAACTTGTCGCGCAGGAAGACGTTGAACCGGGTAAAGGCCGGGTTGCGGGTCGGCTGCACATAGGTCTTGAGGCTGACGACGCTCGGCACCCGCATGGTGAAGCTGGGCGAGCAGACGGAATGGTCGTATTCGGCAATGATGTTCACACGGTCAAGGAAGACCGCCTTGATCGCGTCCTGCCAGGACCACAACGACAAGGGATAGTAACTCAGCGGCCGGTAGTCAGCGTTCAAGACGAGCGCCGGCAAGGCCTGCGGGGAGACTGCAATCGTCAAGTGACGCTCCTACCCGATTCGGCATCTATCTCCTCTATATTAGGTCCGTTGTTACAGGATTGTGAAGCCCTATAAATGCAGCGGGATAGTTCCCAGCATTTATACGATGGGCAAAGCCTCGCGACGCATCGTCGCGGCGTAATAGGCCCAGAAAAGCCGCGCCGCGATTGACCGGTAGGGAGACCATGATCTGGCGGTTTCGGTGAGCGCCTTTGCGACCGGTCGCGTCTCCATTGCGAACGCCCGACCGACGGATGCTTGAAGAGCGACATCACCCGATGGAAAGATATCCGCATGGCCGGCGCAGAACATCAGATAGACCTCGGCCGTCCAGGGACCGATGCCGGGCAGCGCGATCAGCTGCCGCAGCGCCTCCTCGCCTTCAATGGTGCAGATACCGTCGAGATCGATTGCGCCGCTCAGGACGGCACTGGACAGCGACTTCAGCGTAGAGGCCTTGGCGCGGGAGAGGCCGAATGTGGCAATGATATCGGGCTGAAACGCCGCATAGGTCTGAGCCGTCACCGGTCCCGCCGCTTCGATCCGCCGCCAGATCGCATCCGCACTTGCCCGCGACACCATCTGCGAGACGATGATCGAGGCAAGACCGGCAAAACCGGGCGTGGCGAGCCTCAGCGGAAGGGGGCCGGCGATCTCGGCGATCGGAATGAGGCGAGGGTCGAGCAGCAGGAGCTCTCCGAGACCGATCTGGATGTCGGCGTCATTGCGGATGATGCGGAATTGGTTTTCGCCCATGTCACATCCATGCTTGCGTTTGGATCCTCGGGTCAAGCCCGAGGATGACTGCGGAGAGATTTGTGGCCAGACGTTCAGCCCCGGCATCTGAAGAAACGTTTCCGCAAGCTCCAAGGACTGCTATCTGCTAGACCCTCACCACAAGCTCGTCATCCTCGGGCTTGACCCGAAGGATCCAAACACGAACAAGCAATGCCAGGTTCCCAGCCGAAAAAGCCAGTATTCCGTTTCGCACCAAGCCCGAACGGCCCTCTCCATCTCGGCCACGCCTTGTCCGCATTGCTGAACCACGACATGGCAAAGGCAACGGGCGGGCGTTTCCTGCTGCGCATCGAAGACATCGATCTTACCCGCTGCCCCCCCGAATTCGAAGAGATGATCTATCGCGACCTCACCTGGCTCGGTCTGAATTGGGAAACACCGGTGCGCCGCCAGTCTGAACATTTTGACGCCTATCGGGAAGCTCTCGACGGGTTGCGGGAGATGGGGCTGGTCTATCCGGCCTTCCTCACCCGCGGCGAGGTGAAGGCGCGCGTGGCGGACCATGAAGCCAAAGGCGCTGCCTGGCCGCGTGATCCCGACGGGTCCCCCCTCTATCCCGATGACGACAAAAAACGCAGCGAGACGGAACGCACCGATCTCATCGCACAGGGCGTAAAACACGCATGGCGGCTGGATGTGGGCAAGGCGGTTGCGCGGATCGGAAGGCCGCTCATGTGGCGGGAAACCGGCGACGGACAGACGGATATTATGAAGGCCGATCCGACACTATGGGGCGATGTGATCCTGTCACGCTCGGATGCGCCATCGAGCTATCACCTGTCGGTCGTGGTCGATGATGCGCTGCAGGGCATGACCCATGTGGTGCGCGGACGGGATCTTTATGCCGCAACTGCCATCCACCGGCTGCTACAGGAACTGCTTAGGCTTCCCGAACCCGTCTACCACCACCACCGGCTGATCCTTGGGGGAGACGGTCGCAAGCTGTCGAAAAGCGAGGGATCAACCGGAATTGCGGCTCTTCGGGACGAGGGTCTCTCCGCCGCCGACATTCGCCGCCTCGTCGGGCTGTGAACGCTCGGCGCGCTTTGCTTTGCGCTTCTTGTTGACCTGATTGACCACCGAATAGACCTTGTATTTGAGGATCGCGGCGTTGAGCTCGGCACCCAGCATGAAGATCACGCCGACCATGTAGAGGAAGACCAGCACGATCATGATCGAGGCGAGCCCCGCATAGGTGGCCGCGTAATTGGCAAAACTGGACAGATAGGCGGCGAAACCGAAACCGAAAATCGTCCAGATGACGATGGTCAGCACCACGCCCGGCAACACATCGATGATTCGCCGATCGCCGGCCGGCAACCATTTGTGCGAGAAAAGCAGACCGATCATCAGAAGCAGGCCGGTGCCGACCAGGCCCCAGTTGGCGAGCGCATTGAGGTCGCTCATCAGCCACGGAAACTTGGTTTCCGCGAAACGCTGCGCCACCGGCACCGCCAGAAGCACGATGCTGATGACGGCGAAGATGACCACCGCAACGATGACATAACCGAGGCTGGCAAGACGCGTCACATACCAGGCCCGGGTTTCCGTGACCCGGTAGGCGCGGTTGAGCGAGATGCGAAGGGCCTCGACGCCGTTGGAGGCGAAATAGGCGGCGGCCAGGACCGAGACGGTCAGCAACCCGCCGCGCGGCATGTCGATCACCCGCTGGATTTCCGACGCGATCGGATTGGCGATATCGGCCGGCCATGCATCGAACATCAGATGGATGGCCGTTTCGGAAAATCCGCCGGCCCCCAGAAAACCGGCCAGCGCCGTGCCGAAGATCAGGAACGGGAAAAGCGCCAGCAGGCCGGAAAGCGCCACATGGCTTGCCATGGCCCAGCCGTCATCCTCCGAGAAATGCCAATAGGCATCCCACAGAACCTTGAAGGCCAATCGGTGCCATCGCGGCCGGCGTATTTCTTCCTGCAAGGTCTGCTCCGTTGTGACTTAGGGCGAAATATGGGAGGAACATTCTCACTTGTACAGGTGAGTGCCGAGGAAGAATTCCTGAATGACTGCAACAAGAACGATCATCGTCACCGGCTGTTCCTCCGGCATCGGCGCTTATGCGGCAAGGGCATTGAAGGCGGACGGCTGGCGCGTCTTTGCAACGGTGCGAAAGACACAGGATCTTGCCGCTCTGGAAGCTGACGGCATGGAGGCGCTGATCCTCGACTACACGAAGCAGGATACGATCGATCAGCTGGTAAAAACCGTGACGACGCGTACCGGCGGAAAGATCGACGCGCTGTTCAACAACGGCGCTTATGGTCAGCCTGGCGCGGTCGAGGACCTGACGACGGACGTGCTGCGCGTCCAGTTCGAGACGAACCTGTTCGGCTGGCATGAACTGACCCGCCAGATCGTTCCCTTGATGCGGGCGAACCGCTGTGGCCGCATCGTCAACTGCTCCTCGATCCTCGGCCTCCTGCCCTATCGTTATCGCGGCGCCTATACAGCCTCGAAATACGCGCTCGAAGGGCTGACGCTGACCCTGCGCATGGAGCTTGCCGGCAGCGGCATCGAGGTGAGCCTCATCGAGCCCGGCCCGATCGCCACCCGCTTCACCGCCAATGCACTTGCCAAGATCAGCGAGAATATCGATCTCGAAAACTCACCGCATGCCGCCGACTACGAACGGCAACTGAAGCGCCTCGATGGCAGCGGCCCGGTCAACCGCCACAAGCTTGGCCCCGAAGCCGTCTACAAGGTGCTAGATCATGCCCTGAACGCGCCTCGTCCAAGACCGCATTATCTGGTAACCAGACCTGCAAAGCAGGGTGCGTTGCTGAAGAGACTGCTTCCGGCCTCGCTCTTCTACGCGCTGATGCGCCGTATCGACTGACAACTGATGGGAGGCAGGACATGTCGAGTTTCACCACCATTCTGACCCTGATCGTGATGGGCCTCGTCGTGCTTGTCTTGATCCGCGGCCTGATCAACATGCTCAAGGGCACAAACGCCAACCGCTCCAACAAGCTGATGCAGCTGCGCGTCATCCTGCAGGCGGTGGCGATCGCGCTGATCATGCTGACATTGTGGATCACCGGCGGGGGAAGGCCGGGTTGAGTGGGATGGATTTTTGACGAAGCGGATACAGCTGCCCCTCATCCGCCTGCCGGCACCTTCTCCCCG
>DLSX01000041.1:10940-12396 GCA_002500765.1 Neorhizobium sp. UBA7851
CCCGCACCGGCGACAACGGCACGACCGGCCTCGTCTCCGGCCCCCGCCGCGAAAAATTCGACCTGCGGGTGGAAGCCTACGGCACGGTTGACGAGACTAATTCGGCGGTCGGCCTTGCGCGGCTTCACACCGTCGGCCTCGACGAACTCGACACCATGCTCGTCCGTATCCAGAATGATCTCTTCGATCTTGGCTCCGATCTCGCGACACCGGATACCGGCGAGCCGCTCGACTACGAGCCGCTGCGCATCATCGAGGCCCAGGCAGAGCGGCTGGAGCGGGAGATCGACAGCCTGAACGGCGAACTCGATCCGTTGAAATCCTTCGTGCTGCCCGGCGGTACTGCGGCCGCAGCCCATCTGCACATGGCGCGAACCATTGCCAGACGCGCCGAACGGTTGATGGTGGAACTGTCGCGACAGGAAAAGGTCGGCGCGGCGGCGCTGAAATATATTAACCGCCTCTCCGATTTCCTCTTCGTTGCCGCCCGTTTTGCAAACGATCGCGGACAGGCCGATATTTTGTGGGTTCCCGGCAAACACCGCTAAAAGCCGCTCCAGGAGGTCGCGCATGTTCGTCCCGCTGCATGACACGAACGAGCTGAAATATATCCGTGTCCAATGGGTCACGATCAGCCTGATCGTGCTGAATGTACTGGCTTGGCTGTTCNNCGGTGGAGCAGGCGGAGCGCGCCTCGCTCGGCCTCGGCTTCATTCCTGCGCTGATCTTCGACCATGCGGTGCTCGACCCGTCGCTGGTTCTGGTGCCGGAGGACATGACCTTCCTCACCTATGCCTTCCTGCATATCGACTTCTGGCACCTGGCCCCCAACATGCTCTTCCTCTGGGTGTTTGGAGATAATGTCGAAGATGCGCTCGGACATTTCCGCTTTCTGGTCTTTTACCTTCTCTGCGCCGCGGCAGGTGCGGCACTCCACGGCTTTGTCTCACCGCAATCAGAGGGCCCGCTGATCGGTGCGTCCGGCGCGATTTCCGGCGTGGTCGCAGCCTATTTCCTGTTGCATCCGCGGGTGCGCGTCTGGGTGCTGGTCCTGTTTCGTATCCCTCTGCCGCTGCCCGCCTTCATTCCGCTGGCGCTGTGGATCGCCCAGCAATTCGTCATGCTGGCGCTCAACATGGACGATGCGGTCTCCTGGGGAGCGCATGTCGGCGGCATCATCGCCGGTGCGCTTCTGGTGCTCGTCATGCGGCGGCCGGGTGTTCCGCTCTTCGACCGCAAGATCGTCACGCCACGCGCCGTGCATCACAAATCAAGCGTTCCGCAGGTACCGGCACGCGTCGAATAGGGATATGAGAAATGCGCAAGTGTCTGCGTGGAAACGGCGTTGTATTCGGGTGAAAAATGCGTATCCATGTCGCCCACTGACACATGAGGAGATGGCAAATGTCGCAATTTGCCGTCGGAGATAGTCAAGGAAGGACCCCATGAAGATCCT
>DLSX01000242.1 GCA_002500765.1 Neorhizobium sp. UBA7851
GCAACATCACGCGCGGTGAGCTTGTCGACTACCGCATCGCCAAGCGTGAAGAATTCCGCAAGAACAACCCGCGCCCGGAAATGGCGGAGAACGATGAGGCTCGTCCGGAGCGTGCCGAGCGCAAGGACGGCGAAGGACCGCGCGACGAACGCGCAGACCGCGACGATCGACGCCATGACGGCCCGCGCGGCGAATTCCGCAAGGCTCGCTTCGAACGCCATGGCGGGATGGGCGGCGGTCGCTTCTTCCGGATGGTCGACGAGGACCGCGACAACAAGATCACCAAGGCCGAGGCGTCTGCCGCAGGCGACAAGCTGTTTGCCCGCATGGACACCAACAAGGACGGCATGATTTCCATCGACGACCTGCCGGACCGCCCCCTCTAGTTCCCCGCCCCCCTTTACGGAACTAGCCCGGCAGTTGTCGACAAAGGCCCGCCTCTCTCCCGAGGGGCGGGTCTTCTATGTGCTGGGAGACCTTACTTCTCGTAAAAATCCTGGATGACCTTCCAGGCCTCGTCGGCGGTCTCGACGAAATTGATCAGCTCGATATCTTCCGGCGCGATCGTGCCGAAATCAGCCAGCGCCTCGAAATTGATGATGCTGCGCCAGAACTTTTCGGCAAACAGGATGAGCGGAATACGCTCCATCCTTTTGGTCTGGATCAGCGTCAGCGCCTCGAACATTTCGTCCAGCGTGCCGAAGCCGCCCGGGAAGACTGCAACCGCCTTCGCGCGCATCATGAAATGCATCTTGCGGATGGCGAAATAGTGGAAGTTGAAGGAAAGCTCCGGCGTCACATAGGGGTTCGGCGCCTGCTCGTGTGGCAGCATGATATTGAGACCGATGGTCGGCGCCCCGGCCTCCGTCGCACCACGATTGCCCGCCTCCATGACACCGGGACCACCGCCGGTGACGACGACGAATTCCTTGTGGTCGAACTTCGCCGAATACTCTCCGCACAGCGCGGCAAATTTTCGCGCCTCTTCATAATAGACCGAAGCCGCCTGCAAGCTGTTACGCTGTGTTTCGTTATGGGCTGCCCATGGAGCCTGGCCGGGTGCAGGGATACGCGCTCCACCGAACAGGACAACGGTCGATGTAATGCCCTTTTCGCTGAGCATCATTTCTGTCTTGGCAAGTTCGAGCTGCAGCCGGACCGGGCGTAATTCCTTGCTGCACAGGAATTCTTCGTCGGCAAAAGCGAGACGGTAGGAGGGGGACTGCGTCTGCGGCGTCTTGGGCTGGGCGGCGGCTGCATGCTTGTCGGCCGTGCTGTCCTTCAGCGGCTCCCATACCTTGTCCTCAGCCCCGCGCGCTTCCGACCTTCTCTTTGTCATGCTTATGCTTCCTTCCCGCGCCAACTTCGGTTGACGCCAATTCACATTGACGCTTGAGTGGCGGTCGCTTAGAGCAAATGGGACCAAATGACCACCTTCCCAGCCATCACGATACCGCGTGACGTTTAAGGATCTTCCATGAGCAACTTCGACCTCGCCGCCCTCGAAAAGACAATCGAGACCGCTTTCGACAACCGCGACAGCGTGACCATCTCGACCAAAGGCGAAGTCCGCGATGCCGTAGAGGAATCACTCAACCTGCTCGACGCTGGCAAGGCCCGTGTTGCAGTTCGCGGAGAAGATGGAAACTGGACCGTCAACCAGTGGCTCAAGAAGGCCGTACTCCTCTCCTTCCGCCTTAACGACATGGACGTGGTCAAGGGTGGTCCGGGTAACTCCACCTGGTGGGACAAGGTTCCTTCCAAGTTCGAGGGCTGGGGTGAAAACCAGTTCCGTTCCGCCGGTTTCCGCGCCGTGCCGAACGCCGTCGTGCGCCGCTCGGCCTATATCGCCAAGAATGTCGTGCTGATGCCGTCCTTCGTCAATCTCGGCGCATTCGTTGATGAAGGCACGATGGTCGACACCTGGGCAACCGTCGGCTCCTGCGCACAGATCGGCAAGCATGTGCATCTCTCGGGCGGCGTCGGCATCGGCGGCGTGCTTGAGCCGATGCAGGCCGGCCCGACGATCATCGAAGACAATTGCTTCATCGGCGCCCGTTCGGAAGTCGTCGAAGGCTGCATCATCCGCGAAGGTTCCGTCCTCGGCATGGGCGTCTATATCGGCAAATCGACCAAGATCGTCAATCGCGCCACCGGCGAAGTGACCTATGGCGAAGTACCGCCCTATTCCGTCGTCGTTGCCGGCTCTATGCCGTCTGGCAATGCCACGATGCCGAACGGCCTTGCCGCTCCGCACCTCTATTGCGCCGTCATCGTCAAGACCGTCGACGAGAAGACCCGTTCCAAGACGGGTATCAACGAGCTGCTGCGCGACTAAGTCTGGACCCATTCGATGTCTGTTTCCGATCCGATTGCAAACCTGCAAACGTTGATCCGTTGCCCTTCCCTCACCCCGGCGGAAGGCGGCGCGCTTTCGGCGCTTGAAGCCATGCTCACCCCACTCGGCTTTACGGTCGAGCGGATGATCGCAACGGAACCGGGCCTGCCCGACATCGAGAACCTCTATGCCCGTCTGGGAACAGACGGGCCGCATCTGATGTTCGCCGGCCATACGGATGTCGTTCCGGTCGGCGACGAGGCCTCCTGGAGCCATCCGCCCTTCGGCGCGGAGATCGCCGATGGCGAGATGTTCGGCCGCGGTGCTGTCGACATGAAGGGCGGTATTGCCTGCTTCGTTGCAGCCGTTGCCCGCCATATCGAAAAGCATGGCGCACCAGAGGGATCGATCTCCTTCCTGATTACCGGCGACGAGGAAGGCCCTTCCGTCAACGGTACGGAAAAGCTGCTGAAATGGGCCGCCGAAAAGGGCGAGCGCTGGGATGCCTGCCTGGTCGGCGAGCCGACCAATCCCGACGCGCTCGGTGACATGATCAAGATCGGCCGCCGCGGTTCCGTTTCCGGCAAGGTCACGGTGTTCGGCGTGCAGGGCCATGCGGCCTATCCGCATCTGGCGGACAATCCCGTTCGCGGCCTGCTGCCGCTTGCCGCGGCCCTGATGGACCCGCCTTTCGATGCAGGAACGGCGGAATTCCCGGCTTCCAATCTGGAAGTCACGACGGTCGATGTGGGCAATCCGGCAACCAATGTCGTGCCGGCCAAGGCGACATTCGCCTTCAACATCCGCTTCAACGACACCTGGACCGCAGATACTGTCAAGGCCGAGATCATCCGCCGCCTGGACGAAGCTGCCTCCGATCAGACGCTGCGCCCGGATCGCCAGCCGACCAGATACGAGATTACCTGGGCCGAACGCCCGAGCCATGTGTTCCTGACCCGCAACAACGCGCTGATCGGCTCGCTTTCCGGTGCCGTCGAGGCCGTGACCGGCAAGCAGCCGGCGCTGTCGACCACCGGCGGCACATCGGATGCGCGGTTCATCAAGGACTATTGCCCCGTGGTGGAATTCGGCCTTGTCGGACAGACCATGCATATGGTGGACGAGCGTGTGGCCCTTGCCGATCTCGAGACGCTGACACAGATCTACGGAACCTTCCTCACCCGCTGGTTCGGCGATGCCTCCATTTCCTGAAGTCAAATATTACGTCAGCGGTCTCTGGTTGCTTTTCAAGGGCGATGCGCAGGGCCTGAAGCGGCTCGACCTGACCGATCGCGGCATGATGCGGTCGTTCTGGGCATTCGTCTGGTGCCTGCCTGCGATGTTCGTCTACTGGACCGGGATGCGATTCGCCTTCCTATCTGCGAGTGCGGAAGGAACCAAGGCCGGTCTCGGTTTCTATCTGAGGCTCTTCATGGTCGAGGCGATCAACTGGATCCTGCCTCTGGTGCTGCTCGGCATTCTTTGCCTGCTGCTGAAGACCGAACGCAAGTTCACCGCCATCGTGGTCGCGACCAACTGGCTGTCCGTGCCGGTCTCCTATGCATATGCGGTGCTGACGCTTCTGCTGTTTCTCTTGCCTTTTGTCGCGGGTCTCATCGCGCTCGTGCAGCTTGTCCTGCTGATCGCGACGATCTTCGCCATATCACGCTTCGTGCGGCAGATATGCGGACCGGAGCCGCTTGTCGTCGCGACAACCATGCTTGTGCTGCTGGTGCCGGGCCTCATTGTTGCAGACCTGCTGCAATCCTATCTCGGCGTTTCGCCCTACTGATGTGTGTCAACGCAATTCCGCACGCAAAACCGGTTCCCACTTTTGCTGGAATTGCTTCAAGTGTCGCCCGGATAATCGACCTTCATGAAATAAAGGCCTTCCGGCGGTGCGACCGGGCCGCATTCCTTGCGGTCCCGCGCCTCAAGTGCTGCGCGCACATCATCGGGTGACATCTTTGCCTCGCCGGCGAGCTTGAGCGTGCCGGCGAAGGAGCGGATCTGATTGTGCAGAAAACTCTGAGCGCTGGCCCGGATCTCGATCAGGTCACCGCTGCGCGTCACATCCAGCCGGTCCAGCGTTCTCACCGGGCTTTTCGCCTGACAATGGGCGGAGCGGAAGGTGGTGAAGTCGTGATGGCCGACGAGCATCTGGGCGGCCGCATGCATGGCCTCGTGATCAAGCTCCTTCGGCACCCACCAGGCCTGCCCGGCCTCTATGGCAAGAGGTGATGGCCGACTGATGATGCGGTAGAGATAATGCCGCTTCACAGCCGAAAAGCGCGCGTCGAACTCGTCGGAGACCTGCTGCACGTCAATGATAGACACACGTTCATTCGCCATCATCAGATGGGCGTTGAGCGCGTTGCGCAGCTTGAAGGGCTGCCAGTGACGGGAAAGATCGGCGTGAATAACCTGGCCCCGAGCATGGACACCGGAATCCGTACGGCCCGCACCGCGGATCGAAACCGTTTCGCCGGTCAGCGACCGGATGCCGTTCTGCAGGGCTGCCTGCACCGAATGGCCATTTTCCTGCATCTGCCAGCCGACATAGGATGTGCCGTCATATTCGACAGTCATGCGAAAACGCGGCATCAGGCAATCCCGACCTGAGCGGACAGAAGCGTGCCGGCGGCGATCGGCGTGCCACGCAGGAAGACATCGGCATCCATCGGCTTGCCTCCAGCCTTTTGCAATCGAGTCAAGCTCACGACACCCTCCGAGCAAGCTACCAGCAGGCCCCCCGAAAGAACCGATACGACCGGGTGCTCGATGACTTCACCGGGCCTGCCATCGCCTTCGCTCACTTCCGAGGCAAGAACCTTGATACGCTCCGGCTTGCCGTTGATCTCGGCTTCGAACCAGGCGCCCGGAAAAGGTGACAGGCCGCGGATATGGTTATGCACGTCACGCGCCGACCGGGAAAAATCGATGCGGGTTTCGCCCTTGTCGATCTTGGCGGCGTATAGCACGCCCTCTTCCGGCTGCGGTGTCAGCGGCAGGTCGTCAGCCTCTAGCTTTGCCATCGCCTCGACCATGGCACGGGCACCGACGAGCATCAGCTTGTCATGCAGTTCGCCGGCCGTCATCATTTCAGTGATCTCGACTTCCTTCGTCAACGCCATGGGGCCGGTATCGAGGCCTTTTTCCATCTTCATCACGATCATGCCGGTTTTTTCGTCACCAGCCATGATGGCGCGTTGGATGGGAGCAGCTCCACGCCAGCGCGGCAGGAGCGAGGCGTGGCCGTTATAACAGCCGAGCTTCGTGCCTTCGAGGATCGCGACCGGCAGGAGCAGGCCATAGGCCACCACGACCGCGGCATCCGCGTTAAAGTCGCGAAATATCTGGCGGTCTTCTTCCGCCTTAAAGTTCAAGGGGGTGAGAACCGGGATGCCGAGCAGTTCGGCCGCCTGGTGGACAGGCGACTTGGTGAGATCTAGCCCGCGGCGACCGGCCGGCCGCGGCGGCTGGGTATAGACGGCAACGATCTCATGACCGGCCTGCTTGAGGTTCTGCAATGTCGGCACGGAAAAATCCGGCGTGCCCATGAAGATGATGCGAAGTGACATGCGCTTGACCTCAAAAGTGTTCAGGCGCCTTCAAACGGGTTTACCAGCCGAAGATCAAGCCCCTCGAAGTCTTTTACGTTGCGGGTGGCAAGTGTCGCACCGTGAGAGAGGCAGGTTGCGGCGATCATGGCGTCCTTCGTATCGATCGGATGCCCCCGGCTGCGGCGCTCCGCTGTGAGTTTCCCATATCTATGCGCGGCATCAACCGAGAAGACCAGAATGCGATCGTTGAATTCGGCCTCCATCTGACGATACAAGTCGGCAAGATCAGCTTTGCGGTGCCCCTCCGGCAAACAACCGATGCCGAAGTGGATTTCGGCAATGCTCACCGTCGTCAGGAAAACCTTTCCCCTTGCAATCCCATCCAGCCAAGTCAGCAAGTGATCGCTATATCGGCGATTGCGCAATTCAGAGATGACATTCGTATCCAGGACGATCATTCATCGAACCTGGGTGGTTCCCTATCGGGTTCATGACGGGATGTCTCGATCGCGGCCAGTTCTTCTTCCGTCCAATAGACATCAGAGCTTTCCACGATTGCTCTCAGGATCTCGCCCGCCGACTTCTCCTCGCTCTTATCCCCGGAGATCAATGACCGGCGCAGGCGAACGCTTGCCTCCTCGGACAAACTGCGGCCATTCTGCCTTGCTTCATCGCGAAGCCGGTTCTTGAGAGCTTCATCCAGATTACGGATCAGCAGGTCACCCATCGGCACCTCTTTTTGATATCACTGATATCGTAGTGCCGATCGGGTTCTTTTTCAACGAAACTCAGACAGACTTGCCCTTGGCAAGCTTCGTGAATTTCTTGATCACCATTTCCCGCTTCAGCCGCGAGATATGGTCGATGAAGAGCACGCCGTTCAGATGGTCGATCTCGTGCTGCAGGCAGGTGGCGAGCAGGCCGTCGGCTTCGAGCAGATGTTCCTTGCCGTCGCGACCGACATATTTCACCCCAATCGTGGCCGGGCGCTCGACTTCGGCATAATAGTCCGGGATCGAAAGGCAGCCCTCTTCGTAAACCGAAAGCTCATCCGAGGACTTGACGATCTGCGGATTGATGAAGACCTGCGGGTTCTTTTCCTCGTCCTCGCGCGACACGTCGATGACGAGCATCTGCTTCGGCACACCGATCTGGATCGCGGCAAGGCCGATGCCCGGTGCGTCATACATGGTTTCGAGCATGTCGTCGGCGAGCTTGAGAAGCTCGGCATTGACGGTTTCGATCGGCACTGAGACCTGCCGGAGAAGCGGATCGGGAAGAATGATGAGCGGCTTGATTGTCATGCCTGCCCCATAGCGCATCTTTTGCGCCGATGGAACAGGCATGCTGAACGCTTCTAGGCAAATGTTCACGTTTTGATCTTTCGTTGCCGATGCAATCTGCTAGAGTGGCAGCATGAGAGAGACCCTTGCCGACTTCCTGCCGCCCGATTTTGCGTTTCCCGCCTTGCTTATCGGAGCTGCTCTTGCCGTTCTGGCGGTGATCATCGCGCTTTTCGCCGTCCTTCGCGGCGGCAGCCAGCGCGAAGAGATGACGCAGCGGACGATGGATGCGGAGGCGCGGCTGGCCGAGCTGGTGCGGATGCAGGGCGAGATGCATGGGCGCGTGGCCGCCATGGCCGAGACGATCACCAGCCGTCAGGCCGAACTCAACCAAGCCGTCAATCAGCGGCTCGACGGCATGACCCACAGGCTGGGTTCGACGATTACCGAACAGACCAAATCGACGCATGAAAACCTGCGCAAGCTTCAGGAGCGGCTGGCGGTCATCGATGCGGCGCAGAACAATATCCAGACGCTGGCCAAGGATGTCGTCGGGTTGCAGGCGATCCTTTCCAACAAGCAGACGCGTGGCGCATTCGGCCAGGGCCGGATGGAAACGATCGTTGCCGATGGACTGCCGCACGGCGCCTATTCCTTCCAGTCACCGCTTTCAAACGGCACGCGACCCGACTGCGTGATCCGCATGCCGAACGGTGCGCCGCCGCTCGTCATCGACGCAAAATTCCCGCTTGAGGCCTGGACCGCCTTTCGCGAAGCAGCCTCACCGGATGCACGACGGGCGGCGGGTCAGCAGTTTCGGCGCGACATGGACGTCCATATCAGGGACGTATCCGAAAAATACCTGATTGCCGGCGAAACGCAGGACACGGTTCTTCTTTTCGTGCCGTCGGAATCGATCTTCGCCGAGATCCACGAGCATTTCGATGTGGTGGTGCAGAAGGCGCAGCGCTCCCGCGTGGTCATCGTCTCGCCGTCATTGCTGCTTTTATCGATCCAGGTCATCCAGGCGGTTCTCCGCGACCAGCGGATGCGCGAACAGGCCCATCTCATCCAGGGCGAGGTCGGATTGCTGATGGAGGATCTCACCCGACTGGATGACCGGACCCGCAAGCTTCAATCGCATTTTCTCGCCGCGGAAAAGGATGTCGAACAGATCCTGACCTCCACGGAAAAGCTGACGCGACGCGGCAACCGGATCACCTCGCTGGAACTGGAAACGCCCGCAAGCGCCGAAATGCCGACGGAGGCGCCCGCGCAAAAATCGGTCGAGAGCCGCACCGGGCTTTTGCGGCTGAGAGTAGTTGACGAGGACTAGCGCTGTCGGGCAGTCTCCGGCCATATCAACACGGCATGGCAGGGCATTTCATGATTACCGTCTTCGGCTCCATCAACATGGATCTCATCGCGACCACGGCGGAACTGCCGAAGCCTGGCGAGACGGTTCCCGGCCAGACGTTTTCGACCGCAGCCGGCGGCAAGGGTGCCAATCAGGCGCTTGCGGCACGCCGTAGCGGCAGCAACGTGACAATGTCCGGCGCGGTCGGAAACGATACGTTTGCCGAACCGGCGCTCGCGCTTCTGGATGAAGCGGGCACGGATCTTTCCTCGGTTCTCAAGGCGAGCGAGCCGACCGGTACCGCCCTCATCCTAGTCGGCGGCAATGGCGAGAACATGATCGCCGTCATTCCCGGCGCCAACGGCACGATCACCGCTGACGAGGCCGTCAAGACCGTGGAGGCCATGGCTGCCGGCGATATCCTGATGCTGCAGCTCGAAATTCCGGCAGGCGCCGTCGAAGCGGCCCTCAAGGCGGCGCGGGAAAAAGGCGTTACCACCGTCCTGAACACCGCACCGTTTACGCAAGACGCCGTGCGGCTTTCCGGCTTGGCCGATATCGTGGTCGCGAACGAAACCGAGTTCGACCTGGTATCCGGTAAACCCTCATCGAGCAGCGACGCCCGGATCGCGGCGCTCAGGAAACTGCATTCGCAAAGCGGCCAGACTTTCGTCGTGACGCTCGGCGGCGACGGTGTCGTGGCCATTCGTGACGGCGAGATCCTGACGACCAAGGGCCTCACCATCGAGCCGGTCGATACGGTCGGAGCCGGCGATACGTTCTGCGGCTATCTCGCCGCCAGCCTCGATCAGGGCCTGACGTTTGCCCAGGCGCTGCGCCGGGCAGCCGTTGCCGGCTCGCTCGCCTGCCTGGCGCGTGGCGCGCAACCTTCCATTCCGCTCGCAAGAGCTGTCGACAAAGCCATATAACAGCTAAAGCCCTATAATTCCGGGGGATGAATGCTGCAATTTTAGTCTAATTTAATAGATCCTGCGTAATGTCGCGCAGGCATCTCCCTATCGTGGTGTCCAGCCGCGTAGAACGACCCCATGACGGGGTGTCCCCTTGCCATGTCAGCGATCTCCGCCCCACGGATCCACGAGGCAAGTCATGTCATTTCTGCGCCTGAATTCCCTGTCCAAAAAACTGATCGTCGTCACAAGCATCGCCATCGCGCTGCTGCTCATCGTCTCCAACTTCTTCCTCATTTCCCAGACAAGCGACCGGGTGACCTCACTCACGCTTGAGCAGGCCAATGCCGAAGCCCGAGCCATCGGCAACGAAGTCGCTGCCGAAATCGGCCAGCTCGCGGGCGCAGCACGCTCGATGGCCGGAGTCATCGGCCGCGGCCATGCTGCAGGTTATCTCGATCGCAAGACTGCCGTCGACGCGCTGAAGGCCAATCTGGAGCAGAACACGTTTGCCTATGGCAGCTGGTTTGCGGAAGTGCCCGGCATGTTCGACGGCAGGAATGCCGAGTTCATCGGCAACGGTGAGTTTGGCGGCAACAAGAAAGGCGAGTTTGCCCCCTACTGGACCAAGAACAAGGCCGGCAATATTGCCTATAGCGTGTTTGAGGTCGACACCCAGGCGGAATGGTACACCCTGCCGGAAAGCACGAAAAAAGGCGCCTTGACCCAGCCCTATATCGAGAGCGCGACCGGCGACAAGACCGCCATGAGCTCGATCGCCTATCCGGTCATGTCCGGCGAAAAGCTTATCGGCATCGCCGGTGTGGACGTGTCGATGGCGACGCTTTCGACAACCTTGCAAGCCATGCGTCCCTTCGGTTCCGGCCGGGTCCTTCTCGTATCGCAAGGCGGCAAATGGATTGTTCCCGATACTGCGGACAATCTGATGAAGGCAGTGGAAGGCGAAGGCGCCGGCGCGCTGCTTTCGACACTGAAATCCGGCAAGCCCGTCACGATCGACAATCTGGCGGGGCCGGACGGCGAATTTTACGAGCGGGTCGTCTATCCGTTCACCGTTCCGGACCTCAACACGAGCTGGGCCGTCGTCGTCGACGTGCCGATGAGCGTCATCATGGCGCCGGTTGCCGACCAGACCCGGATGATGATCGTCAGCGGCATCGTGCTGCTCGGCGCGGTTATCGTTACCCTTTCGATGGCGAGCGGCTCATTGCTTCGCCGTCCGCTGAATGGCCTGCTGGCAAGCGTCGGCCAACTCGGCGAAGGCAGATATGACGAAGCCGTAAAGGGACAGGAGCGGAATGACGAGGTAGGCGCGCTGGCAAGATCGCTCGAAGGTTTCCGTCACACGCTGGCGGACGGCAAGCGGCTTGCCTCGGAAGCGGAGACACAGCGAAGCGCCGCCGAAGACCTTCGCCACCGCTCGGCGGCGGAGCGCGAGACCGCGGCACGGCAACAGGCCCATGTCGTCGAATCGCTGGCTTCCGGCCTCGCGGAGCTTTCCAAAGGCAACCTGCAGCATCGCCTGACGGGAGAATTTCCCGGTGATTATGAGAAGCTGAAGCATGATTTCAACAGCGCCGTCGAGAGTATCGAAAACACCGTGATCTCGGTCGCGTCGTCGGTGCAGAACATTGGCACCGGCACCCGCGAGATCACCTCCAGCGCCGGCGATCTTTCCCAGCGGACCGAACAGCAGGCAGCAAGCCTGGAGCAGACCGCGGCTGCGCTGAACGAGCTGACCGAGCAGGTCAATGCCAGCGCGGAAAACGCCGGCACCGCGGCTTCAACGGTCAATCTGGCCTGTGACGATGCCGAGAAATCCGGCGAAGTGGTACAGAAGGCCGTCGCCTCGATGCAGGCCATCGCCCATTCCTCGCAGGAAATCTCACGTATCATCGGCGTCATCGACGAGATTGCCTTCCAGACCAATCTCCTGGCGCTGAATGCCGGCGTCGAGGCCGCCCGCGCCGGTGAAGCCGGCAAGGGGTTCGCCGTCGTCGCTCAGGAAGTGCGGGAACTGGCGCAGCGTTCCGCAACTGCCGCGAAGGAAATCAAGGCGCTCATCAACGCCTCGACGACGCAGGTGAATGACGGTGTCGATCTCGTCGGCAAGGCCGGCGATGCGCTGCAGAAGATCGCCATCCAGGTCATGCAGATCAACGGGCTGATCCGCCAGATCTCGTCTTCAGCCGGCGAACAGGCGGCCGGCCTGAAGGAGATCAACTCGGCCGTCAACCAGATGGACCAGGTCACCCAGCAGAACGCCGCGATGGTGGAGGAAACGACCGCGGCAAGCGCCGTGTTGAACGGCGAGGCGGAAACGCTTCGGGATCTCGTCCAGCGTTTTCGCACATCGGCCCCGAGCGTCGGTTCGGCACAGCCCCTCCGCCAGATGGCGCAAAGGATGCAAGCGCCGGCATCTCGGCGAGCAGAGACCCCGGCCTATGCGCCGCGCAGGATAACCGCCGTTTCGAATGGTTCGGCAGCCTTGGCGGAAAGCTGGGAAGAGTTCTGATAAACCGAATTGGGATGCCGCCTGCAAAAGGCGGCATCCTGAAATTCAGAGGCGAGCAACGCGCTCCGTCAACAGCGCGAAGAAGCCGTCGGCATCGACATCTCGCATGAAGGTCGCGTTGCGCCTGCGGTCGGTTACGTGCCACCAGTCCACCACGGTCATGCCGACCGTAAGCTCCGACTCTACCTCGATCTCGACATTGCAGAGACGACCGGAAAACAGTTCCGGCTTCAGGAGATAGGCAATCACGCTCGGGTCATGCAGCGGCCCGCCATCGGAACCGTATTTCTCGATGTCGAAGCGTTCGAAAAAGGCCAGCCATTCAACCAGAACCTGAGCCGGACGCGTGCCGAGTGCTGCGATCTTCGCAACGCGATCCCGGGTCGTCAGAAGCTGATGCGTCACATCCAGCGGCAGGATGACAGTGGGCATGCCGGCATCGAAGACGATCTTGGCGGCTTCCGGATCGACATAGATATTGAACTCGGCTGCGGGCGTGATGTTGCCGCCTTCGAAGCAGCCCCCGCCCATCATCACCAGTTCCTGGATCCGGCCGGCGATATCCGGCGCCTTCTGCAGGGCAAGCGCCAGATTGGTCAGCGGGCCTAGCGTGCAGATCGTCACTGTGCCTGCCGGTTCGCGGCGCAGCGTCTCGATGATGAAGTCGATCGCATTCTGTTCTTGCACCTGCATGGTGGGTTCTGGCAGTTCGGCACCATCCATACCCGTCTTGCCATGCACATATTCGGCGGTGACCTGAGGCCGGTTGAGCGGCTTCAGCGCACCTTCATAAACCTTGGCATCCGGCTTGCCGCAGAGTTCGCAGACGATGCGCAGATTGCGGCTGGTAAACGAGAGAGGGACATTTCCGGCGACGGCGCAGAGGCCGAGAATTTCCAGTTCCTGCGGGCTGGCGAAGGCCAGCATCAGTGCTGCGGCATCGTCCTGACCCGGATCGGTATCGATAATGATCTTGCGTGGCGGCATTGTTCATCCCCTCAATTCGGAGGGGATTGGTGGAGGCATGCGTATGCTTTGTCAAGGACGGTCAGACCAGCTTTCGCCTGCCTGATCGCGTGCTACAGCTTGCGATCGCCATCGTGACAACCCATATAAACAGCAGCTCCGGCGTGCCTTCTGGGCGCCGGCATGGTCGCTTGATGCAAGGACTGAACGATGACCCGGATGACACCCTTCGCAAGCCCGCTGCTTTTGGGCTTCGATGCGATGGAAAAGACGCTTGAGCGCCTCGCCAAGGCGAATGAAGGCTACCCGCCGTATAATATCGAGCGAATCAGATCGAGTTCTCCTGATGGCAACGAGAAATTGCGCATCACACTCGCTGTCGCCGGCTTTTCGGAAGACGAACTCGACGTCACGACCGAAGAAAATCAACTCGTGATCCGCGGGCGGCAGGTCGAGCAAACAGAGCGCGATTATCTCCATCGAGGCATTGCTGCACGCCAGTTTCAGCGGGTTTTCGTACTTGCCGATGGAATGGAAGTCTCCGCCGCGTCCCTGAAGAATGGCCTTCTCTCGGTCGACCTCGTACGCCCGGAACCGCAGCGCGTAGTGAGAAAAATTAACATTTCCGTCTCAGACTAGGACGTGTCGGCATCAAGGCCGACGCCCTCAAGTGGAGGCTGGAATGCTCTTGAAAGAAGCGAACACGCATTTGTCGCAGTCCGAACTCGCCCATCTCGGCGCCGGCGAAGTCGGATATATTCGCAAGATGCGGTCTGAAGAGGTATCCCGCTGTTTTCCCGAGGCTCCCGATATGGATCCCAGCCTTGACCTTTGGGCACTGTTCGGCGCCGACGGCACTCCGATCCTGTTGACCGACAACCGGTCCAGCACATTCTTCAAGGCAGCAGAAGACGACCTGAAGACGGTCAGCCTGCACTGACCGTCCCTGCCTGACGCCTGCGGTTACACCGTCAGGAAGGTAAGATAGGCGGATGACCGCCCCTCCCTGCGGGCCTTGTTCTCGTAGCGCGTTCCCGGCCAGCCGGCATAGGGCGTCAGCCAGTCGGAAGACTGTTCGGCCTGCCAGGCGAAACCGCCGTGATCACGGCAATGCATCAGCGTGTGATTGATATAGGTGTCGATATCCGAGGCGAAGCAGAACATGCCGCCGGGTTTCAGCACGCGATGGAAACGCTCGAGGTTCACCTGTGAGACGAAGCGGCGCTTCCAGTGTTTCCGCTTCGGCCATGGATCGGCGTAGAGGAGGTCGATCTGGTCGATCGAGCCGGTCGGCAGCCAATCCAGGACCTGCGTCGCATCATCATCATAGACGCGGATGTTCTTCAGTTCTTGGATTTCCACCTGAGTCAGCAGCTTTGCCATCGAGTTGACGAAGGGCTCGACGCCGATGAAGCCTGTCTTTTCGTTTTCCCTCGCCCGGTGAACCAGATGCTCACCGCCACCGAAACCGATTTCGAGCCGCAGGCGCTCGACCGGAACCGGATAGAGCGTACCCAGGTCGTCAGGCGCCGGTGACGCGAGATCGAGCTTGAGGGCCGGCAACAGTGTCGCCATACCTTCAGCCTGGCGCTCCCGGAGAGGCTTGCCCTTGCGGCGGCCATAAAAAGCTTCCGTGGCCCGGGTCGGGTGCTGCTGCTCGTCACTCATGATCAGTCGTCCAAAAACAAAGAAGCGGATGCCCGCAGAAGGCACCCGCTTTAGCGTGTGATTACCGGATCGGTAAAGCCCCGATCGGAAAAGCCTTACTCGGCAGCAACCAGAAGGTCTTCCTTCAGCGCGTCCTTGAGCGGCTTGACGAGATCGGTCTTCTCCCAGGAGAAGGAGCCGTCACGGCCGGACTTGCGACCGAAGTGACCGTAAGCCGAAGTTTTTGCATAAATCGGCTTGTTGAGGTCGAGGTGACGACGGATGCCGGTCGGCGACAGGTCCATGACCTTGCGGATGGCGTTCTCGATCTGGTCTTCCGTGACGTTCTTGCCCGTCTGGTGCAGGTCGACATAGATCGACAGCGGCTGGGCAATACCGATCGCGTAGGAGATCTGGATCGTGCAGCGGTCGGCGAAACCTGCTGCGACGACATTCTTGGCGAGATAACGTGCAGCGTAAGCTGCCGAGCGGTCGACCTTGGTCGTGTCCTTGCCGGAGAAGGCACCGCCGCCATGGGGGGCTGCGCCGCCGTAAGTGTCGACGATGATCTTGCGGCCGGTCAGGCCGGCATCACCATCAGGACCGCCGATGACGAACTTGCCGGTCGGATTGATGTACCACTTGCAGTCAGCTGCGATCGGAAGCTCGCCGAGCGCTTCGCGGATATAAGGTTCAACGACCTGACGAACCTTCTTACTGTCCCAGCTGGCATCGATATGCTGGGTGGAGAGAACGATGGAGTCGACTTCGGTCGGCTTGCCGTTTTCGTAACGCACCGTCACCTGGCTCTTGGCGTCGGGGCCGAGCTTGCCGGCATCGCCCTCGCCCTTCTTTCGGGCAGTCGCGAGCAGCTGCAGGATCTTGTGCGAATAATAGATCGGGGCCGGCATGAGATCCGGCGTTTCCTTGCAGGCGTAACCGAACATGATGCCCTGGTCGCCGGCACCTTCGTCACCCTGCTTGTCGGCTGCGCTGTCGACGCCCTGCGCGATATCGGCAGACTGGGAATGCAGCAGAACATCGATCTTCGCCGTCTTCCAGTGGAAACCGTCCTGCTCATAGCCGATATCACGGATCGCCTTGCGGGCCGCAGACTTGAACTTGGACGGGTTGATGACGTCGTTGCCGTTCTTGTCCTTCTTCATCAGGCTCGGCGGCAGGCGTACTTCACCGGCAATCACCACCCGGTTCGTGGTTGCCAGGGTCTCGCACGCAATACGAACCTTCCAGGGATCGACGCCGGTCTTGGCGGCTTCGCGGTAAACCAGGTCGACGATCTCATCGGAAATACGGTCACAAACCTTGTCCGGATGGCCTTCTGCCACGGACTCGCTGGTGAACAGATAATTGGCGTGCATGCGGGGAACCCCTCAAAGAATGGACAGGAAAATGTTTAGTGAGTTCAGCTGACAAAAACAAGAACACAACGACATAAATATATCTTTATGCGTAAAATTGATTATCAGCTCAACTTCCAGGCATAAAAAAAGCGGCTGTAAAAGCCGCTTTCTCCTCCCCGCCTCTTTAGGGGCGACTATTCCTCGGCTTCGGCCGCGAGTGCCTTGACGAGATCCACCAGCCTGCGGCGAACCTTGGGGTCGGCGATTTTCACGAATGCGCGGTTGAGCTGAAGACCTTCCGAGGACGACAGAAAGTCGACGACATAGTTGGAGCTCGACGCCTCGGCCATGCCGGTTGCACCACCGGCCTGATCGCCCGGCGCATCTTCGAAGAAGAAGGACACCGGTACGTTGAGAATGCTCGAGATGTTCTGCAGACGGCTTGCACCGACGCGGTTCGTCCCTTTTTCGTATTTCTGAATCTGCTGGAAAGTAATTCCGAGGCTTTCTCCGAGCTTCTCCTGGCTCATGCCGAGCATCGTTCTGCGCAGACGGATCCGGCTCCCGACGTGAATGTCGATCGGGTTCGGCTTCTTCTTGTTTTCAATCATAATGGGGGTCCTGGTGAAGTTGCAGTTATGTTTTCAACCCGGTCCGCGTATGGAGAATACACTTCACGCGTTTGGGACGACAGAACCAATACGCGAAGCATATGACGAGACGGTAGGCATTCTCACTATGCAATTTTGGGGGTTTTTGGTCAATTCTTGTGCGAATTAAAACCTAGGCGCGAAGACACTGCAATCACAGACATTATTGTTACAACCAACCAGAAGTACCACTGCCGGCTGCTATTATCCCAGTTTTCGATTTTATCACCACTTATGGTCGCATCAATCACACCCTTTTGATTGTATCCTAGGCCCTGCACTACACGGCCAAATGGGTCCACGATCGCCGAAATACCAGTGTTTGCAGCGCGAATCAGGAACAAACCGTTCTCGACGGCTCTCAAACGAGCCTGCTGGAAGTGCTGATAAGGCCCGGGTGTAGCCCCAAACCAGCCGTCGTTGGTCACGTTCAGGATGGCCGATGTGCGCTCGATATCACTGCCGATCTCGTCGGGAAAAATTGCCTCGTAGCAGATGAGCGGATAAAACAGCGCACCACCCGGCAGGGTGAGAAGGCTGCGGGAAGACGCAGCCGTGAAGCCGCCCGGCATGGCGATCGCCTCGGTGATCCCAAGCGATGCAAGGATGCTCTCGTAAGGAACGTACTCGCCATAAGGTACAAGATGCATCTTGTCCGCAGCGGATATGATTTGCCCTTCGCTATCAATGACATAGATTGAATTATAGAAACGCGGAGCAACCCCGGCGCCAGCGTCTTCCGAACGTACGGCACCGGTTACGAGCACCTGCCCATCTTCAAGAACCTCTGCAATACGCGCCAGCGCATCCGGATTTTCCGTCAGAATGAACGGCACCGACGTCTCCGGCCAGACGACGATATCCGGGCGCCGGCCAGCCTCCGCGAGCGGCGAGGCCGTGAGGCGCAGATGCTCCTCGAAGATCGAGGAGCGGTTGGTACCATCCAACTTCTGGGCCTGATCGATCACCGGCTGAACAATACGTATGGTTGTTTTTTTGCTCTCGCCGACAGCCAGCCTTTCATCCGCGACATTTAGTCGCCACGCGCCGAAACCGACATGCGCCAGCGCCAGGAGCACCGCCGCAGAGAGACCGACGATCTTCCCTTTCCTCGTGCCAAGCAGTGCCGGAGCGGAAAAAACGAAGACGGCAAGTGTCGTGACGCCGAAAATTCCAAGCACCGCGTCCGATTGCATCATCAGCGGAACCGGCATCGCCCCGTAACCGATGGCGTTCCAGGGAAAGCCTGTCAGAACAAAACTGCGCAGCCATTCAGCAACGCCGAAAGCAGCGGCAAGCGCGGCCAGGCGTCCGACGCCATCGGACCAGAAGGCACGGGCAAGTGCCGTTGCCAGACCGTAGAAAAGCGCCAGATAGGCAGGCAGGCCGAAGACGGCGAGAGGCAGCGCCCAGGCGAATTCCTCGGCATCAACCAGAAGCGCGTTGCCGAGCCACCAGAGATTGGCGACGAAATAGCCGAAACCGAACAGCCAGCCGATGGCAAAGGCAGAGCGCAGCCGACTTCCGATGCCGCCGGCGGGATTGCCGGTCGAGCCGTCGATAAGCCAGACAAGCAGCGTGAAGGATATGAAGAGCGTGGCGAAGATGCCGAAGGGGGGAAGTGCAAAAGCACCGATCGCCCCCGCAACGATAGCAAGACCTATCCGGGGCAGCCCCGAAAGTAGCATGACCCTACCCGCCAGCCGCTCCATGGGCATCCCCTTTTTCGACGAATCAACAGGCGCAGTCTTTCAAAAAAACTGCGCCCTGTCGCGGGGCGAGAGTTAAGTGCGTTGGCGATCAGACGTCAGGCCGTGAAGACTGGCCCTCGGCAGGTGCCGGAAGCAGCGCGGCCGGCTGAGCCGGGGCAACAATCAAGGCGGTCTCCCCTTCCCCCTTCGCCTGCCGGCGACGGGCAAGAACGCGCTTGCGCAGGATCTTGACGCGCTTGATGCGGCGCGGGTCGGCATCAAGGATCTGGAATTCGAAGCCGGGGACAGCCTGGACGACCTCTCCACGCACCGGGATACGGCCAAGCGCGGAGAAGATCAGGCCGCCGAGCGTATCGACATCCTCGATCCGGTCGCGGACATCGAAATCCGGGCCGATCGCTTCGGAAATCTCTTCCAGCTCGATGCGGGCATCGGCGACAAAGACGTCTTCCGCGGTCTTGGAGAACATGACCTCTTCATCGTCATGCTCGTCCTCGACATCGCCGATGACCATTTCGACGATATCCTCGTGAGAGACGAGACCGTCCGTGCCACCATATTCGTCGATGACGAGAGCCATCTGCGTGCGGGCAGCCTGCATGGAACGCAGGAGATCGGAGGCCAGCATGGAAGGCGGCACGAAGAGCAGCTTGCGGACAAGCCCTGCTTCCGCAACCGTCTGGTCGAGGTTTACCCGACCGAGATCGAAGGCGGCCTTCGGCGTGCGAACGGGCTTTTCGGTACCGTTGACGGCAGCAGAGATCTGCACCGTGGCGGCCTTGGAACTGACACGGCGCTTGTTGCGCGCCTGCTTGGCCAGATAGGAGAGAAGGTCGCGAATATGGACGAAGCCACGGGCATCGTCGAGATTGTCGCTATAGACCGGCATGCGCGAACGGCCGGTCTCCTCGAAATGGATCATCAGCTCGCCGATGGTCATGTTCATGTCCACAGCCTCGATATCGGCGCGCGGCACCATGATGTCCTCGACGCGGACTTCGCGGAAGCGGAGGATGTTGTGCAGCATCGCCCGCTCGTCGGGCGAAAAGGCATTGCTGACATTGGTATCCGTCATCAAAGCGTCGGCGAGATCCTCACGGAGCTGTTCGCCCTGCGATGGCCGAAGTAGGCGCACGGCCCTCGACCAGAAGGAGTTGTGGGATTTTGGGTGATGTTCGGACCTTGCCGAACTACTGCCCTCGTCCGACGAGGCAGAGTCCGAACCGTCCTTGCCCTCGCGGGCGACATTGCTCGAATAATCGTTCATTGTTCCAAACTTATATCAACGGGTCCTGCCCCGCATAGGGGTCAGATAGGCCGAGACCGGCCAAAATGCGAGTCTCAAGTGCTTCCATCTCTTCCGCTTCATCCTTTTCCATATGGTCGTAACCGAACAGATGGAGGAAACCATGGACGAGCAGATGGGTCAGATGATCGTCGAAAGTCTTGTCGAGATCAACCGCCTCGCGCTCGACAGTTTCTCGTGCAACCACGATATCGCCCAGCATGGGGCCGGGCATGCCGCCGGGTTGAAGCGGAAAAGCAGGGAAAGACAAGACGTTGGTCGGCTTGTCCTTGTCGCGCCACTCGGCATTAATTTCCTGGATGGAATCGTCATCGGTGAAGACCAGAGACAGTTCCGGCACCATTTTGGGGAAGGGTTGATCCTCTTCGCGGGCCAGAAAGTCTGCGGCAGCGCCCAGAACGCGGCTCGCCAAGGCGGCCAAAACGGCCTCATCCGGCCAGCCGCCGTCTTCTACGCTGATCTGTATGTCTAGTTCGGGCATGTATGGTGAGCCCGACCGGTTTTACCGGTCGAGAGCTTCCTCGCTTTCCTCATGGACGGCATATTGCGCGTCATAGGCCCTGACGATGCGACCGACAAGCGGGTGGCGAACGACGTCGGTATCCTTGAAGCGGACGACCGAGATGCCCTCGACACCCTTGAGGATCTGCAGCGCCTCGACCAGACCGGATTTGACTCCGCGCGGTAAGTCGACCTGGCTCGGGTCGCCGGTGATGATCATCCGGCCGTTTTCGCCAAGACGGGTCAGGAACATCTTCATCTGCATCGATGTCGTGTTCTGCGCCTCGTCGAGGATGATGGCGGCGTTTTGCAACGTGCGGCCGCGCATGAAGGCAAGCGGCGCGATTTCGATGACGCCGGCGGTGATGGCGCGATCGACCTTGTCGGCCGGGATCATGTCATAAAGCGCGTCGTAAAGCGGCCGCAGATAGGGATCGACCTTTTCCTTCATGTCGCCGGGCAGGAAGCCCAGGCGCTCGCCGGCTTCGACGGCCGGACGTGTCAGGATGATCTTGTCGACCGCACCGCGTTCCAGAAGCTGGGCGGCGTGGGCGCAGGCGAGATAGGTCTTGCCGGTACCAGCAGGCCCGACGCCGAAGACGAGCTCTGCCCGTTCCAGAGCGCGCATATAGGCGTCCTGCGTCGGGGTGCGGGCCTGAATGGTCTTCTTGCGGGTGGAAATCTGCGCCATGGAGAGCTTTGCCTTGCGTTCCAGCGTCGGCAGGCTCAGCTGATCGTCAGCGGCCTGCGCCATGCGGATTGCGCCCTCGACGTCGGAAGCTTCCACGGAACCGCCTTTCTGCAGACGTTCATAAAGGAAATCCAGCGCGCGACGCGCCTGGTTGGTCGCGATCACATCGCCTGAAATGGAAACCGAATTGCCGCGCGGACGGGCATCGATGTTGAGGCGCTGTTCGAGAAGTTTGAGGTTCTGGTCGAACTGACCGAAGAGTTCGCTTGCTAATCGGTTGTTCTCGAACGTCAGGACGAAGTGGTTGGCGTCGGTCGCTGCGGATCGGGGCTGGCGCGCTGTCGAAGAAACCAATTCTGATGCGTTCAAGTAAGCAAGCTCCTCAACTTGAATTAGACCTCGATTAAACTCTCAACCGGCTCGGCAAACAAGCTGTTCGGACCGGTGCCGATGATTCGTACACTGATAATCTCACCGATTTGCGATGTTTTTGCATCAACATTCACAGACTGCAGCCAAGGTGAGCGTCCGATCACCTGACCGGGCATGCGGCCTGGCTTTTCCAGCAGCAGATCGATGGTCTTTCCGACACAAGATGTGGCGAAGTCGGCCTGCTGTTTCAAGAGCAGGCTCTGCAACCGCTCCAGTCGCTCGGTCTTGACCTCTTCGGCCACATGATCCGGCAGATCCGCGCCCGGCGTGCCCGGACGGCTCGAATATTTGAACGAGAAGGCCGAGGCATAGTTCACTTCTTCGACTATTCTCAGCGTGTCCTCGAAATCCTGATCCGTCTCGCCGGGGAAACCGACGATGAAATCGCCGGACATGGCGATGTCGGGACGGGCGGCGCGGATACGCTCGATCAGCCGAAGGTATTCGGCACCTGTGTGCCGGCGGTTCATCGCCTTCAGGATACGGTCCGAGCCTGCCTGAACCGGAAGATGCAGATAGGGCATGAGGATGCGCAGGTCGCGATGCGCATCGATCAGGCGGTCATCCATGTCGCGCGGATGGCTCGTCGTATAACGCAGGCGGGCAAGGCCCGGAACATCCGCCAGCCGATAGAGAAGATCGGCAAGGCCGAGCGCCTTGCCCTTTTCATCCTGCGATTGCCACGCATTGACGTTCTGGCCGAGCAGCGTGATTTCGCGCACGCCGGCATCGACCAGCCGTTTTGCCTCATCGATGATCTGGCTTACGGGACGGGAAACTTCCGAACCGCGCGTGTAAGGCACGACGCAGAACGTGCAGAACTTGTCGCAACCTTCCTGCACGGTGAGGAACGAGGTGACGCCGCGCGAGCGGATAACCTTCTTTTCAGTCGCCGGCAGATGCGCGAACTTGTCCTCGACCGCATATTCGGTATCGACAACCCGCTCACCGCTGCGCGCCTTCTTCAAGGCATCGGGAAGCCGATGATAGGTTTGCGGGCCGATGACCACGTCGACTGCCGGCGCGCGACGGATGATCTCCTCACCTTCCGCCTGGGCGACGCAACCGGCAACGCCGATCATGAATTCACGGCCTTCGGCGGCGCGTTCCTTTTTCATGTCACGCAGGCGGCCAAGCGCGGAATAGACCTTCTCCGCCGCCTTCTCGCGGATGTGACAGGTGTTGAGCAGAACGAGATCCGCCTCGCCCATGTCTTCCGTCGTCACATAGCCCTCGCCCGCCAGCGCATCGCCCATGCGTGTAGAATCGTAGACATTCATCTGACAGCCGTAGGTCTTGATGAAGACCTTGCGGGTGTTGGGACGGGCGTCCGGACAGTGAGCGGCCTCATCGGCCGGCGCGGGAATGGAGACATGTTCGTTCATGCCGCTTCCATACTCCAAGAAAGGGGGGATTTGAAGCCTCTGACGGCTGCATGGCGAGAGCAGATCCCCTCACTTGCAATTTCTGAAACTTAGCCTTTGGCTAAGATTTCGAAATTGCTTTCTCTCCCACAAGGGGAGAGATACCGATGCCGCGCTCTCGACGCCCTACCTCTCCCCTTGTGGGAGAGGTTACAAAATCAAGATCTTAGCCATAGGCTAAGTCTTAGATTTTGTTGGTGAGGGGAACCTGCATATTCTCGACCCGGCCACCTCTTTCGAGGGGCCTCGCATCTCAAGGTTCCTACCGCGTGTCTCTCATCATCTTCATCGGAATGGCCGTCACCGTTTTCCTGACGTCGCTGCTTTCCGGCATTTTCGGCATGGCTGGCGGGTTGATCCTGCTCTGGGTTCTGCTCTTCCTCTACCCGGTCGGCACCGCGATCGCGATACAGGGCGTCATCCAGATGGTGTCCAACGGGTCGCGCGCCTGGTTTTCCCGCGCCTATATCGACTGGAAGATCCTCGCCATCCTGTGTTCCGGCGTGGCGCTGTCCGCGGTCATCCTGTTCCTGACCAACTACACGCCAAGCCTGATCGTGGTGCTGATCGGCGTCGGGCTGATGCCTATCCTCGTCTGGTTGCCGGTCAACAGGTTGCAGCTCGATGCATCACGGCCGTCGCATGCATTCCTGGCCGGATTGCTCTCCGGCGCGATGACGATCAGCGTCGGGGTTGCCGGTCCCACCGTCGATATCTTCTTCATCCGCACGCAGATGGATCGCCGCAAGATCATCGCCACCAAGGCATCGATCCAGACGCTGTCGCATCTCGCCAAGATCGCCTTCTACTGGGATGCGGCCTCGCAACTGCCGACGGCTGACGCGATCGCGGTTCTGATCGCCGCACCGATTGCCATCCTTGGTGCGAGGGCCGGAAACGGCATTCTGCAGAAGATGACGGACGCAAATTTCCGCGCCTGGACCCGCTGGGTTGTGACCGGTGTCGGTGCGGTCTATCTCGTGCAGGGTTTGCTGAAACTCGTGTGATTCATTGGCGCGGCACGAACTGGATCTGCAACCAGAAGGCGACTATTGATCACATTCACCGTTCTCACCCCATCGTGACTTTCTCTTGAAATTGTGGATGGTTACTTTCCGCCAACCCAGAGATTTGTTCTTCCCTGCCAATGGCAGCCGCCCTGCGCGATTGCCCTGACAAAAGGTTAGTCATCCATGCCGTTTGCCTTGCGTGCCGTTATCGTCCTTGCGAGCCTGCTCGTTGGCAGTGTCGCATCGGCCGGAGATGTGCGGTCACCAAAAGGCGTCGTCGAACTTTTCACGTCGCAGGGCTGCGCCTCCTGTCCGCCGGCTGACAACACGCTGTCGCAACTGGTCGCCCAGGGCGATCTCGTGGTGCTTTCCTATCATGTCGACTACTGGAACTATCTCGGCTGGACCGACACGCTGTCTTCCAAGGAAAATACCGAGCGGCAATATGGTTATGCCAAGACGATGGGGCGCAGCGGGGTCTACACGCCGCAGGCGATCATCAATGGCCGCGAGCATGTGAAGGGTACCGATCAGACGGTCATCAATGGCAAGGTCAATGATCTGCAGAAGGCCGGCAAGGGCTTGACCGTCCCCGTCGCCGCCACAATGCAAGGTGACGAGATCGAGATCGAAATCGGCGAAGGCGAGGGCCAGGCGGATGTCGTGGTCGCCTATTTCACCAAGCATCAGCAGGTGGACGTGACCAAGGGCGAAAACAGCGGCAAGAACATGGATTATTGGCATGCCGTCTATGACGTTCAGTCGGTCGGCATGTGGAACGGGCAAAAGATGACGCTGAGACTGCCCGGCAAGGCGATGGGCAAGACAAAGAAGGACGGTTGCGCCATCCTTCTGCAAAAATCCGGTTCGGACGGGGAGCCGGCGTCGATCATCGGCGCCACGGTCCTGATGGCAGGCCGAAAGAAGGACTGACCGGATTTTCCTCGCGGCATTCCCGCCTTATTTGGGCAAGGGGCATTGCTCGGCCGTCGCTCATCTTTGAAGCGGCGGACGTTTTCGATGACGCAGATCTCGGAAAATTGTTGGATGGCCCGGCCCGGAAACATTGGGGGGCTGGGGGTAAGGGTCAATGCACCTGACCGGGCCAATGGCGCTAAACGCGCCAACCAACAGCCGCAACATGGATGCCGATTTTGGCGCTGTTTTGTCCGAATTTAGGCAGACTAAAAAATCTGTCGCGGCAGCGCGTTTCCGGCAGGCACTCCGGATCGCTTGCATTTTTGCGTGGGTCGGGCACACTGTCATACCAAAGACATGTAACGTTTGGAGCTTTGATGGCCGATCAGTCTGATTTGCCAGCGGGCGCACGGCCTCAGGATTCGGCCGTTGTCGTCAGTCTCAGCGAATACAAGCAGAGCCTCGACCCTGCTCCGGTGACATTTCATCGGCGTGAACTGGATGCGATCCTCTGGATTTACGGTCGCATGGTCGGCGAGGGAGAGTGGAAGGATTATGCGATCGACCACTTGAAGGATCGCGCCGTCTTCTCGATCTTCAAGCGATCCGGCGAGGTGCCGCTTTTCCGAATTGAAAAGAATCCGAAACTAGCCGCCAAGCAGGGCGCCTATTCGGTCATCAACGCCAATGGCATGATCCTCAAGCGTGGCCATGAGTTGCCGCAGGTGCTGAAGGTTTTCGACAAGGCGCTGAAACTGATCGATTGATCAGCAGAATGTCGGGGCGCTTCCATCACTGCGCAAACAGGGTGCCGGGATAGGCCGCAGGATCAGGATCGGTCTCCCCGCCTTCGCCGAGTGCGATCTGCATCAGCACGGTATCCAGCCATTTGCCATGCTTGAAGCCGGTGCCTTTCAATGTGCCGGTCATCTCGAAACCGAGGCTTTTGTGAACGGCGACCGATGCGGGGCTGGCGCCGCCGATGACGGCCACCATCTGGCGAAAGCCGAGCGCCTCGCAGCGGGTCAGCAATTCTTTCAGCAGCGCCTTTCCGACCCCTTTGCCGCGAGCTTCGGGTGCCAGATAGATCGAATCCTCCACCAGCCAGCGATAGGCCGGGCGAGTGCGGAAAGCCGAGGCATAGGCATAGCCGAGGAGGGTGCAGTCCTCTGCTTCCGCTACGATATAGGGATATCCCTTTTCGATGATGCCGGACTGGCGGCTGGTCATCTCGGCAAGGTCGGGCGGCGTGATTTCGTAACTTGCGGTACCGTTGAGTACGCTGTCGCGATAGATTTCGGTGATCGCCGGGAGGTCGGTCGTGGTCGCGTTGCGAATGGAAAATGTCATGGCGGGGGACTGGCGGGATGTCGGATCGGGAGAATTCGTCCAACCTAGGGTCGCTTTGAAAAACAGGCAATAAAAAAGGCGGCTCGAAAGCCGCCTTCTTCTTGAACGATCACTCTTCCGCTTATTCGTCGCGGCTGCCCATGAACTGCAGCAGGAAGGTGAAGAGGTTGATGAAGTCCAGATAAAGGGTCAGCGCGCCCATGATGGCCATGCGGCCGGTCGTGACGGAGTCGTGACCATCCCAGTACATTTCCTTGATCTTCTGCGTGTCGTAGGCGGTCAGGCCAGCGAAGATCAGCACGCCGATGGCGGAGATCGCGAAGCCCATTGCGGACGACTGCAGGAAGATGTTGACGATCATGGCGATGATCAGGCCGAACAGACCCATGATCAGGAACGAGCCGAGACCGGACAGGTCCTTCTTCGTCGTGTAGCCGTAGAGCGACAGCGCGCCGAACGAAGCGGCGGTGACGAAGAATGTCTGTACGATGCTCTGACCGGTGAAGACCAGGAAGATCGAAGACAGCGACAGGCCCATCAGCGCGGCATAGACCCAGAAGGTCATCTGCGCAGCCGGTACGCTCATCTTGTTGATGCGGAAGCTCAGGAAGAACACCATGCCCAGCGGAGCCAGCATGATTACCCACTTGAGCGGACCGCCGTAAAGCGCCTGTGCGACAGCCGGATTGGAGGCCGCGAACGCATAGGTGCCGTAAGCAGCAACACCGGTGATCGCAAGTCCGAGTGCCATCAGGTTGTACACCCGAAGCATGTAAGAGCGCAGGCCCTCGTCGATCATCTCACCGGACTGCGCACGGGACTGCGCCATTCGGTTCTGGTAGTTGTTGAAGTCAGCCATTGTTTCCTCTTTAAGCTCCGGAATTACTACGGTGTCGGGCCCCCTAATATCTGACCCAGGCGCCGCTGCGGAGCTCCAGCAAGCCTACCGGAGAATATGATGCGAGATCGCTTTGCATACAAGGGGTAGGTTGCAGGAAAAGGGCGATAGGGGGCGTAATCTGGCAACCTCTGGGACGTTCTGACGCGAAATTGATGATGCATTCGTCGGTTTTGCATCCTTGGGTTGACTAGAGCTCGCGCAGAACCGGAGCCGCTTTTTGACCGAGAATACGCCAGGTGCCCAAAAGCCCTATGCCGACCGTCAGGACGAGCGAAATCACCAGGGTAAGGACTGCGACGTCGGGCAGGAACGACGAGGGCATGCGCATGATGCGGGCAACGACGAACCAGGCGGATATGCCACCGGCCAGAAGCGCGAAGACGGCGGTTGCGGCACCGAGGATCAGGTATTCGTAGCCGAAGGCGCGCATCAGCATGTTGCGGGTGCCGCCAAGCGTCTTCAGGACGACCGCATCATGGGTTCGGGCGCGGTTGCCGGCTGCAAGTGCACCGGCCAGAACCAGAACCGAGGCAATCAGCGCGACTGCCGCCGCCGCCCGGATGGCGGTCGCAAGCTGGCCGACCAGCTGATCGACGAGATCGATCGCATCCTTGACCCTGACGCTGGTGATCGTGGGGTAGGCCGTGGTCACGGTGCGCAGGATTTCGGCTTCTTTCGCTGCCGAGGCGGACGGGTCGGTCAGGGTTGCCAGCCAGGCGTGCGGTGCGCCGCGGAACGTGTTGGGCGAAAAGACCATGACGAAGTTGATCGACAGCGATTCCCATTCGACGTTACGGAAACTGGCGATCTTGGCGGTGATGTTGCGGCCGAGAACATTGACGGTGACGGTATCGCCGAGCTTCAGGCCGAGTTCGCCCGCTTCTTCCGCAGCGAAGGAGACGAGCGGTTCGCCGTCGTAATCTTCCGGCCACCATTCTCCGGCGGTCAGCGTCGAGCTTTCCGGTCTGTTTCTGGCGTAGGTGATGCCGCGGTCGCCGCGCAGCACCCAGCGGCCTTCCGGCGGCACGTTCATCTGGCTGACGTCCTGGCCGTTGAAGGCGAGAATGCGCCCGCGCAACATCGGAACCTCGAAGACCTTGCCTTCGGGCGCCTGCTCCTTCAGCAGCTGTCGCAAGCCGTCGACCTCGGCGCTCTGGACATCGACGAAGAAGAAGTTCGGTGCTCCTTGCGTTATGCGCCCGGTCAACTGGTTACGCATGTTGCCGTCGATCAGCGCCAGCGTCACGAGCAGGGCAAGGCCAAGGCCAAGCGACAGCACGACGGAGGGCGTCAGTGCGCCCGGGCGGTGGATATTGCCGATCGCCAGGCGAAGAGCTGGCGAATTGACCCGCGGGCTTCTGCGGGCAAGGGCTGCAATGCCGGCTGCGACGACCCGCAAGAGAAGGAAAGCACCGGCAACCGCGACGAGGAAGACGGAAGCGATGCGCCGGTCGTCGGCCCAGAAGATGGCAAGCGCGGCGAGCGCCGCCAAAGCCGCGCCGGCTGCGAGAAGATAGGGCCATGACGGCAGACGTCTCGCCTCGAAACCCTGTTCGCGGAAAAGCGCCGTTGCCGGCACTTCCCGCGCATGGCCGAGTGGAAGGATGGTGAAGGCGAATGTGACGAGAAGGCCGAAGGCCGCGGCAATCGCCAGCGCGCTGCCATAGATGGTTGCCTGTTCGGGAACCGGCAATACGCCTTCGAGATAACGGAAGGCGATGAAGGGGGAAATCGCGCCGATCACAAGTCCGGCAGCAATTCCGATCGCGGCGAGAAGCATGATCTGGAACAGGTAGACCATGGTGACGACGGAAGCCGGAGCGCCGAGGCATTTGAATGTCGCAATGGTCGTCCGCTTCGCGTCGAGAAAGGCGCGAACGGCATTGGCGATGCCGACGCCGCCGACGATGAGAGCGGTGAGGCCGACCAATGTTAAGAATTGCGAGAAACGATCGATGTTTTCGGCGAGCGAGGGCGCCGCACGGTCGCTGGTGCGCACCGACCAGCCGGCATCGGGGAAGTCACGGTTCGCCCGGGTGACGATAGCGGCCCGTGTCGAAGGGTTTTCGAGGCGGATCTTGTAGGAGTGCTCTACGAGGCTGCCGATGGTGATCAGTCCGGATGCGGCGAGAGCATCACGGCTGATCATCAGGCGCGGCGCAAAACCGAAGCCGTCGGAAAGTGCGTCGGGCTCATTGACGATCGTACCCGTGAGGACGAGGCGGGTGTTTCCGAGCAGGAGTTCGTCACCGACGGAAAGGCCCATCCGGTCGAGAAGCAGGGGGGCCGCCACCGCACCGAAAGCATCTCCCTCCCGCGCCAGAAGCTGATCGATCGGCTGCTGCGGTTCTGCCTGCATCTGGCCATAGAGCGGGTAGGCGCCGTCGACGCCCTTGACCTCGACCAGCGCCTGGCCGGATCCGTCCGGCTTGCGTGCCATCGAGCGTNNCCCGGGTCGAGACGCTGACTTCGCCAAGGCTTTCCAGAAATGCGCGTTCGTTTTCAGCGGCTTCGCGGTTGTTGAGTTCGAAGCGGATGTCGCCGGCGAGCAGCACTTGCCCCTGATTGGCGATTGCACCGGTGATCGCCGTCGAGACCGAATTGACGGTGGCGATCGCACCCGTTCCCAACGCGATACAGGCGAGGAAGATATAGAAGCCGCCGAGGCCGCCGCGCATTTCGCGCAGCGCCAGCCGGAAAGCGATGGAGATACGGGCGATCGCCGCGCTCATGCAGACACCGCCTGGCCGATGGTCCGGTCGGCACTGTCCTCGACGATTTCGCCGGATCTTACACGGATCTGGCGCGAGCAGCGGGCGGCAAGGCTGTTGTCATGGGTAACGAGCAGCAGCGTCATGCCGCGCTCGGCCTGCTTGGCGAAAAGCAGATCGGCGATCTGCCTGCCGGTTTCTGTGTCGAGATTGCCGGTGGGTTCGTCGGCAATCAGCAGGGCGGGCGAAGGGGCAAGCGCACGGGCAATTGCCACGCGCTGCTGTTCGCCGCCGGAAAGCTGGCCCGGATAGTGGCTGAGCCGTTCGCCAAGCCCGACCGCCGTCAGTTCGCGCCGGGCAATGTCGAATGCGTCCGAAACGCCCGCAAGTTCCAGCGGCACGGCGACGTTTTCCAGCGCCGTCATGTTGGCGATCAGATGGAAGGACTGGAAGACGATGCCAATATTGCGGCCGCGGAACTCGGCCAGCACATCCTCCGAAAAGTTGTGAAGGGGCTCGCCCTTGATGAAGATCTCGCCGCCGTCCAGCCGTTCGAGGCCTGCCAGAACCATCAGCAGGGTCGACTTGCCGGATCCGGAGGGGCCGATGATGCCGACCGCCTCGCCGGCTGCGATCGTCAGGTCGATGCCTTTCAGCACATGGACGGAGGCTGCGGCACTTCCAAGGGTCAGGTCGGCATTTTTGAGATCGATAACTGTTTCAGTCAAGGCGAATAACCCTATATCCATGTTGCGCCGGGCTTCTGTTCCAGCGCGGTCGTCGCGAAAATCTAGGAGACGTGAGTTGAATTTTAAAGCAAGCCTTCTTCACTTCATCGTCATGGTTGCTCTCTTCGCCGGCTCCAGTCCGGCAAAAGCGCAGGAGAAGGCGATCAATCTGGTCGGGTTCGGCGACAGCCTGATGGCCGGATACCAGCTTGCGCCATCGGAATCGTATACGGCCCAGCTGGAGGCGGCGTTGAAAGCCAAGGGGCACAACGTGGTCGTCACCAATGCCGGCGTTTCCGGCGATACGACGTCGGCGGGCCTGTCGCGCATCGACTGGTCGGTCCCGGACGGGACGGACGGAATCATCCTCGAGCTCGGCGCCAATGATGCGCTGCGCGGCATTGCGCCGGAACAATCGGAAAAGAACCTCGACGCCATGCTGGCACGGCTCAAGGAGCGCGGCGTTCCCGTGCTGATTGCCGGTATTCTTGCGCCGCCGAACATGGGCGGCGACTATGCGGAAAAGTTCAATCCGATCTACAAGCGGCTTTCGGAAAAATACGCGGTGCGGCTTTATCCGTTTTTCCTGGACGGGGTGACGACGGTACCCGGGATGCAGCTCGAGGACGGGATGCATCCCAACGCCAGAGGCGTAGGCGTGATGGTGGAACGTACTCTTCCTATGGTGGAAGCATTTCTGGGGGAGATCGCTTCGGCCGCAAAATAACAACTTGCACGGAACCGGATTGCGTGTTCCGCTATTGATATCTGCTAGAGATTCGAGGAGGTTCTGCGTATGCCGAGACTTTTCACCGCCCTCGAAGTCCCGCGCAATGTTGCCTTGAGTCTATCCCTTCTTCGGGGCGGAATACCGGGCGCGCGATGGATCGACGTCGAGAATTACCACATCACCCTGCGCTTTATCGGCGATGTCGATAACCGGACAGCCGACGAGGTCGTCGACCGGCTGGACAGGATCGACAGGCCGGAATTCCAAGCGCAATTGACGGGTATCGGTTCCTTCGGATCGAAGAAGCCGCATTCCATCTGGGCCGGCGTTTCGGTTTCTCCGGACATGCTTGCCTTGCAGGCCGAGATCGAGCGGATCTGCCAGCGGATCGCACTGCCGCCGGATCCGCGCAAGTTCATGCCGCATGTGACGCTGGCACGATTGAAGCACTGCCGGCTGGACGACGTGGTGCATTATCTTTCGGGCCGCGGCAATTTTCAGACCGTCCCCTTCAAGGTCTCTCGCTTCGTGCTCCTGTCATCGAAGGAGTCCGTCGGCGGCGGTCCTTATGTGACGGAAGAGATCTTTTCCTTGAGGGATGACAGTTTAGCCTACGAATATGGTGACGTGGAAACGGCCAAGAGCTATTTCTGAAAAGCGCTGTTTTTCGAAGGGCGATTGGCCCATGGGCTACGAACTTTTGGAGCCGAAGGCGGTCAGCAAGGCGCTGGCCGAGCTGGAGGGCTGGGAGCTTTCCGCAGATGGACTGGCCATTCGCAAGTCCTTCAAGTTTCGCACGTTTGTGGAAGCATTCGGCTTCATGACGGAATGCGCGCTGGCGGCCGAAAAGCTCGATCATCATCCTGACTGGAGCAACAGCTACTCCCGGGTGGACGTCAAGCTGACGACTCATGCAAAAAAACAGCTGACCGATCGTGATTTCCGGCTTGCGGCATTGATGGACGAAGCCTGGGCACGTCGCCTATGAAAGCCCCCGCCTTTGAAAGACCATTGTCCATCCCCATATAAAAACCATCAAATCGATGAAGGTCTCCAACGGAGCGCTCATGGACGACGTGAAGATCGGTGAAATTCTTCTGCCTGGCGACGACGACACGCAGGATCGCCGCGAAAAGCAGGTGCGGGCAAAATTCTGGCCAACGCTCAAGCGGGCCGTGAAATTCGTGCCGTTCAGTCGGGATCTTGTCGCGGCCTATTATTGTGCGGTCGATCCGAAGACACCGACAAGGGTGCGCGGCGTGCTGCTGGCGGCGCTTGCCTATTTCGTCATGCCGGTCGATCTGATCCCGGACATGTTCGTCATGGTCGGTTTTACCGATGACGTCGCGGTTCTGGCGGCAGCCTTGAGGATGATCCAGGGGCATATCGCCGATCGCCATTACGAGGCGGCGGACCAGATGCTTGCCGACAATCCCGACATTGGGGCCGGCATCGGGCCCGATACCGGAAAAGCTCCGGCATAGTCTGCATCAGGGCGTTGCAGAATCGTCCAGCGCGCGGCGCAGGTGCTGGAAGGCAAGCCGGATGCGGGACTTGACCGTGCCTAAGGGCAGGCCGGTCGCCTCGGCGATTTCCGTATGCGTCTGGCCCTGGAAAAAAGCGGCTTTCACCAGTTCCATCTGCTCGCCGGGAATCCGGCTCAGCGCCTCGCGCACCCTGGCGTCGCGTTCCTCGCCTTCGAAAAGAGCGTCGGTCGCCTGCATGTCCATCATCTGCCATTGCGCCGCGCCAAGTGCATCCTTGCCCCTGGCCCGACGCTGGGCATCGAGGCGACGGTTGCGCGCAATCCGGAACAGCCATGTCGAAAGGGATGATTTCTGCGGGTCGTAGAGCGAGGCGCGATGCCAGAGCACGGTCATCACTTCCTGGACAAGTTCTTCCGCTTCGTCGACCGGAATTCGCTGGCTCGTCAGCCAGGTTTTCAGCCGGGGCGCAAAATGATCGAAGAGCACGCCAAAGGCTGCCTGATCACGCTCCACGGCAACCGCCATGGTCAAGCGCGCAAAGTAGTCCCGGTCGTTACCCTGCATCCAAACTACGCAATTCTTTCAAAGCTCAAATTCGCATCTATGTAGCCATACTAATGTCATTGCGGGAGTTTGGAAGAGGACAAACTGTTGCCCTATTCCTTGTGTCATTGACTGCATATTCCAGCGAGCGCGCAACCAGTTCCGGTGTTGACGGATTGGTAACCAGAATTAAGTCAAAATGAACCAGATCATGGCCCGCTTCACCCACTCTCACCGTTGAAGCGTCACGTATAACAAAACCCGGCAGGAAACCATGTCCGCACGCACAGTCGCACTCGCCCTTGCTCTTACCGTCGTAAGCGCAGGCTTCGCCTCGGCTCAGACGCCGACCCGCATCCAGCAGTTCAAGGCATGGGGCGCCTATTCCTACAAGTCCGGCAACAGTACGGTCTGCTATGTCCTTTCGGTTCCGACGACGAAGGAACCCGCAACGGTCGATCACGGCGACATTTTCTTCATCGTATCGCAGCGCCCGGGCCAGAGCGTTTCGTATGAGCCGCAGGCAATGGTCGGCTATCCGCTGCAGGCCAATTCGAAGGTTACCGTCACCATCGATGGCAAGGCCTTCACCATGTTCACCAAGGAAAGGGCCGCCTGGGTGGAGAATGCCGCCGAAGAACCGGCGCTCGTCGCCGCGATGAAGGGCGGAAGCTCGATGAGCGTCAGCGCGGTTTCCGGTCGCGGCACAAAGACTTCCTACACCTACCAGCTCGCCGGCATTTCCGCAGCGCTGAAGCAGATCGAATCCTGCAAGTAGGCCCTGCGCCGTATTTCCTGACGAAGGCCGGTCCATGGATCGGCCTTTCGTGTTTCTTGAAGACAGCGTGACTTGGCCCCATTTTGATGCTAAAGGCGCGCTCAACATGGTCGGGCCTGATGTTGCCGCGGCCAAAACAGGTTTCACGCACAGACATGCCCGAGCCCTTCCGCCGACCCGCGGTGGCGATGGTCATGTGCTCGAACGGGATAAAAAATGTCAGTCACAGAGGCCTTTGCCCCCGGCGCCATCGCCAAGAAGCCGCTGGTCGCCAATCCGGATCTTTTCACGTCCAAGCCATCGCTGATCGGCCTGACGCGGCCGCAGATGGCAAAAGCCCTGCATGAAAAGGGTGTGCCGGAAAAGCAGCTGCGCATGCGCGTCAACCAGCTCTGGCACTGGCTTTATATCCGCGGCGTTTCCGATTTCGACGCGATGACCAATGTCGCCAAGGACATGCGCGAGATGCTGAAGGAGCATTTCACCATTGCACGTCCCGAAATCGTCGAGGAACAGATCTCCAATGACGGCACCCGCAAGTGGCTCTTACGCTTTCCGTCGCGCGGTGCAGGCCGTCCGGTGGAGATCGAGACCGTCTACATTCCGGAAGAAGGCCGCGGCACGCTGTGCATTTCCAGCCAGGTCGGCTGCACGCTGACCTGTTCCTTCTGTCACACCGGCACGCAGAAACTGGTTCGCAACCTGACGGCCGAAGAAATCCTGTCGCAGCTTCTGCTCGCCCGCGACCGTCTGGGCGATTTTCCGGGTGCCGACACGCCGCCCGGCGCCTTCGTTCCGACCGGCGACCGCAAGGTCACCAATATCGTGATGATGGGCATGGGCGAGCCGCTCTACAATTTCGACAGCGTCAAGACCGCGCTTCTGATCGCCACCGATGGTGACGGCCTGTCCCTGTCGAAGCGTCGCGTGACGCTGTCGACGTCGGGCGTCGTGCCGGAGATCTATCGCACCGGTGAAGAAATCGGCGTGATGCTGGCGATCTCGCTTCATGCGGTTCGCGACGAGCTGCGTGACATGCTGGTGCCGATCAACAAGAAATATCCCCTGAAGGAACTGCTCGACGCCTGCCGCGCCTATCCGAGCCTGTCGAATGCCCGCCGCATCACCTTCGAATATGTGATGCTGAAGGACGTCAATGACAGCCTGGAAGACGCCAAGCTTATGGTTCAGCTGTTGAAGGGCATTCCGGCGAAGATCAACCTCATCCCGTTCAACCCGTGGCCGGGCACCAATTACCAGTGCTCCGACTGGGCGACGATCGAGAAATTCGCCGATTTCATCAATCAGGCGGGTTATGCCTCGCCGATCCGCACGCCGCGCGGCCGCGATATTCTCGCAGCCTGCGGCCAGCTGAAGTCGGAATCGGAGCGGATGCGCAAGACCGAGCGTCTGGCCTTCGAGGCGATGATGATCGCCGGTCACGGTGAGGACGACGACTGATATCGTTACGGTTGGGGCGTCCCGGCAGTCTGTCATGACAAGTCGTTAGGGTTATTCCATCGGCCGTGTTCGCCAGTTCTGGCGACTGTGATGCATTTGTTTCAGGATGGCCAAAAGCAGCCTTCTCCGGCTTACGGATCGCCCGCTGCGGCCAGGTCGTTGTTGATTTCGCGCGGCATGCTCCATAAGAAGCCCAAAAGCTGAAAATATGCCTGGAGGAAACCTATGCGCGCTCTCATTCTCGCCCTTGCTGCGGCGACAGCTCTTGCCATGCCCGTCAAGGCTGCAGATGTCACCGTTGCTGTCACTGCCATCGTTGAACATCCGGCCCTTGATGCCGCCCGCGACGGTGTGAAGGAAGCACTTGCCGAAGCCGGCTACAAGGAAGGCGAAAACCTCAAATTCCTTTATGAGTCCGCGCAGGGTAATCCAGGCACGGCCGCGCAGATCGCGCGCCAGTTCGTCGGCGAAGAGCCGAGCGTCATCGTGCCGATCTCCACGCCTTCGGCCCAGGCCGTCGTTTCCGCCACCCGCGATATCCCGGTCGTCTTCACTGCTGTTTCCGATCCCGTTGGCGCGCAGTTGGTGAAGGATGTTGCCAAGCCGGGCCGCAACGTTACCGGCCTTTCCGACATGTCGCCGGTTGCCGAGCATATCAAGCTGATCAAGGAAATCTCGCCGAACGCCAAGTCCATCGGTTTCCTCTACAACACGGCTGAGACCAATTCCGTCTCGATCCTGGCCGCGCTGAAGGAAGAAGCTGCCAAGAACGGCATGACGGTGATCGAGTCGGTCGCCACGAAGTCCGCCGAAGTGCAGGGTGCGGCCCGTGGCTTGGTCGGCCGCGCCGATGTCTTCTACATCCCGACCGACAATACGATCGTCTCCGCTTTCGAAGCCGCCGTCGGCGTTGCCGAAGAAGCGAAGATCCCGCTTTATGCCGCCGATACCGGCTCGGTGGATCGCGGTGCAGTCGCCGCTCTCGGCTTCAACTATTTCGACGTGGGCAAGCAGACCGGCGCGATCGTTGCCCGTATCCTGAAGGGTGAGGCTCCCGGCGACATTCCGGTGACGGTTGCCGCCGGTACCGATCTCGTCATCAACAAGGGTGCCGCAGCCCGTATGGGCGTGACCCTGCCGGAAGCAATCGTATCGCGCGCCACCCGCACCGTCGAATAAGACGCTCATCCAGCAACGCACCGGATGGCGGTTTTCGCTGTCCGGTGTGATCGACGACCAACCGGCGCAACAAGTCCGGGTAAATGAGGGGAGCACGAAAGGTGCTTAGTCAGATCGCCTTCTGGGGTGCCGTGGAACTCGGGCTGGTATTCGCCTTCGTTGCCATCGGCGTATTTCTCGCCTTCCGGGTGCTCGATTTTCCCGATCTCACGGTCGATGGATCGTTTCCGCTTGGTGCGGCTGTCGCCGCCGTGCTGATTACCGTCGGCATCAATCCGTGGATAGCCGCCGGGGCCGCCATGCTTGCCGGCGCCGCTGCCGGCATGGTGACGGCGTTTCTCAATGTGCGTTTCCGTATCCTCAACCTGCTTGCGTCGATCCTGACGATGATCGCGCTTTTTTCCGTCAATCTTCGGGTGATGGGAAAGCCGAACGTGGCGCTGATCAATGCCGATACGATGCTGAGCCCGTTCTTCGGCCTGGGCCTGCGTGAAGTCTATGTGCGTCCGCTGTTTGTCGGTATTCTGGTCGTTATCGCCGTCATTGCCGTCTGGCGCTTTCTCGAAAGCGATGCCGGGCTCGCGATGCGGGCAACCGGCGCCAATCCGCGCATGTCGCGGGCGCAGGGCATCGATACCAGCTGGCAGGTCTATCTGGGTCTCGCCCTGTCCAATGCGCTCGTGGCGCTCGGTGGCGCATTGTTTGCGCAGACCAACGGTTTTGCCGATGTCACGTCCGGCGTCGGCACCATTGTCGTCGGGCTCGCGGCTGTCATCATCGGTGAAACGCTGTTTGGCGCGCGCGGTATCCTGCTGGCGCTGATCGGCTGCGTTGTCGGCTCGATCCTTTACCGCATTGCCATCCAGCTTGCATTGTCGACGGATGCTCTGGGCCTGAAGGCCTCCGACCTCAATCTCGTCACTGCCGTTCTGGTGGCCGTGGCGCTCGTTCTGCCGCGCCTGCGCCGGGGAGCTTCGTCATGATCGATCTCAAGAATATTCATGTCACTTTTGGCAAGGGCACGCCGCTGCAGAAGGAAGCGCTGAAGGGCGTCAACCTGACGATCGAGGAAGGGTCCTTCGTCACCGTCATCGGTTCGAACGGCGCCGGCAAATCGACCCTGCTCGGCGTTCTCGCCGGCGACGTTCTGGCAAACGAAGGCAAGGTCATGATCGGCAATACCGACGTGACCCGCAAATCCACGTCCGCGCGCGCCGGCCTCGTTGCTCGCGTGTTCCAGGATCCGTTGACCGGAAGCTGCGGTTCTCTGTCGATCGAGGAAAATCTTGCGCTCGCCGCTCGCCGTGGCGAACGTCGCGGCCTGCGCTCGGCGCTCGGTCCGCGTCGCCGTGAACTTTTCCGCGACCGGATTTCCGAGCTCAATCTGGGTCTCGAAAACCGTATGAAGGACCGCATGGACCTGTTGTCCGGCGGTCAGCGTCAGGCAGTCTCTCTGGTCATGTCGACGCTCTCGGGTTCGGAAGTGCTGTTGCTCGACGAACATACGGCGGCGCTCGATCCGGGCATGGCGGAATTCATCATGAAGCTGACCCAGCGGGTCGTTTCCGAGCGCAAGCTGACGACACTGATGGTGACGCATTCGATGCGTCAGGCACTGGATTTCGGCCATCGCACCATCATGCTGCATGGTGGCGAGATCATTCTCGACGTCAGCGGCGACAGCCGCAAGGACCTGCAGGTCGAAGACCTGATCGCCATGTTCCGCAAGATGCGCGGCGAAACGCTGGACGACGACGCGCTGCTGATCGGCTGATGCCGGTCAGCAGGCCATGTGTCAGCGTGCCAACTTTCAGCGTGCCTGGGTGAAGAAGATTTTTGCTGCGAAGATCGAGAAGACGCCGGCAAAGGTGTAATCGATGCCGCGCAGGATTTTGGGATTGGCCTGAAGCCATGCGGAGAGCTTATCCGCGGCCAGTACGACGATCAGGTTCACCGGCATGCCGATGACGATGAAATATATTCCGAAGAAGATCAGCTTGCCGGTCACATGCGGATCATGCGCCGAGACGAACTGGGGCAGGAAGGTCATGAAGAAGATCACGACCTTGGGGTTCAGGATATTGACCCAGAAGCCGGCGGAAATATTGGCAAGCGCGCTGCTCTCCTGCCGTTCGACCTTCTCCACCGACAGTTTCGAGCCGAAACGGATGGCCTGGATGGCGAGCCAGAGAAGATAGGCCGCTCCACCGGTCTTGAGCACGAAGAACGCCGTGGGTGACGCGGTGATCAGGGCCGAGACACCGAAGGCGACGAGCAGCGTGTGGCAGACGACGCCGAGACTTGTTCCGAGCACGGTATAGAGCGCTGGCCGACGGCCTTCGCCGAGCGCGCGGCTGATCGACAATGTCATGTCGGGTCCGGGCGTGATCGCCAGAAGAAGTCCGGCAGCCGTGAAGGCGAGAAGGGCGGGAAGGCTCGGCAGGAATTCCATGGCGGCACTCGAAAGCTGGATGATTGCCGGCATGGTTATCCAGCTTTCGAGATTCTGCCAAATAAATATATTAGCTGCCGTTGATGAATTTCTTTGATGCTTCGGCGAATTCCGGATGCCAGCGCGACAGCGGCGGGCGGTTCTCGATAATGTCGCCGATCGCCCAGGCCATGCGGCGTTCGTCGGTGGCGCGATCGACATCATTGTCGGGGCAAAGAATGTAGAAATCGCCGCGACCGAGGCTGTCGATCATGAAGTCTATCGTCTGTTCCGAAGTCCAGGCGCCTTCCGGCTTTTCGGTCCGGCCACCCGCGGCAAGCGGGGTGAAGACGAAGCCGGGGATCAGAAGATGCGCCGAGACCTGGCAGCCTTCGGTGTTGCGCAATTCGTGCTGCAGCGCCTCGGTAAAGGTTTTCACGCCGGATTTCGAGACGTTGTAGGCGGGATCGCCGGGCGGGGTGGTGATGCCCTGTTTGGAGCCGGTGTTGATGATCAGCGCCGGTTCGCCATGGGCGATCATCGCGGGGCCAAAGATGCGGCTGCCGTTGACGACGCCCATCAGGTTGACGGCGAGCACGTTGTCCCAATTGGCCTGCGGGCCGAAAATGCTGCTGCCGGGCTGGATGCCGGCATTGTTCATCAGCACATGGACGCGGCCGAAACGCTGGATGACGGCGCGCTCAAGCGCTGCAATCTCGTCCGGTTTCGACACGTCGGTGCCGATCGCCGCGACGTCGTGTTCGCCGCCTTCGGCGAGTGCGGTGACTTCGCGGCACGCCTCGACAAGCTTTTCGCCTTCCAGATCGACAAGCACGACCGATAGGCCGAGGCGGGCAAATTCCTTCGCTGCTGCCAACCCGATGCCGGATGCGGCTCCGGTGATGACGGCGACATTGTCCTTCTTCAGAGCGGGATGAGTAACGGTCATGGGTCGGTCTCCTCTATGACGCTGCTGTTCAAAGGTCCGGCGGGATATGGTACTTATCGCTATTCCGTCAACATGACTGGATATTGAAGCGGAGCCAGGCCGATGGGCGAGATCATATCGATCAGGGTGGATGAAGAAACGGCCGCCTATGTCAAAAAGCAGGTGGATGACGGACGTTATGCCTCCGAAAGCGAAGTGATCGAAGAGGCGCTCAAGCTTTTGAAGCAAAGCGAAGAGGACGAGATCGAGGCGCTCCGGGCGGCGATCGATGACGGGGAGGCTTCGGGAGAGCCGCGGGAATTCGATTTCGACGCCTTCATCGAGCGCAAAAGGGCACAGCGCGCGAAACGATGAAGACGCTTGTCTTCTCGCCAAAGGCCGAAGCCGATATCGACGAAATCTACGACTACACGGAAGAGCATTGGGGCTTCGAGAAGGCCGAAGCCTATACTTTCGAACTCCGGGATGTGTGCCGAATGCTTGCCGAAGGACATCGATCCGGCCGGATGCTCCCGGATCTAAAGCGAAATTATCTTGCGCTGTCTTTCAGGTCTCACGTCGTTATCTACCGTCAGACGGATACTCGCATCGCAATCATCCGCGTTCTTCACCAGCGCATGAACGTGCGGCGTCATCTCTGAAGGGGTTTCTCCGGGTTTTCCTTGCGTGACTGCAGAAACTCGCTAAAAACTTCGGCGATCCAATTTCGGCGGATTTGTCTCCGCCGCCACCCGCAGACGGACATATTCATCATGGCACTCCCGAAAGACGTAAAGAAGGTCGTTCTCGCCTATTCCGGCGGTCTCGACACCTCGATCATCCTGAAATGGCTGCAGACCGAGCTCAACGCCGAAGTCGTCACCTTCACCGCCGACCTCGGTCAGGGCGAAGAGCTCGAGCCGGCGCGCAAGAAGGCCGAGATGCTGGGCATCAAGGAAATCTTCATTGAGGACGTCCGCGAAGAATTTGTCCGCGATTTCGTTTTCCCGATGTTCCGTGCCAATGCCGTTTATGAAGGCGTCTACCTGCTCGGCACGTCGATCGCCCGTCCGCTGATTTCCAAGCACCTGATCGAGATCGCGAAGAAGACCGGCGCAGACGCGATCGCTCACGGCGCGACCGGCAAGGGCAATGACCAGGTTCGTTTCGAAATGTCGGCCTATGCCTTGAACCCCGACATCAAGATCATCGCCCCGTGGCGCGACTGGTCGTTCAAGAGCCGTACCGACCTTTTGAACTTTGCCGAACAGCACCAGATCCCGGTTGCCAAGGACAAGAAGGGCGAAGCGCCGTTCTCCGTCGACGCCAACCTCTTGCACTCGTCATCCGAAGGCAAGGTTCTCGAAGATCCGGCCGTCGAGGCTCCAGAATACGTGCATATGCGCACCATTTCGCCGGAAGCCGCTCCCGATCAGGCAACGACGATCAAGATCGGCTTCCGCAAGGGTGACGCCGTCTCGATCAACGGTGTCGAGATGTCGCCGGCAACCCTGCTCGCACAGCTCAACAATTATGGCCGCGACAACGGCATCGGCCGTCTCGACCTCGTCGAAAACCGTTTCGTCGGCATGAAGTCGCGCGGCGTCTACGAAACGCCCGGCGGCACGATCCTGCTTACCGCTCACCGCGCAATCGAGAGTATCACGCTCGACCGTGGTGCAGCTCACCTCAAGGATGAGCTGATGCCGAAATATGCCGAGCTGATCTATTACGGCTTCTGGTTCTCGCCGGAGCGCGAAATGCTGCAGGCCCTGATCGACAAGAGCCAGGAACATGTCGAAGGCGAAGTCACCCTGAAGCTCTATAAGGGCAATGTCATGGTCACCGGCCGCGAAAGCGACAAGTCGCTTTACTCCGACGCGCTGGTCACCTTCGAGGACGATCACGGCGCCTATGACCAGAAGGATGCAGCCGGCTTCATCAAGCTGAATTCGCTGCGCCTGCGCACGCTCGCCAAGCGTAACCAGATCAAGTAGTCGGTTTTTCCGATTTCGGAACAGACCCCGCTGTTACCGCAGCGGGGTTTTTTATTGGCGCCTGCTGACGAAACGATAGGCGAGATAGCTCGCCACCGCGGTGAATTCCATGATGGGAATGATCGTGCCGAAGGAAGTGAGCGGGCTGGTGAACGTTGCTGCTGCAAGCCCGCCGGCAAAACCGCCGCCCATCTGGATAAAGCCCATCAGGGCCGAAGCCGAGCCGGCCACCTTGGGAAAGGCTGCAAGGCCCGTGGTTACGACATGGGGCGACAGAAAGGCGATGCCGAAAGTGCATATGCCGACCGGGACCATGATCGACAGGAATGTCGGATAAAGCAGGTGGACGGACAGGAACATCAGCAGACCGCCCACGCCGCAGAAACTGACGCCGGTCGCGACGGCGGCGGGACCGGAAATCCGGCCCGAGATCAGACGCAGGACAATCGAGCCAGTGAGGTACGAACCGGTCTGCGCCAGCATGCCGAGGCCGAATTCGGTCGGGCTCAGGCCCACGACATCAATAAGGACAAAGGGCAACATCGTGCCCTGGGCGTAAAGCGCACCGATCGAGCCGCCGAGAATCAGCGACGGCAGGAGAAAGCGAAGATCGGTGATCAGGCCAGCATAGGTCCGCACGAGCGTGACGGGCTGCAGGCGCGAGCGGTCAGGGATCGCCGTTTCCCTGAGCACGAAGATGCAGGCCAGAAGCGCACCGCCCCCGAAAGCGATCATCAGCAGGAAGATCGACTGCCAGCCGAAGGCCGAAAGCGCAAGCCCTCCGAGCGTCGGTCCGAGCGCCGGACCGATGGCGAGGATGATGCCGATCATGTTCATGATGCGGGATGCCTGCGCGCCGACAAACTGGTCGCGGACGGCGGCGCGAGCGACGGTGACGCCTACCGAAGCACCGATACCCTGGATCAGGCGTCCCGCCAGGATCCAGTTTACATCGATCGCCAGCGCTGCGATCAGTGAACCAAAAACATAGATCGCCAGGAAGGCGATGGATGCCTTGCGCCGGCCGAAAGCATCCGAGACAGGCCCGGCAAGCAGCTGGGCAAGGGCAAAGCCGCCGAAATAAAGCGAGAGGGAGAGCTTGATGGCCGCATCCGTCGTGCCAAAGGCGCGAACCAGTTCCGGCATCGCGGGCGTGTAGACTGCCATCGAAACCGGGCCGATTGCAGTCAGCAGGGCGCCGAGCACCGTCGTGCGCCTTTCGCTCATGATCGGCGGACGAGCAGAGGTCTCAGTGGCGTTCATCGACACCCGGGGGAGCGAGAGAAGACGTTTCCTGCAGGTTCCTGTTGACCACGGCAAGCGACGCTTCCAGATGCCTTTTCGCCTCTTGCGACAGGCCGGATGTCGCGTGGTCGAGAATGACGTGGAGTTCCGCCCGGATCCTGCGGATCATGTCATCCGACGTCTTTGTGAGGCCGATCCGCTTGGCGCGCCGATCGGCTACGCATTTGTGGCGTTCGATCAGGCCCAGCATCTGCAGCTTGTCGAGATAGGTGCAAAGCGTCATCGGCTCCACGCCCATCTGCGAGGCGATGTCGAGCTGCCGGCTGCCTTCGTGGTCGGCGATGTGGATCAGCGCCCTGGCCTCGCCGGGCGTGAGGCCGAGCCCCGCCGCGTTGATGCGATTTTCGAATGCCGTTCGCAATGCGCGCGCGGTATCGACGATCAACAGGCCCAGCAGATCGCCTTGCGGCGCATCATGGGAGATTTTGACTGGAAGGCTCATAAGGCTGACTTACTATCTTTCCGCGTGGTCGCAAACGGAAAAGCTCGGCGCGCGGGGGAACGAGTGCGTGAAGCTTCGCTTCATCGGACTTGAACCATACACCCGACAACCTATCCTGTAGACAAGAAACAATTTGAGAATCGCAGAAGGATCTCCCTTATGGCCAACGCTTCTATCAACCGTGCCCTTGTCGATTGGAGCGGGCATGAAGGCCTGCCGCGGTTCGATCTTCTGAAGGACGAGGATTTTGCCCCCGCTTTCGAGGTGGCGCTCAAAAGCCACGAGGCAGAGATCGATGCGATCGCCAACAACCCGGAAGCGCCGAGCTTCGAGAACACGGTCGTGGCGCTGGAAATCGCCGGTGACGAGCTTTCCCGCGTTTCCTCCCTGTTCTGGGGCAAGGCTGGTGCGCATACGAACGAGACGATCCAGGCGCTGGAGCGGGAAATCGCGCCCAAAATGTCCCGGCATTATTCGAAGATCGGCACCAATGCCGCCCTTTTCGCCCGTATCGATGCCTTGTGGGAAAAGCGGGCGGAGCTTGGGCTGACGCTTGAGCAGGAGCGGGTGCTGGAGCGCCACTGGAAAGGTTTCGTAAAATCGGGTGCCAAGCTCGACAAGCCGGAGCAGGACCGGCTTTCATCGATCGGCGAAAAGCTGGCCGGTCTCGGAGCGCAGTTCGGCCAGAACGTTCTCGGAGACGAAAAGGAATGGTCGCTGAAGCTGACCGAAGAGGCCGAACTTGAAGGCCTGCCGGATTTTCTGCGCGATGCGATGGCCGCTGCCGCCAAGGATCGCGGCGAGGCCGGCGGTTGCATGGTGACGCTGTCGCGCTCGATCATCGAGCCGTTCCTGACATTTTCGGCCCGGCGCGACCTGCGCGAACAGGCATTCAAGGCCTGGGTGGCGCGCGGTGAAAATGGTGGTGCACGGGACAATGTCGCGATCGTTCGCGAGACGCTGGCCCTGCGTGCGGAAAAGGCGACGCTTCTCGGTTACGAGAATTTCGCGGCCCTGAAGCTCGACAACACGATGGCAAAGACCGCCGACAATGTGAACGACCTGCTGCACAAGGTCTGGCACAAGGCCCGCTCCAAGGCGCTGGAAGAAGAGGCGAGCCTCGGCAAGCTGGTGGCGGAGGAAGGTAAAAACCATCCGGTCATGGCTTGGGACTGGCGTTATTATGCCGAGAAGCTGCGCGAGCGGACCTTCTCCTTCTCCGAATCCGAACTGAAGCCCTATCTGCAGCTGGAAAAGGTCATCGAAGCCTGCTTCGATGTCGCCAAGCGGCTGTTCGGCGTAACGCTGAACGAATTGAAGGGCATTGCGGCCTATCACCCGGATGTGCGGGTGTTCGAACTGCGTGACGAGAGCGGTGCGTTGAAGGCGCTCTTCCTCGGCGATTATTTCGCCCGGTCTTCCAAGCGCTCCGGGGCGTGGATGAGTTCGTTCCAGTCGCAGCACAAGCTGCCGTTGAAGAACGGGGCTAAGGGCGAGTTGCCGATCATCTACAATGTCTGCAATTTCGCCAAGCCGGCGGAAGGCAAACCGGCGCTCTTGTCGCTCGATGATGCACGCACGCTGTTTCACGAATTCGGCCATGCGCTGCATGGCATGCTGTCGGACGTGACCTATCCGTCGGTTTCCGGCACGGGCGTGTCGCGCGATTTCGTCGAACTGCCGTCGCAGCTTTACGAACACTGGCTGACCGTGCCGGAAATTCTCGAAAAATACGCCGTGCATTACGAGACCGGCAAGCCGATGCCGAAGGAGCTGCTCGACAAGGTTCTGGCGGCACGCACCTTCAATGCCGGTTTTGCGACGGTCGAGTTCACGGCATCGGCGCTGGTCGACATGGCCTTCCATACCCGCGCCCCGGCGGATGATCCGATGGCGGTGCAGGCGGAAATCCTCTCGGAACTGAAAATGCCGGCTTCGCTCGTGATGCGCCATGCAACGCCGCATTTCCAGCACGTGTTTTCCGGCGAAGGTTATGCAGCCGGATATTATTCCTACATGTGGTCGGAAGTACTGGATGCGGATGCGTTCTCGGCCTTCGAAGAAGTCGGCAATGCGTTTGATCCCGTGATGGCGCGCAAGCTCAAGAACAACATCTATTCGGTTGGCGGCTCGATCGATCCTGAAGTCACCTACAAGGCTTTCCGCGGCAAGCTGCCGGATCCGACGGCGATGCTGAAGAAGAAAGGACTGGCGATGGTATCGGAACTTACAGGCAGCGACGCCTGATCCGGCGTCGGTAACCATCGACAACTGTCATCCTGCCGTCATGAAAGTGTAACTTTCCTGTCATGTGGGCTGACTAAGGAACCGGCATCATCTTTTTCCGACGCCGGTTCCCATGACAATTGAACGCCCTGCAAGCAATGTTGCCGTGTCTGCGGCCGGACTGGAGCTGCACTATGGTGCGACGCCGGTGCTCAAGGGCATCGACGTCGCGCTGGGGCAGGGCAAGACGCTGGCTCTGCTCGGCCCGTCCGGTTGCGGCAAGACCACGCTTCTTCGATTGGTCGCCGGGCTTCTGGCGCCCAGCAAAGGTTCCGTGTCGATTGCCGGCCAGGTAGTGGCCGATGCCGCGAGCGGCATGTTCGCACCGCCGGAAAAGCGCAATCTCGGCATGGTTTTCCAAGACTATGCCCTCTGGCCGCATATGACGGTCGGCGGCAATGTCTCTTTCCCGCTCGAAATGCGCGGCATCGGTCGCGCTGAGCGTGAGCAACGCACGATGCATGCGCTGGA